>NZ_JBEPLH010000004.1:0-480064 GCF_040545135.1 Burkholderia sp. 572 | reverse complement strand
GCGAAGGGGCCGAAGCTGCCGTTCGAATACCAGTACAACTCGACGCGCCACTTCATGCGCGAACTGAACCGTCTCGGCGTGACCGGCGTGATCGACGCGGGCGGCGGCTCGCAGAACTATCCGGACGACTACGAGGTGATCCGCAAGCTGCACGACGCGGGCGAGATGACGATCCGGATCGCGTACAACCTGTTCACGCAGAAGCCGAACGCCGAGAAGGAAGACTTCGTGAACTGGACGAAGAGCACGAAGTATCACGACGGCACCGACTACTTCCGCAACAACGGCGCGGGCGAAATGCTGGTGTTCTCGGCGGCCGACTTCGAGGACTTCCGCGTCGCGCGTCCGGACCTGCCGGCGCAGATGGAAGACGATCTCGAGGGCGTCGTGCGCGTGCTCGCGCAGAACCGCTGGCCGTGGCGCATGCATGCGACGTACGACGAAACGATCAGCCGCGCGCTCGACGTGTTCGAGAAGGTGAACAAGGACATCCCGCTCGAAGGGCTGAACTGGTTCTTCGATCACGCGGAAACCATCACCGAAAAGTCGATGGATCGTATCGCGGCGCTGGGCGGCGGCATCGCGGTGCAGCACCGGATGGCGTACCAGGGCGAATACTTCGTCGAGCGTTACGGCGCGCAGGCGGCCGAAGCGACGCCGCCGGTCGCGAAGATGCTGTCGAAGGGCCTCAAGGTGTCGGCCGGCACCGACGCGACGCGCGTGGCATCGTACAACCCGTGGGTGTCGCTGTCCTGGCTCGTGACGGGCAAGACGATCGGCGGGCTGCGCATGTATCCGCAGCGCAACCTGCTCGATCGCGAGACCGCGCTGCGCATGTGGACCGAATACGTGACGTGGTTCTCGAACGAAGTCGGCAAGAAAGGGCGGATCGCGGTCGGGCAGCTGGCGGACGTGGTCGTGCCGGATCGCGACTTCTTCGCGTGCGCGGAGGACGACATCGCGGGCACGACCGCGTTGCTGACGGTGGTCGGCGGCCGGATCGTGTGGGGCGCGGGCCCGTTCGCGTCGCATGACGCGCCGATTCCGCCCGCGATGCCGGACTGGTCGCCGGTGCGCGAGTACGGCGGCTACGGCGGCTGGGGCGCGACGCAGCGCAGCGGCGCACCGCTGCAACGCGCGGCGGCGGCCGCCGCGATGTGCGGCTGCGCGAATGCGTGCAACGTGCACCAGCATGCGCACGCGAGCGCGTGGGGCAGCGCATTGCCGACGTCGGACGCGAAGGGCTTCTGGGGCGCGTTCGGCTGTTCCTGCTGGGCGGTCTGACATGGCGACGACAACCGGCCGGTACAGCCCCGCGTGGATTCGTGCGCTGCTCGCGCAGCCATGGATCGGCGGGCTGGTTCGACTTGCACTCGTGTCCGCCTTTCTGATCGGCGGGATCAACAAGGCGATGCACTTCGACGCAGCAATCGCGGAGCAGGCGCATTTCGGTTTGCACCCGCCCGCGTTGTGGGCTGCACTGGCGGTCGTCGTCGAGATCGGCGGCTCGCTGTGCATCGTGTTTCGCCGCTTCACGTGGCTCGGCGCTGGCGGCCTCGGCATGCTGACGCTCGTCGCGATGGCGGTGGCGAACGACTTCTGGAACCAGACGGGCGCCGTGCGTTTCATGGCGCTCAACAGCTTTTTCGAGCATCTCGGGCTGATCGCGGCACTCGTGCTCGCGACGCGGCTCGCCGATGCGACGTATCCGGCCGGCAACGGCCGTGCCACTCGATGACGATCAACAACAAGGACATCCAGTCATGAAATCGATTCGTTCCGCCTTGCTCGCGCTGGCGATCGCCGCCGGCCTCGTCGCGGCGCCGGCCGCGTATGCGAAGCCGCCCGTCCTGCCGGCGGCCACGCCGACGCTCGCCGTCGGGCCGCAATACGACACGACGCACGTGTACGTGGCGCCGGAGGATTTCGATCGCTTCACCGACAGCTTTGTCGCGACGTTCGGCGGCAGCAAGTCGAAGCAGGGCGTGTTCCAGGTCACGCCGACGCCGAGCCAGACGATGTCGCAGCTCGTGTTCACGCCGGCCGGCACGATCTCGGTGTTTGGCTTCAAGACGCCGACTCCCTGGCCGTTCGGCGCGGAGCGCACGGGTTATCTGGTCACCGACATGGATGCGGCGATGAAGGTGGCGCGCGAGCACGGCGCGGAAGTGATCGTCGACACGTTCCCCGATCCGATCGGCCGCGATGCGGTGATCGCGTGGACGGGCGGCGTGAAGATGCAGCTCTACTGGCACACGCAGGCGCCGAAGTACGACGCACTGCAGACGATCCCGGAGAATCGCGTGTACGTGTCGCCGCAGAGCGTGCGCAAGTTCGTGCACGACTTCGTCAAGTTCTCGAACGGCAAGGTGGTGTCCGACGATCTGAAGGCGCCCGGCGTCGAGATCGGCCGCCCGAACGACACCTATCGCCGCATTCGCATCACGTCGGGCTTCGGCAAGATGACGGTGCTCGTGACGGACGGCCACCTGCCTTATCCGTACGGGCACGAGACGACGGGGTACGAGGTGCCCGACCTGGCCGCAACGCTGGAGAAAGCCAGGGCGGCCGGCGTCGACGTGCTCGTGCCGCCGTACACGGCGGACGGGCGCGACGCGGCGCTGGTCCGGTTCCCCGGCGGTTATGTCGCCGAGATCCACGCGGGTGCAGCGCGATGAAGCACGAGGACACGATTCTTGCCGCGGTGGCCGGCTTCGTCGACACGCTGAGCTTCGTCGCGCTGTTCGGGCTGTTCACCGCGCACGTGACCGGCAACTTCGTGCTGATCGGCGCGGGGGCCGCGGGGTTCGGCCAGGGCATCCTGCTGAAGCTGAGCGTGTTCCCCGCGTTCGTGTGCGGTGTCGTCGCGAGCAGCCTGATCGCGCGCGCGTTTTCCGGGCGGCCCGCGTGGCAGGGCACGCGGGCGCTGCATGCGGTCCAGGCCGTGCTGCTGCTCGGCTTCTGCGCGGCTGGCGTGTGGGCGTCGCCCGTCACGCAATCCGACAGCTTGCCGGTGCTGCTGGCCGGCATCGTCGGCACGTTCGCGATGGGCATCCAGAACGCGCATCCGCGCGTGATCGCGCGCGCCGGCGTGCCGAACACGGTGATGACCGGCAACGTCACGCAGGCGATTCTCGACGTCGTCGACCTGCTGTCCGCCGGCACGCCCGACAGCGTGCGCACGGCGGCACGCGCGCGCTTCGCGAAGATGTGGCCGGCGATCGTCGCGTTCGCGCTCGGCGCGATGGCCGGTGCGCTGGGCTTTCGCTATCTCGGGTTCTGGGCGCTGCTGGCTCCGGCCGTCGCGCTCGCGGGACTGGCGGCCTGCGCGGGGATGTCCGCCGGCACCGCCGCGCGGGAGCATGCGTGATCGGGCGGCGCGGCGGGCTGCGCGGCGGCCGCGACCGGCGAGCGGGCCGCGCGGATGCACGCGAGCGTGACCGAACGGCTGCGGCGGGCGGGCAGCTTCGGGCGACGCCGCGAGCCGCTCGCCTCGACCGGCTTGCCCGCGCGTCGCTCGTCGCGGGGCTGCTGCTCGCGGGTACCGATGCGGCTCGAGCGGATGCGGAGACCGCACCGGCCGCCGCCGATGGCGCACCCGCCGCGACCTGCACGGCCAAGCGGCCGACCGTGCTGTTCAACCGCTGGCAGGAGGACTGGTCGGTGCTCGCGAATCCGTGCGTGCCGCGCGCACCGCTCGACGGCTTGAAATATATCCCGCTCGGTAACGATCCGGCTTCCTATCTGTCGCTCGGCGTGAACCTGCGCGAGCGCCTCGAGACCAACGACGCGCCGCTGTTCGGCATCGGCTCCGCGCAATCGGATACGTACCTGATCCAGCGTGTCGAGGTGCATGCCGACGCGCATCTCGGCCAGCACTGGCAGTTCTTCGTGCAGCTGCAGGACGACCGCGCATTCGGCAAGAACACGATCTCGCCGGTCGACAGGAACCCGCTCGATCTCGAGCAGGCGTTCGCGACCTACACGGGCGCGCTCGGCGGCGGGACGTTCAAGTTCCGCGTCGGCCGGCAGGAGATGGCGTTCGACCTGCAGCGCTTCATCGCCGCGCGCGACGGCCCGAACGTGCGGCTGGCGTTCGATGCGGTGTGGGCCGACTACGAGTACCGGAAGTGGCGCTTCATCGCGTATGCGACGCAGCCGGTGCAGAACCGCACCGTGTCCGCGTTCGACGACGTGTCGAACCGCGACCTCACGTTCAGCGGCGTGCGCTTCGAGCGGCAGTCGGTCGGGCCCGGCGACCTGTCGGGCTACTGGTCGCGCTATAACCGCAGCAGCGCGCGCTTTCTCGATGCGAGCGGCGCGGAGCGCCGTGACGTGTGGGACCTGCGTTACACCGGCACGCACGGCCGCTTCGACTGGGATCTCGAAACGATGCTGCAGACGGGCACGGTCGGCAGCAGCACGATCCGCGCGTGGGCGGTCGGCTCGATCGCCGGCTACCGGCTCGACGCGCCGTGGTCGCCGCGCATCGCGCTGCAGGTCGATGCGGCGTCGGGCGACCGGCATCCGCACGACGGCCGGGTCGAGACCTTCAATCCGCTGTTTCCGAACGGCTATTACTTCACGCTCGCCGGCTTCACCGGGTATTCGAACCTGATCCACGTGAAGCCGTCGGTGACGCTGAAGCCGTCGCCGAACCTGTCGCTGCTCGGTGCGCTCGGTTTCCAGTGGCGCGAGACGACCGGCGATGCGGTCTACCAGCAGGGCAATGCGGTGGTGCCGGGCACGGCAGGCAAGGGCGGGTCGTGGACGGGGATGTACGTGCAGCTGCGTGCCGACTGGACGATCGCCGCGAACCTGATCGGTGCGGTCGAGGCCGTGCATTTCCAGGTCGGCGATGCGATCCGCGAGGCAGGCGGGCACAACGCCGACTATGTCGGGGTCGAGCTGAAGTACGGCTGGTGACGCGTGCGCACCGATGAAAAAAGGGCGGCCGGGAGGCCGCCCTTCGTGCGCTCGGGCCGGCGATGACACCGGCCCGCCTGTCGCGATGCCGTTACAGGTTCGGCGACAGTTGCAGCGCGTTCGTCAGGTCGCCCATCGGCTGCCCGCCGTTGGCCTTCAGCGCGTCGTCGCGCTGTTGCAGGCCGGCGAGGCGCGGCAGCGAGAAGCGGCGCGTGATGAAGCGCAGGATCGACGCGGTGTCGTACTGCGTGTGGTCGACGAAACCCTTCTTCGAGAACGGCGACACGATCAGCGCCGGAATGCGCGTGCCCGGGCCCCAGCGGTCGCCCTTCGGCGGCGACACGTGATCCCAGAAGCCGCCGTTTTCGTCGTACGTGACGACCACGACCATGTTCTTCCACTGCGGGCTCGCCTGCAGGTGCGCGAGCACGTTCGCGATGTGCTGGTCGCCGCTCGCGACGTCCGTGTAACCGGGGTGCTCGTTCAGGTTGCCCTGCGGCTTGTAGAACGCGACCTGCGGCAGCGTGCCCGCGTCGATCGCCTTGATGAACTCGCTGCCGTCGGTGCCGCCGTCGAGCAAGTGCTGCGCGCGGCTCGTGCTGCCCGGCGCCTGGTTCGCGTAGTAGTTGAACGGCTGGTGGTGCGGCTGGAAGTTCGGCGCCGTCATGTTCGGGCCGTAGATCACGTTCGCCGTGCCGCTTTGCGCGGCCTGCAGTGCCTGGTTCCACGCACCGCCGTACCACGCCCACGACACGCCCGCGTTGGTCAGCAGGTCGCCGATGTTCTGTTGCGACTGCGGCGGCAGTGTCGTCGCGGCCGACGGGTCGGCGAGGTTCGGATCGCCGCCCGACGCCGCCTTGTTGCCGCTCGGCTGGTACGGCGGCTGCATCGTGTTGATCGCGTAGAAGTCCGGCGTCAGGTTGCCCGAGTTCACGAACTTCGGCGCGCCGTCGAGCGCGGAAGCGGGCGAGTTGCTCGCGAGCTGCAGCGACTTGCCGTCGGCGGCGACGGCCGAGATCGAACCGGCGGCCGGGCTCTTGTCCGCGTTCGCGTAGAACGGCGCGCACGCGCAGATCAGGTACTGGTGGTTCAGGAACGAGCCGCCGAACGCGCCCATGAAGAAATTGTCGGCCAGCGTGAACTGCTGCGCGATCTTCCACAGCGGCAGCTTCGTCGCGTCGGGCGTGTAGTGGCCCATCACGAGGCCGCCCGAGTCGGCCCATGCGGCGAACATGTCGTTCTTGCCGCCGTTGATCTGCATCTGGTTCTCGTAGAAGCGGTGATACAGGTCGCGCGTCGTCACGCTCATCGGCGTATTGAAGCCGTTCGGGTCGTCGATCGCGAACGGCGCGTTCGGCAGGTTCGCCGTCATCGCCTCGGTCACGGCCGGCGTCACGCCCTTCGCGGTCAGGCCGCCCCAGGCCTTCGGCAGCGTCGCGAGCGGCTGGCCGTTGCGGTCCTTCTGCTGCGCGCTGGCCGCGGTCACGTTCTGCAGGCCGTTCGCGCCGGGGAAGTTGCCGTACAGGTTGTCGAAGCTGCGGTTTTCCGCGTAGATCACGACGACGTTCTTGACCGTCGACAGGCCTTGCTGCTGCACGTCGTCGCCGCCGCAGGCGGTGAGGGCGGCAGCCGCGGCAACGGCGATCGGTGTAAAGCGAATCCAGGCGTGGTTTTTCATCCGTTGTACTCTCTATCTCTCTCTTGTCGCGTGGGGAACCGGCGCATTCGTGTACCGCCGGTTCGCGAGGTGACCGTGGCATGTCCGGCTGCACGCATTTTGAGGGTGCGATTTGACAGGCGGGTGTAGGCGTCCTTTCGATTGGCTGTCGACGAGTCGTCATGCAACGGTCATGCGGCTGACATAAACTCCGGCCGCTCCTGAACCTACTTTCCGACGAATCGATGAAGCCTCGCCAACCGACAGCCGGCGCGTTCGCGCGTTCGTGGCTGCATCTCGCCGGCGCATTCGCGCTGGCCGCCACGCTCGTCACCGTTGCCGGCTGTGACGGACAGCCCGGTGCCGGTGCGCCGTCCGCACAGGCCGCGAGCGCGCCGGGCGGCGCGCACCCCGTTGCGTCCGCAACGGTTGCCGCGAGCGGCGCCGTGGTCGCGACGAACCAGCCGCAGACACGGGCACAAGTTTACGAAGGCGTGCGCCGGATGACGGCGCTCGGCAAGCAACTTTTCTTCGACCCTACGCTGTCAGGTTCCGGCAAGCTCGCGTGCGCGTCGTGCCACAGCCCCGATCACGCATTCGGGCCGCCCAATGCGCTGGACGTGCAGTTCGGCGGCGACGACATGAAGCATCCGGGCTTTCGTGCGGTGCCGTCGCTCAAGTACCTGCAGGGCGTGCCGCAGTTCACCGAGCACTTCCACGATTCCGACGACGAAGGCGACGAGAGCGTCGATGCGGGCCCGACGGGCGGCCTCACGTGGGACGGCCGCGTCGACACGGGCGCCGAGCAGGCGCGCATTCCGCTCACGTCGCCGTTCGAGATGAACAGCTCGCCGGCGAAGGTCGCGCAGGCCGTGAAGGCCGCGCCGTACGCGGAGGAGTTCCGCGCGGTGTTCGGCGTGAAGGTGCTCGACGACGACGCGGCCACGTTCAAGGCCGTGCTGCGCGCGCTCGAGACGTTCGAGCAGACGCCCGAGCTGTTCTCGCCGTACACGAGCAAGTACGACGCGTATCTCGCGGGCCATGCGCAGCTCACGCCGGCCGAAATGCGCGGCCTGCAGCTGTTCAACGACGAGAAGAAGGGCAACTGCGCGAGCTGCCACATCAGCCAGCGCGCACTCGACGGCACGCCGCCGCAGTTCAGCGATTTCGGGCTGATCGCGATCGCGGTGCCGCGCAATCGCGCGCTGCCCGTCAATCGCGACCCGCGTTTCCACGACCTCGGCGCGTGCGGCCCCGAGCGTACCGACCTGAAGGGCCGCGACGAATTCTGCGGGTTGTTCCGCACGCCGTCGCTGCGCAACGTCGCGCTGCGCAAGACGTTCTTCCACAACGGCGTCTATCACACGCTCGAGGACGTGATGCGCTTCTACGTCGAGCGCGACATTCATCCGGAGAAGTTCTATCCGGTCGTGCACGGCAAGGTGCAGATCTACGACGACCTGCCGAAACGCTACTGGCCGAACATCAACCGCGAGGCGCCGTTCGACCGCAAGCGCGGCGAGCAGCCGGCGCTGAACGCGGCCGAGATCAGGGACGTGATCGCCTTCCTCGGCACGTTGACTGACGGATATCAGCAAGCGGCCGCGCCGGGCGGCCACTAGAAGGCGGTGCGGACGGCACGCATGCTATCCTCGCTCGCTGACAGGCGCAGTGTGCGTGCCAGTTCGCCGGCATGCGCGGTGCGCCGTTCGATCGAACATCCAAGGAGAACAACATGTCGATGCGTGCATCCCTTTCCGTCGTCACGCGCGTGCTGGCCGGCGCCGCGTGCGCAGCCGCGATGCTGCCCGCCCATGCGCAGAACAACCTGAATTTCCTGAACGACACGCCGCTCAGCTACTTCAGCAAGGCCGACCGCGCGTCGCTCGCGAAGGCCGCCGCGCAGGTGCGCGACGAAGGCAAGGACGGCGAGACCACGGCGTGGCAGAGCAGCGGCCGCGGCACGCAGATCGATGCGAAGCTCACGCCGACCACGACCGAGACGGACGGCAAGACCTGCCGCCAAATCGCCACCGAAATCACCGCGAAGGGCCAGACGATGACGCTCAAGCCCGTCTACTGCAAGACCGACGCGGGCAAGTGGCAGTTGCAGAAGCGCTGAGCACGCGCGTGATGAAGCGGGGCGACGCGCCGCGCACGGTGTCGTGCGGCGTCGTGATCCTCGATGCGGCCGGCCGCGTGTTCCTCGCGCACGCGACGGACACCACGCACTGGGACATCCCGAAGGGGCAGGGCGAGCCGGGCGAATCGCCTGCCGACGCCGCGCTGCGCGAACTGCTCGAGGAAACCGGCATCGCGCTGGCGCCGGCCCGGTTGCTCGATCTCGGCCGCTTTGCGTACCGGCACGACAAGGATCTGCACCTGTTCGCGGTGCAGGTGGCCGAAGGCGAGATCGATCCCGCGCAGTGCACGTGCACGTCGCTGTTTCCGAGCCGCCGCGACGGCTCGATGATTCCCGAGATGGATGCGTATCGCTGGACCGTGCCGGCCGACATCGACGCGTATGCGAGCCGCAGCCTCGCGCGGCTGTTTCGCACGAAGCTGTCGCTGGTGGATCTGCATCGGCGGTTGACGGGCGCGTAACCCCGGCATGCAATAAAAAAACCGGCGCAAGCCGGTTTTTTTCATGGTTCGTCCGATTCACCGCCGGCGAGTCAGGTCAGCCATCGATCGGTGTCGCGATGCTGGTCGAGGCCGATCGCTTCGAATTCGTCGAACGCGTCGCCTCTGGCGACGCCGAGATCGCGAAGCGCTTCGTTGATCGCATGGTCCGACACGACGAGCGGGCCGCTCGCGCGGCCATCCGCGAAGCGCGCATGCGCCTGGGTGCCGCTGCCGCCGAAGAATTCGGCTTCGACATAGGCCAGTGCAGCCTGAGCACTCAACTGTTCACACAGCGACAGAAGTGCCGGCGGCAGCACCGTGTCGTCCCCGTCGGTCAACGGGCAGAACGGGATGTCGTGAGCGTTCCGGAACGCGGTGTCGAGCGGGATCATGTCGATGTCGCCGCGCAGGCGGACGACGCGCAGCCCCCGCGGCAGCGGCGCGGACGCAAATGCGCCGGATCTGGCGACGATGGCCTGCAGCGAATAGGGCATGACGACGGTTCCTGGCGTGGAATTCGGGGCCGGCTGCCCCGGCGAGCGGCCGGTCGGGCTGCGCATCGGCGCAGCCGTTGTCCGAGCATGACGAACGGCTCAGGCGCGGGCGACCGGCGCCGCGCCTGTCCGATCCGTCAGGCCGGCTTGCCCCAGCTGTCGCGCAGCCCGACGATCCGGTTGAACACAGGCTTGCCCGGCTTCGAATCGACACGATCGGCCACGAAGTAGCCGTGACGCTCGAACTGCACGCGCGTTTCCGGTGCGATGTCGCTGTTGCCCGGCTCGACGTACGCCTGGACGATCTTCTTCGAATCCGGATTCAGCGCCTCGAGGAAGTTCGCGCCGCCCGCGTCCGGATGCGGCTCCTTGAACAGGCGGTCGTAGATCCGCACTTCGGCCGGCTGCGCATGCTTCGCGCTGACCCAGTGGATGTTGCCCTTGACCTTGTAGTTGTTCGCGCCTTCGGTGCCCGACTTGCTGTCCGGGAAGTAGTTGCAGTGCACGGCCGTCACGTTGCCGTCGGCGTCCTTGTCGAAGCCCGTGCACTCGATCACGTAGCCGTAGCGCAGGCGCACCTTGTTGCCCGGGAACAGGCGGAAATAGCCCTTCGGCGGGTTTTCGACGAAATCCTCGCGCTCGATCCACAGCTCGCGCGAGATCGGGAACGTGCGCACGCCGCGATCCGGATGGTGCGGATGCACGGGCGCCGTGCACGCTTCCTCGAGGTCTTCCGGGTAGTTGTCGATCACGAGCTTCAGCGGATCGAGCACGGCGACCGTGCGCGCTGCCTTGTCGTCGAGGTCGTCGCGCAGCGCGCCTTCGAAGATGCTCATGTCGATCCACGAATCGATCTTCGTCACACCGATCCGCTCGCAGAACAGGTGGATGCTCTCCGGCGTGAAGCCGCGGCGGCGCACGCCGACGATCGTCGGCATCCGCGGGTCGTCCCAGCCGTCGACGTGGCCTTCGGTGACGAGCTGCAGCAGCTTGCGCTTGCTGGTGATCGCGTACGTGAGGTTCAGCCGCGAGAATTCGATCTGTTGCGGCAGCGGGCGCGTGAACATGCCGGCTTCCGCGAGTTCGTTCAGCACCCAGTCGTACAGCGGGCGGTGATCCTCGAATTCGAGCGTGCACAGCGAATGCGTGATGCCTTCGAGCGCATCCGAGATGCAGTGCGTGTAGTCGTACATCGGGTACACGCACCATGCGTCGCCGGTGCGGTAGTGGTGCGCGTAGCGGATCCGGTAGATCACCGGGTCGCGCATGTTCATGTTCGGCGAAGCCATGTCGATCTTCGCGCGCAGCACGTGCTCGCCTTCCTTGAACTCGCCGGCCTTCATGCGGCGGAACAGGTCGAGGTTTTCTTCCGGCGTGCGGTCGCGGAACGGCGACGGCTTGCCGCCTTCGGTCAGCGAGCCGCGGTTCGCGCGCATTTCTTCCGCGCTCTGGCTGTCGACGTACGCCTTGCCGCGCTGGATCAGCAGCTCGGCGAATTCGTACAGCTTGTCGTAGTAGTCGCTCGCGAAGTACTGGTGATCGACCGCGTCCTTGCGCCAGTCGAAGCCGAGCCAGCGCACCGCGTCGACGATCGAGTCGACGTACTCGACGCTTTCCTTTTCCGGGTTCGTATCGTCGAAGCGCAGGTGGCACACGCCGCCGTAGTCGCGTGCGACGCTGAAGTTCAGGCAGATGCTCTTGGCATGGCCGATGTGCAGGTAGCCGTTCGGCTCGGGCGGGAAGCGTGTTTCGACGCGGCCGCCCCATTTGCCGGTGCGGTTGTCGTCGTCGATGATGTTGCGGATGAAATTGGAAGCCGCGGGGGCGTCGTTGCGTTCGGTGCTCATGCGGATGGCGTCAGGTTGTGTCGGCGCGTCGCGCCGGTTTAATCCCGTGATTCTACCTGACCGGGGTCCGTCCCGCGCGGCAGGCGGCGCGGCAGGCGCGGGTTTCGACGGATTATCTCGATATTGTGTCGGCTGTAACACGACGTAAATCGGATTGCCCGGGCCGTTTGGCGTTGCCTATGATGGCTTCACCGATTCGATACCGCCGTTCGCATAACCGCGCGGCGAGAGGACACCAACAATCATGATGAAGAAGACCACGTTTATCGTTCGTACCGCCGTGATCGTCGCGGCCCTGTCGCAACTCGGCGCGTGCGCCATGACGCATACGCAGCGCAATGCCGGCATCGGCGCGGCCGCGGGCGGCGCGCTCGGTTACCTGGTGACGGGCGGCCCGCTCGGCACGGTCGCCGGCGCCGCGGCGGGCGGTATCGTCGGCGCGAACGTGCGCTGATCGATGACATGACGCGAGCCGCGTGCAACGCGGCTCGTCGTCCGGTCGCGACGCCGTCCCGCACGCGTCCCGGCCCCTTGCACATCCTTCCGGTTTCAGACAGGCAGCATCAGGGAGGAACGGGTGTGCGACACTGCGTCGACGCCATATAACGATTTCACCCGTCGACGCACCTTCCATGAGCTCATTTCCCGTTCTCGTCCTGCCGGGTTACGCCAATTCGGGCCCGCTTCACTGGCAGAGCCGCTGGGAGCGTGCCGATGCACGTTTCTCGCGCGTCGCGATGCCCGACTGGGACCGTGCGTTCCGCAACGGCTGGTGTCTCGCGCTCGATCGCGCGGTCGAAGCCGCGCACGGGCAGGTGCTGATCGCCGGCCACAGTCTCGGCACGCTCACCACCGCGTGGTGGGCGACCCGCTATGCGCGCCCGGCCGCGCTCGCGAAGGTGCGCGGCGCGCTGCTCGTCGCGCTGCCCGACCCGGGCGGCCCCGCGTTTCCGGCCGATGCTCACGGCTTCGGGCCCGTGCCGCTCGAACGGCTGCCGTTTCCGACCTGCGTCGTCGCCAGCAGCGACGATCCGTACGGCTCGCCCGCGTTCGCGCGCGGTTGCGCGAACGCATGGGGCAGCGCTTTCCACGATATCGGCCCGCGTGGCCACATCAATGCGGACAGCGGGCTCGGCGACTGGCCCGAGGCGCGCGGCTGGCTCGACGCGCTCGCCCGCCGCGGCTGACTGCGTGCGGCGGGGCGGCTGCGGCCGCCGCCTGCCCGCCGGCGCCCGCGCCGGGCGCCGTGCCCGGATCGCCTCTCAGATCGCCTGTTTCGCGCGCAGCCGGGCGATCTTCGCGTCGTCGTAGCCGAGCATGTCGCGCAGCACGTCGTCGGTCTGTGCGCCGAGCAGCGGCGGGGCGGTACGCGCGTCGGGCGGCGTCACGCTCATCCGGATCGGGTTGCGCACGAGCTTCGCGTCCGCGCCGCTCGGATGCGGCAGCGACACCTGCATCCCGCGCGCGACGACCTGCTCGTTGTCGAACACCTCGTCGAGATCGTTGATCGGCCCGCACGGCACGCCGGCCGCTTCGAGCGCGTCGATCCAGTCGGCCTTGCCGCGCGCCTTCACCATGTCCGCGAGGATCGGCACCAGCGTGTCGCGGTGGCGCACGCGCGACGGATTCGTCGCGAAGCGCTCGTCGTCGGCCAGCTCGGGCCGGCCGCCCGCCTCGACGAACTTGCGGAACTGCCCGTCGTTGCCGACCGCGACGATGATCCACCCGTCGCTCGTCTGGAACGTCTGGTACGGGACGATGTTCGGATGCGCGTTGCCCCAGCGCACCGGCGGCTTGCCGCTCGCGAGGAAGTTGGTGTTCATGTTCGCGAGCAGCGCGACCTGCACGTCGAGCAGCGCCATGTCGATGTACTGGCCTTCGCCCGTCCGGTCGCGGTGGGTGAGGGCGGCGAGCACCGCGATCGTCGAGTAGAGGCCGGTCGCGAGGTCGGCGATCGCGACGCCGGCCTTCTGCGGGCCGCCGCCCGGCTCGCCGTCGCGCTCGCCGGTGATGCTCATGAAGCCGCCGATCCCCTGGACGATGAAGTCGTAGCCGGCACGATGCGCGTACGGGCCCGTCTGGCCGAAGCCGGTGACCGAGCAGTAGACGAGGTCGGGCTTCACCGCGCGCAGCGATTCGTAATCGAGCCCGTATTTCTTCAACTGGCCGACCTTGTAGTTCTCGAGCACGACGTCGCTTTGCGCGGCGAGTTCGCGCACGATCTGCTGGCCCTCGGGTGTGGCGATGTCGACCGTCACCGAGCGCTTGTTGCGGTTCGCCGCCAGGTAGTACGCGGCCTCGGCGGTATCCGCGCCGTCCGCGTCCTTCAGGTACGGCGGCCCCCAGTGGCGCGTGTCGTCGCCGGCGCCCGGGCGCTCGACCTTGATCACGTCCGCGCCGAAATCGGCAAGCGTCTGCGCGCACCACGGGCCCGCGAGCACGCGGGTGAGGTCCAGCACGCGGATATGGCTCAGGGCACCCATCGTCGAATCGTCTCCTTTCATGGCTGGCCTTGGCGGGCAAGGCGAATTGGCATGCCGAGCATCTTAAGGCGAATCGGCCATCCGGGTGGCCCAGCCGGGCCGTCCGGATGGCCGAGCCGCTTTGCCGGCGCTTTGCCCGGAAGCCGGCCCCGATCCCGTATAATCGACCGTTTCCGAATCCATGCCGCCGCGCGCCGCCCAAGGGCGCCGGCGTTTGAAGCCGTCTTTGCCAGACTGTCCCCGCACGCCATGAAAGCTGCCGAAATCCGCGAGAAATTTCTCAAATTCTTCGAATCGAAGGGCCACACGATCGTCCGCTCGTCGAGCCTCGTGCCCGGTAACGACCCCACGCTGATGTTCACGAACTCGGGCATGGTCCAGTTCAAGGACGTGTTCCTCGGCACGGACCCGCGTCCGTACTCGCGCGCCACGACGGCGCAGCGCAGCGTGCGCGCGGGCGGCAAGCACAACGACCTCGAGAACGTCGGCTACACGGCGCGCCACCACACGTTCTTCGAGATGCTCGGCAACTTCTCGTTCGGCGACTACTTCAAGCACGACGCGATCAAGTTCGCGTGGGAACTGCTGACCACGGTCTACCAGCTGCCGAAGGACAAGCTGTGGGTCACCGTGTACCAGGAAGACGACGAAGCCTACGACATCTGGGCGAAGGAAGTCGGCGTGCCGACCGAGCGCATCATCCGCATCGGCGACAACAAGGGCGCGCGCTACGCGTCGGACAACTTCTGGACGATGGGCGACACCGGCCCGTGCGGCCCGTGTACCGAAATCTTCTACGACCACGGCCCGGACGTGTGGGGTGGCCCGCCGGGGTCGCCTGAAGAAGACGGCGACCGCTACATCGAGATCTGGAACCTCGTGTTCATGCAGTTCAACCGCGACGCGCAGGGCAACATGACGCGCCTGCCGAAGCAGTCGGTCGACACCGGCATGGGCCTCGAGCGTCTCGCCGCGGTGCTGCAGCACGTGCACAGCAACTACGAGATCGACCTGTTCCAGAACCTGATCAAGGCCGCCGCGCGCGTGACCGAGATCAGCGACCTCACGAACAACTCGCTGAAGGTGATCGCCGATCACATCCGCGCATGCTCGTTCCTGATCGTCGACGGCGTGATCCCCGGCAACGAAGGCCGCGGCTACGTGCTGCGCCGGATCGTGCGCCGCGCGATCCGCCACGGCTACAAGCTCGGCCGCAAGGGCGCGTTCTTCCACAAGCTGGTGGCCGACCTCGTCGCCGAGATGGGCGTCGCGTATCCGGAGCTGAAGGAAGCCGAGCAGCGCGTGACCGACGTGCTGCGCCAGGAAGAAGAGCGCTTCTTCGAGACGATCGAGCACGGCATGTCGATCCTCGAGGCCGCGCTGGCCGACGTCGAGGCAAAGGGCGGCAAGGTGCTCGACGGCGAGCTCGCATTCAAGCTGCACGACACCTACGGCTTCCCGCTCGACCTCACGGCCGACGTGTGCCGCGAGCGCGGGATGACGGTCGACGAGCCGGCATTCGACGACGCGATGGCGCGCCAGCGCGAGCAGGCGCGCGCGGCCGGCAAGTTCAAGGCCACGCAGGGCCTCGAATACACGGGCGCGAAGACCACGTTCCACGGGTACGAGGAAATCGCGTTCGACGACGCGAAGGTCGTCGCGCTGTACGTCGACGGTTCGTCGGTCAACGAAGTGAAGACCGGCCAGGACGCGGTCGTCGTGCTCGACCACACGCCGTTCTATGCGGAATCGGGCGGCCAGGTCGGCGACCAGGGCGTGCTCGCGAACGCCGCGACGCGCTTCGCGGTGGCCGATACGCTGAAGGTGCAGGCCGACGTGATCGGCCACCACGGCACGCTGGAGCAGGGCACGCTGAAGGTCGGCGACGTGCTGCGCGCGGAGATCGACGCGCACCGTCGTGCACGCACGCAGCGCAACCACTCGGCCACCCACCTGATGCACAAGGCGCTGCGCGAAGTGCTCGGCGCGCACGTGCAGCAGAAGGGTTCGCTGGTCGACGCGGAAAAGACCCGTTTCGACTTCGCGCACAACGCGCCGATGACCGACGACGAAATCCGTCGCGTCGAGCAGATCGTCAACAACGAAATCCTGGCCAACGCGCCGGGCATCGTGCGCGTGATGCCGTACGACGAAGCCGTGAAGGGCGGCGCGATGGCGCTGTTCGGCGAGAAGTACGGCGACGAAGTGCGCGTGCTCGACCTCGGCTTCTCGCGCGAACTGTGCGGCGGCACGCACGTGAGCCGCAGCGGCGACATCGGCTTCTTCAAGATCGTCGTCGAAGGCGGCGTCGCGGCCGGCATTCGCCGCGTCGAGGCGATCACCGGCGACAACGCGCTGCGCTACGTGCAGGAGCTCGACGCGCGTGTGAACGAAGCGGCAGCGGCGCTGAAGGCGCAGCCGTCGGAACTCACGCAGCGTATCGCGCAGGTGCAGGACCAGGTGAAGTCGCTCGAGAAGGAGCTGGGCGCGCTGAAGTCGAAGCTCGCGTCGAGCCAGGGCGACGAGCTCGCGCAGCAGGCCGTCGAAATCGGCGGCGTGTACGTGCTGGCGGCGACGCTCGACGGCGCGGACGCGAAGACGCTGCGCGAAACGGTCGACAAGCTGAAGGACAAGCTGAAGAGCGCGGCGATCGTGCTGGCGGCCGTCGAAGGCGGCAAGGTCAGCCTGATCGCCGGCGTCACGCCGGATGCGAGCAAGAAGGTCAAGGCCGGCGAGCTCGTGAACTTCGTCGCGCAGCAGGTCGGCGGCAAGGGCGGTGGCCGCCCGGACATGGCGCAGGCAGGCGGCACCGAGCCGGCGAACCTGCCCGGCGCGCTGGCGGGCGTGAAGGGCTGGGTCGAAGAGCGGCTCTGATCGCCACGACCGATGCGATGCCGTCTCGTTGAAGGCGGCGTCTCTCGACATGAAAAACGGCCCGACCGGTTGATACCGGTCGGGCCGTTTTTTTGTGCGCGGCGGAAGCGGGGGCCGGCGGTTCAGACCGGCACGGCCACCGGCGGCTTCGCCGCGCCATCCGGCTGCCGTGCGGCTTCGGTGAGCGCATCGCGCAACGCGGCCAACGCCGCCGACGCATAACCCTGCCGCCACGCGAGCAGCGTGTCGATGCCCTCCAGCTCGGGGATCACGTGCGCGGCGATGTTGCCGGTCTCGGGCTGCAGGTCGAGCACCGAGCGCGGCGCGACCGCGACGCCGGCACCTGCCGCGACACACGCGACGATCGCGTGATACGAGCCGAGTTCGAGCACGCGCGCCGGCTTGACGCCGTGCGCCGCGTACCACTGTTCGACGTACTTGCGATACGTGCAGCCGCGCTCGAATGCGATCAGCGTCGGCAGGATCACGTCGCGCGGCGTGCGCACCGGCGGATGGCCGCGCGGCGTGAGCAGCACCAGATCCTCGCGGAAGACCGGCACGGTCTCGAATGTGTCGGGCAGCGTGTCGGGTGCCGGCGGGCGCGCGAACAGCGCGGCGTCGATCTCGAAGTCGCGCACGCGCTCGATCAGCCAGCCCGTCGTGCCCGTCACCAGTTCGAGCGACACGTCGGGCCACGCGTGGTGATAGCGCGCGAGCACGGTCGGCAGCCGGCTCGCGGCCGTGCTCTCCATCGTGCCGAGCCGCAGCCGCCCGCGCGGCGTGTCCTCGCGCACCGCGTCGCGCGCCTCGTCGGCGAGCGCGAGCAGGCGCTCCGCATACGGCAGCAGCGTGTGCCCGGCCGGCGTCAGCACGAGCCGGCGGCCGTCGCGCACGAACAGCGCCGCGCCGAGTTCCTCCTCGAGCTGCTTGATGCGCGTCGTGACGTTCGACTGCACGCGATTGAGCTTGGCCGCCGCGCGCGTCACGCCGTTCTCGCGCACCACGGCCCGGAATATCGCCAGCGCCGCCAGATCCATGATTCTCTCCGAGCGATGAATGGATTCTCAATTATTCATTTTTCGAGAACGTTTGGTCAAGCTACGATGGAAACGTTCCGATTTCCGATCCGGCCGGCGCGTTCCGCGCGCGGCCCATGCCGCCATGTCCCGTTCCGATGCCCCGAGCGCCGCCGCCGGCGTACACCTGCCCGATGATGCCGACGCCGACCGCCGCGCCCGCGCGGCCGCGCTCGCCTGCATGATCGGGCTCGCGGTCGCGCTCGGCGTCGGCCGCTTCGCGTTCACGCCGCTGTTGCCGCTGATGCTCGCCGACGGCTCGATCAGTCTGAAGGCCGGCAGTTGGCTCGCGTCGGCGAACTACGCGGGCTATTTCGTCGGTGCGGTCAGCTGCGCGGCGGTGCGCGCCGCGCCCGCACGGATGGTGCGCATCGGGCTTGCCGCCACCGTGCTGCTGACCGCCGCGATGGGCGTCGGCCACCTGTTGCCGGCGTGGCTCGTGGTGCGCTTCGTCGCGGGCGTCGTCAGCGCGTGGACGTTCGTGTTCGTGTCGCAATGGGGGCTGCGGCGGCTGGCCGAACTGCACGCGCCCGAGTGGAGCGGGGTGATCTACGCGGGGCCCGGCGTGGGCATCGTGGTGACGGGGCTGATCGGCAGCGCGCTGGCCGGCCAGCGCGCGGCGCCCGGCTGGCTCGGTTTCGCGGCGCTGTCGGCCGTGCTGTCGATCGCGATCTGGCGCACGTTCGGCAGTGCGCCGGTGTCGGCAGCCGTGCCGACGGCCGAGCCTGCCCGGCATGCGGCGACGGTCGCGGCACCGGACGACGCGCGGCGCCGTCGGGCCGACGCCGCGTGGCTCGTCGTGCTGTACGGGATGCCGGGCTTCGGCTACATCATCACCGCGACGTTCCTGCCGGTGATCGCGCGCGCCGCGCTGCCGGCCGGCTCGCCGTGGCCCGACCTGTTCTGGCCGATGTTCGGCGCGGCGCTGATCGTCGGCGCGATCGCCGCTTCGCGATTGCCCGGCCACTGGGACAACCGGCTGCTGCTCGCCGCCGGCTGCGCGACTCAGGCGCTCGGGATCGCGGCGGGGATCGTGTGGCCGAACGCGGCCGGCTTCTCGGTCGGCAGCGCGCTGCTCGGCCTGCCGTTCACCGCGATCACGCTGTTCGCGATGCGCGAGGCGCGGCGGCTCCACGGAGAACGCGCGGCCGGGCTGATGGGTTATGCGACCGCGTCGTACGGGGTCGGGCAGATCCTGGGGCCGCTCGTCGCGGCGCCGCTGGTTGCGCGCTTCGGGTCGTTTTCTCCCGCGCTGTGGGTCGCGGTGGCCGCGCTGCTGCTGGGCGCCGCCGGCTTCGCGGCGACCGCCGCACGAGGGCGCTTGCAACCCTGATGTCGGCGGGGCCGGATCGTCTGCGGCACAGGCAAACTCGCTAGAATGAAGCCTTTCCCGCGCCGAGCGGGTGCGCGGGCAGCCGGCTGGCGGCCGTCCGGCGCCCGCCAGATCCCCATCGATGACCACCGCCGACTACCGCTTCTGCCCGCGCTGCGCGAGCCCGCTCACCGAGCGCGCCGATCCCGACCATGAAGGCGGCCGCGTCCGCCAGGCCTGTCCCGACGACGCATGCGGCTACGTGCACTGGAACAACCCGCTGCCGGTGGTGGCCGCGATCGTCGAGCTCGACGGCAAGATCCTGCTCGCGCGCAACGCGGCCTGGCCCGAAGGCATGTTCGCGCTGATCACCGGCTTCCTCGAGAACGGCGAGACGCCCGAGGACGGCATCGCGCGCGAGGTGTTCGAGGAAACGGCCCTGAAGGCCGAGCACGTGTCGCTCGTCGGCGTCTACGAATTCATCCGCAAGAACGAACTGATCATCGCGTACCACGTGCGCGCGTCGGGCACGGTCGCGCTGTCGCCGGAACTGCTCGAATACAAGCTCGTCGATCCGCCGCTGCTGCGCCCGTGGCGCGCCGGCACGGGTGTCGCGCTCGCCGACTGGATGCGTGCGCGCGGCCTCGATTTCGAATTCGTCGACCGGCCGGGCCAGTGACGGGCCGGCCAGTCGGGTTGCCGCCGCCGTGCCGCGAGCGATCGCGGCGCCCGGCTTCTTGCCGGTGCGCCGTGTCATGCGGCCGCCGCACTTCGTCCTCAGCGCTTTCCTCGTCCTGACCGCCATCGCCATGTCCGACAAGCCGCAACCGCGTCCGCGCGACGCCTATCGCCACTTCCTGCCGATCACGACCCGCTGGATGGACAACGACGTCTACGGGCACGTGAACAACGTCGTCTACTACAGCTACTTCGACACGGTCGTGAACGAATACCTGATCCGCGCCGGCGTGCTCGACGTCGAGCACGGGCAGACGATCGGCCTCGTGGTCGAGACGCAGTGCAACTACTTCGCGCCGCTGGTGTTTCCGCAGTCGGTCGACGCGGGCTTGCGGGTCGTGAAACTCGGCACGTCGAGCGTGCGCTACGAGGTCGGGCTGTTCGCGCAGGGCGACGCGTCGCCCGCCGCACAGGGGCATTTCGTGCACGTGTACGTCGATCGCGGCACGCGCCGCCCGGTGCCGCTGCCCGACGCGCTGCGCGCCGCGCTCGAGCCGCTCGCGGCCTGACTTCGCGGTGCACGCATTCGCGCTCCAGGCCTTCAACGGCCTCAGCTACGGCTTGCTGCTGTTCATGCTGTCGGCCGGCCTCACGCTGATCTTCAGCGTGCAGGGCGTGCTCAACTTCGCACATGCGAGCTTCTACATGCTCGGCGCATATGTCGGCTACAGCATCGCGGCCCGCGCGGGCTTCTGGCCCGCGCTGGTCCTCGCGCCGCTCGCGGTCGGGCTGCTCGGCGCCGGCTGCGAATGCACGCTGCTGCGCCGGGTCCAGGCGCGCGGCCATACGAGCGAACTGCTGCTGACCTTCGGGCTCGCGTACCTGATCGGCGAGGGCGCGAAACTCGTGTGGGGCCTGGCGCCGCTGCCGGCCCCCGTGCCGGCGCTGTTCGACGGCGCGCCCGCGACCGTCTTCGGCCTCGCGCTGCCGCGCTACCGGCTGTTCGTGATGGGAATGTCCGCGGCGATGCTCGTCGCGCTCGGCGCGTTGTTGCGCACGTCGCGCATCGGGCTCGTGGTGCGCGCGGCACTCACGCACCGGGCGGCCGTCGAGGCGCTCGGCTACGACGTGCCGCGCGTGATGACGGCACTGTTCGGTGCAGGCACCGCGCTGGCCGCGCTGGCCGGCGTGATCGGCGCGCCGCTCGCGGTGATCGAACCCGCGCTGGCCGAAACCGTCGGTTCGGTCGTGTTCGCGGTCGTCGTGATCGGCGGGCTCGGTTCGCTCGGCGGCGCGTTCGCGGCGTCGCTCGCCGTCGGTTGCGCGCAGACCTTCGCGGCCGCGAGCGATACGTCGCTGCGCGACCTCGCGTCATGGGCCGGCATCGCGCTGCCCGACAGCGTGGCCACAGTATCGATCGCGCAGCTCGCGCCGCTGGTGCCGTACCTGCTGCTGGTCGCGGTGCTGGTCGCGCGGCCGCGCGGGCTGTTCGGCGAGCGCGCCGATGCGTAGCCGCACGCTCGCCGCGGGCCTGGCGCGCGGGGCGCTGTTCGCCGCGTGCGTCGCGCTGCCCGCGTGGCTGTGGCCGCATGGCGCGGTGCTCGGCTATCTCGCGCAGACGGCCGCGCTGGTCGTGCTCGCGCTGTCGTACAACCTGCAGCTCGGCACGACCGGGCTGCTGTCGTTCGGCCACGCGGCGTTCGCGGGCCTCGGCGCGTTCGCGGCCGCGCACTGGTTCAACCACTTCGGCGGCCCGCTGCCGCTGTTGCCGCTCGTCGGCGGCATGGCCGGTGCCGGTTTCGGCTTCGCGGCCGGGCTGCTCGCGACACGCCGTTCCGGCACCGCGTTCGCGATGATCACGCTCGGGCTCGGCGAATGCGTCGCGGCCGCCGCCTGGAGCGTGCCCGCGTGGTTCGGCGGAATCGGCGGCGTGCCGATCGACCGCGCGAGCGGCACGCCGTGGGGCGGCTGGCATTTCGGCGCACCGCTGCAGGCGTATGCGGTCATCGCAGCGTGGTGCATCGCGTCGGCGTGGGCCATGCACGCGCTGACGCGCATGCCGCTCGCGCGGCTCGCGAACGCGGTGCGCGACAATCCCGCGCGCGTCGCCGCGCTCGGCACCGATCCGCGCCGCGTGCGGCTCGCGATGGTCACCTGCGCGTCGTTCTTCGCGGGTGTCGCGGGCACGCTGACGCTGATCGACGTCGAAATCGCGACGCCCGACAGCGTGTCGATGGCGCGTTCGGCGACCGTGCTGATCGCCGCGGTGATCGGCGGCACCGGTACGTTCTTCGGGCCGGCGGCCGGTGCCGCCGTGCTGACCCTGCTGAGCATCGTCGTCGCGGGCGTGTCGCGCGCGTGGGCGCTGTATCTCGGCGTGCTGTTCGTCGCGATCGTCGTGGCCGCGCCGCGCGGGATCGCCGGGATCGTGCAGGCGCTCGCGCAAGCATCGCGGCGCGGCGCGCCGGCGGCCGAGCGGTGGCGCATGCTGTGCGCGGTCGCCGCGTGCGTGTTCTGGGGCGTCGCGATCGTCTGCGCGGCGGAGCTCGGTTATGCGTGGCGCTTCGCGCAGGACGACGGCGCAGGCTTCGCGTTCGGCGCCTGGCGCATCGACGCCGATACGCCGGCCGGCTGGGCCGTCGCGTGTTCGGCGGCCGGCATCGGTGCGTTGCTGTGGGGCTGGCGCGCGCGCTTCGCGCCGGGCGGGCAGGCGGGCAAGCGGGAGGACGTGCGATGAACGGCAACGCGATCGCGCTGCACGGCGTCGTGCAGCGCTTCGGCGCGCAGACGGTGCTCGACGGCGTCGAGCTGAGCATCGCGGCCGGCGAGCGTCATGCGCTGATCGGGCCGAACGGCGCGGGCAAGTCGACGCTGTTCGGCGTGATCGCCGGTGCGACGCGGCCCACGCGCGGGCGCGTGGTGCTGCATGGCGTGGAGCTGCGCGGGCGCGGGCCGGTCGTCGCGAGCCGGCTCGGCATCGGCCGCAGTTTCCAGCAGACGAGCGCGTTCGCGCGGCTGTCCGTGTTCGACAACCTGCGTTGTGCGGCGCTGCATGCGCCCGCCGAACGGCGGCGCTGGTGGAACCGGCTGCGCGAATCGGCGTCGGTCGATCTCGCGGCCGGGCGCGTGCTGCACGACATCGGCCTCGACGCGCACCGCGACACGCCGGCCGCCGAGCTGGGCTATGCGGAACAGCGCGCGCTCGATCTCGGGATCGCGCTCGCGAGCGGGGCGCGCACGCTGCTGCTCGACGAGCCGACGGCCGGCATGAGCCGCGCGCAGGCGGCGCGGATGATCGCGCTGATCCGTGCGACGACGCAGGGGCGAACGGTCCTGCTGATCGAGCACGACATGGACACGGTGTTCGGGTTCGCCGAGCGCATCACGGTGCTCGTGCGCGGCACGGTGGTCGCGACCGGCGCACCCGATGCGATCCGCGCCGATCCGGCCGTGCGGGCCGCCTACCTGGGCGAGGGCGGCCTGTGAGCGCGCTGCTCGACATCCGCGGCCTGCGCGCGGGGTACGGCCCGCAACCCGTGCTCGACGGCGTCGATCTTGCGCTTGCACCGGGCGAGACGCTCGCGCTGCTCGGCCGCAACGGCTCGGGGCGCTCGACGCTCGCGAAGGCCGTGATGGGGCTCGTGCGCACGGCCGGCTCGGTGCGCATCGACGGCGCCGAATGCGTGGGCGCGCGCACGTTCGAGATCGCGCGGCGCGGTGTCGCTTACGTTGCCGAAAGCCGCGACGTGTTCCCGCTGCTGACGGTGCGCGACAACCTGCGGCTCGGGCTGCGCGGCGCCCGCGGTGCGGCCGAACGCGCGGCGCTCGAACGGCTGTTCGACCGCTTTCCGCTGCTGTCCGCGCGCGCGGACGTGAAAGCCGGGCGGCTGTCGGGCGGCGAACAGCAGGTGCTCGCGCTGGTGCGTGCGCTGGCCGGCCGCCCGCGCGTGCTGATCGTCGACGAACCGGCCGAAGGCCTCGCGCCGCTCGCGGTCGACGAAGTCGGCGCGTGCCTGGCCGCGCTGCAGGCCGACGGCGTCGCGATCCTGCTGATCGAGCAGCGGCTGCAGTTCGCGCCGCGGCTCGCGCGGCGCGTCGCGGTGATGGGGCGCGGACGGATCGTCTACGACGGCGCGCTCGACGGCCTGGGCGGCGAGGTCGCGAACGCCTGGCTCAGCGCCGGCTGACGGCGCGCGAGCGATTGTTCGGCAAACTCCGCCAGTCAATTCGTGTCGAGCCGCTTTATCGCTGCGGTGCCGCACCGTACATTGCCATGCATGCCGGTCGCCGCATCGACACACTGCGCGGCAACCGGCGCCATCCATCGAAGGTCTTTTGACTGAGGAATGAAATCATGAGCAAGCTGGCAGGCAAGGTCGCGATCGTCACGGGCGGATCGAAGGGCATCGGCGCGGCAATCGCGAAGGCACTGGCCGCCGAAGGCGCGTCGGTCGTCGTCAACTATGCGAGCAGCAAGGCGGGTGCCGACGCGGTCGTCGGCGCGATCGTCGAAGCGGGCGGCCGCGCGGTCGCGGTGGGCGGCGACGTGTCGAAGGCAGCCGACGCGCAGCGCATCGTCGATACGGCGATCGACACGTACGGCCGTCTCGACGTGCTCGTCAACAATTCCGGCGTGTACGAATTCGCGCCGATCGAGGCGATCACCGAAGAGCACTATCGCCGGCAGTTCGACACGAACGTGTTCGGCGTGCTGCTGACGACGCAGGCCGCCGTCAAGCATCTCGGCGAAGGCGCGAGCATCATCAACATCAGCTCGGTGGTGACCAGCATCACGCCGCCCGCCAGCGCCGTCTACAGCGGCACCAAGGGCGCGGTCGACGCGATCACCGGCGTGCTCGCGCTCGAGCTCGGCCCGCGCAAGATTCGCGTGAACGCGATCAACCCGGGGATGATCGTGACCGAGGGCACGCACAGCGCGGGCATCATCGGTTCGGATCTCGACAAGCAGGTGCGCAGCGAGACGCCGCTCGGCCGCCTCGGCGAGCCGGACGACATCGCGTCGGTGGCCGTGTTCCTCGCGTCGGACGATGCACGCTGGATGACCGGCGAGCATCTCGTCGTGAGCGGCGGGTTGAACTGATCGGGCGGGGCGGTGCCTCGGCGCGCTTGCGCCGGTCGTGCCGCCCTTGTCGTTACGCGTGCGGCGCGAGCGCGTAACGGCCGACGTGCCACTGCAGGCTCTCGACGACGAGCGCGTGATTGTGTTCCGAGTCGAGCCCCGCGATCGTCATCGCGCCGACGATGCCGGCCCCGGCGACACGCAACGGCACGCCGCCGCCGTCGAGCGCGTAGTCGTCATCCGACAGCCCCTGCGACTGCAGCGACCAGCCGGCGCGTCGAAAGCGCTCGCCGACCGCGAGTGAGCTGAGGCCGAAGCGCAACACCGTGTTCTGTCGCCGGCGGATCGCGTCGCTGTCGTTCGCGTGGCTGCCGTCGAGCGCGCAGTAGAACAGCGGCGCCTGCTCGCCGACGATGCTCACCGCGATCGGCAGCCCGCGGCGCGACGCGAGGTTGACCGCGATCTCGCCCATCCGGCGGGCAAGCGCCGCATCGAAGCGCGGCAGCGCCGGGTTCGACGCGTCGTCGTCGAACGGGTGGGGATCGAGGCGAAAGAGGGTCGTCACCATGGCGGCTCCGTGGCGTTCCCGGCTCTGGGTGCGCGTGCCGGGCATCGCATCGTCACGGGCCGCGCGCGGGCCCGTCTTCCATTCAGCGCTTCGGCGCCGCGTCGAGCATCCATTCGTGCGCGGGGTCGTTCCTGAACGCCCACGCGCGGCTCGGCCCGGCCATCACGTTCAGGTAGTACAGGTTGTAGCCGTGCGGCGCGACCACCGGATGGTAGCCGCGCGGCACCATCACGACGTCGTGGTTCTCGACCGCGCACGCTTCGTCGAGGCTGCGGTCGTCCGTGTACACGCGCTGGAACGCGAAACCCTGCGGCGGATCGATCCGGTGATAGTAGGTTTCCTCGAGCGAGGTTTCGTCGGGCGCTGCGTCGCGGTCGTGCTTGTGCGGCGGATAGCTGCTCGAATGGCTCGCCGGCGTGACGACCTCGACGACGAGGAGGCGCTCGGCCGCCGGGTTGTCGCCCATCAGGATGTCGCACACGTAGCGCGTGTTGGTGCCTTGGCCGCGTACCGAGCGGCGCATCCGTTCGCCGTCGAGGCGTTGCACGGGCTTGTCGCCGCTCGCGTACGGCGCGGTGCACAGCGCGATTTCCGCATCGCGCGTCGCGACCAGCGTGACCGTCTTGCCGCCCGGCACGTACAGCGCATCGGGCGATACGTCCTCGAATACGCTGTCGCGCTTGCCGAGCGCATCGTAGGACGTGCCGTCGACTTCCGCGCGCACCGTGCCCGTGAGCACGACGACGCACAGTTCCCGCGTGCCCGTGTCGAGCGTTTCGGTGTCGCCGGCCTTCAGGCGCAGCGCGCGAAAGCCGACGTGCTTCCAGCCGGCCGATTCCGGCGTGACGTTGCAGATTTCGCGGTCGGCAGAGGCTTTGACCAGCAGGGGAGAAATCGTCATGGGGTGGGGCTCCGCAATGGGGTGACAGCGGGGGGGACACGGCTCACGCGCTCAACCGGTCGACGATCGCGCGCAGCGATTCGTAGCCCTTCTTCGCATACGCATAGCTCGGCGCGACGGCCGGATCCTGCTCGGCCTCGACGACGAGCCAGCCTTCGTAGCCGGCATCCTTCAGCGTGCGCAGCGTCGCCTCGTAGTCGAGCGCGCCGTCGCCGGGCACCGTGAAGGTGCCGTTGATCACGCCGTTCAGGAAGCTCCAGCCGTCGTTGCGCGCCTGCGTGACGACCTGCGGCCGCACGTCCTTGCAATGCACGTGGACCACGCGCGATACGTGTTTCTTCAACAGCGTCACCGGGTCGGCCGCGCCGCCGAAATACGCGTGGCCGGTATCGAACAGCAGGAACACCTTCGCCGGATCGGTCAGCGCCATCAGCCGGTCGACGTCGTCGGGCGATTCGACGTATGCGCCCATGTGGTGATGGTAGGCGAGCTTGATGCCGTAGGTCGCGAGCAGGTGCGCGCCGAATGCGTCGAGGCGTGCCGCGTAGCGCCGCCATGCGTCTTCGTCGACGAAGCGCGGCCGCTTCGCGACCGGCGTGTCGATGTTGCCCTGGATCGTGCCCGCGCATTCGCCGTACACGACCACGTTCACGTCGTTGTACTGCAGCTTCGTCATGTGCGCGCGGCAGCGCTCGATCTCCGCGGCGACCGCATCGGCGTCGCTCATGCCCGGCGCGACTTCCGCGAGGAAGCCCGAATACCAGCCCGACACGCACACGAGCCCGAACCCGGCGAGTTTCGCCTTCAGCTCGGGGCCCGTCTTCGGAAACTTGTTGCCGAGCTCGAAGCCCGCATAGCCGATTTCGGCGCCTTCCTTCAGCGCCGTTTCGAGCGGCGTCTCGCCGCCGAGCGACGGCAGGTCGTCGTTCATCCACGACAGGGGATTGATACCGATGCGGACGTTCCAGCTCATGACGGGCTTCCTTGGTTCGAATGTGTTTTTCGCGGGGAGGGTGCGTGGGCAGCGTGCGTCATCAGCGCCGCTGCCGGGTCTTCGCGTCGAGATACGCGCGGTGCGCGTCCTCGACGCCGGCGCGTTCGGACACCTGCGGCACGGCGACTTCCCACCATGCGCCGCCGTCGTCGGTCGTGCGCCGGTGCGTGGTGTCGATCACGAGCACCTGGCTCTTCTTCGCTCCGCGGGCGCGCTTCATTTCACTGCGCAGTTCGCCGATATCGCGCACGTGCACGGCTTCGGCGCCCATCGCGCGCGCATGCATCGCGAAGTCGATGGTCGAGCGTTCGCCGCCTTCGGGCACGCAATCGTCGAGCATGTTGTTGAAGCTCGCGCCGCCGCAATTGAGTTGTAGCCGCTCGATGCAGCCGTAGCCGCGGTTGTCGAGGATCACGACGACGATCTTGCGGCCGAGCATCACGGAGGTCGCGAGTTCCGCGTTGAGCATCATGTACGAGCCGTCGCCGACGATCACGATCACTTCGCGCTCGGGCCGCGCGAGCTTCGCGCCGAGGCCGCCCGCGACCTCGTAGCCCATGCACGAGTACGCGTAGTCCATGTGGTAGTTGCCCGGCACGCCGCTGCGCCACAGCTTGTGCAGTTCGGCCGGCAGCGTGCCGGCCGCGCACACCACGAGGTCGTCGCGCGCGCTGTCGCGCCCCGCGTCGGCCGCGGAGTCGCGCACCGCGCCGATCACTTCCGCGTCGTAGGGCAGCGTGTCGTTCGGCACGCGCGTCGTGAGTTCGGTCACGCGTGCGTTCCATGCGGCGGCCTGGTCGCGGTTGCTGGCCGTCCATGCCGGATCGGCATGCCAGCCGGCCAGCGCGGCCGACAGCTGGCCGAGGCCCGTGCGTGCGTCGGCGACGAGTTGCCGGCCGCGTTTCTTGCCCGCGTCGAACGGCTGCACGTTCAGGCTCAGCAGCGTCGCGGCGCCGTAGAGCGCATGCGAGCCGGTCGTGAAGTCCTGCAGCCGCGTGCCGACCGCGAACACCACGTCGGCCTGCGCGGCCGCGCGGTTCGCGGCGGGCGAGCCCGTCACGCCGATCGAGCCGAGGTTCAGCGGGTGGTCCCACGCGAGGCTGCCCTTGCCGGCCTGCGATTCCGCGACCGGCACGCCATGCGTATCGGCGAACGCACGCAGCGCGTCCCACGCCTGGCTGTACAGCACGCCGCCGCCCGCGACGATCAGCGGCTTCTTCGCGGCCTTCAGCACGTCGAGCGCATCGGCGAGCTCGAGCGCGTCGGCCGGCGGCCGGCGCATCCGGATCACCGGCGGCGCGAAGAAATCCTCGGGCCAGTCGTACGCGAAGGTCTGCACGTCCTGCGGCAGCGCGAGGCACACGGGGCCGCACTGCGCGGGGTCGGTCATCACCTGGATCGCACGCGGCAGCGCGACGAGCAGCTGCTCGGGCGACGTGATCCGGTCGAAGTAGCGCGTCACCGGCCGGAAGCAGTCGTTCGCGCTGACGTCGCCCTGTTCGAAATCCTCGACTTGTTGCAGCACCGGGTCGGGCAGGCGCGACACGAACACGTCGCCGGGCAGCAGCAGCAGCGGCAGGCGGCCGACGTGCGCGAGCGCGGCGGAGGTCAGCATGTTGGTCGCGCCCGGGCCGATGCTCGACGTCGCGGCCATCATCCGCTGGCGGAAGTTCGCTTTCGCGAACGCGATCGCCGCGTTCGCCATCCCTTGCTCGTTGTGCGCGCGGAACGTCGGCAGCCGGTCTTTTTCGGCGTGCAGCGCCTCGCCGAGCCCGGCCACGTTGCCGTGGCCGAAGATCGCGAACACGCCGCCGCAGTAGGGCAGGATCTCGACGCGGCCGTCGGGCTGGACGACTTCGGCGCGCAGGGCGGCCAGGTAGCGCACGAGCGCCTGGCTGACGGTCAGTCTTACGGTAGAGGTCATGTCGGTCGGTGAAGAGGATTCGGGTGGATCATCGCGGGCGTCGCTTCGTGTCGCGTCACGTCACGTCACGTCATGTCATGTCACGCCGCGGCGGCGCGGGCGGCCGCCGCACGGCGGCCGAGCCACGCATCCACGAGCTGCGCGAAGTTGCCGGCCACTTCATCGATCAGCGCCTGGTCGTCGATCCGGCCGGCGAACCAGTTCAGCGACGCATCGGCCCACAGCGTGCGCCCGACCATGAAGCCCTTGACGATCGGGTTGGTCGCCGAGCGGAAGCTGTCGACGAGGTATTGCAGCGGCTGGTTCAGCCCGAGGATCACCGCGCCGCGGCAGTGCGGGTCGCGCTCGGCGATCAGCGCGGCGAGCCGTGCCCAGCCGTCGGCGCTCAGCGGCGTGAGCTTCCACCATTCGGGTTTCACGCCGAGGTTGTAGAAGCGCGCGATCGTGCGCAGCACCGCGTCGTCCTCGGTGCCGGCCGGCGTGACCGCGCGCGGCGGAATCATTTCCAGCAGCAGTTCGTTGCCGCTGGCGCGCGTGGCTTCCCATAGTTCCAGCACGCGCTGCTCCTGTTCGACGCGCAGGTCGACCTGGTCGTCCGGATGATAGTGAACGAGGCACTTCACGACCTGTTCGGTCGGCCAGTGCGTCAGCGACGAGCCGACCGAGCGCGTTTCGTCGAAGCGCAGCGGCCGGGAGCCCGGCAGCTCGACCGGGCGGCCGACCCACCAGCCGCGCCCGGTGGCCGACGCCAGCGCGTCGCTGCCGTAGCCGCCGCCGTCGATCAGCACGCCGACGTGGCCTTCGATCCGGCGATCGCGCTCGACCTGCTCGACCGCGCGCACGAGCAGGCGCTTCAGCGTCCTGATCCGCGCTTCGTCGGCGCCGGCCTGCACCGCGAGTTCGTAGAACTGGCTGCGATGATCGAACGCCATCACGCACAGGTCGTCCCATTCGCGGCGCGGCACCGTCACGCGATGCAGGTGCGCGAGCGTGTGATCGGCATCGACCACCGGATTGCGGTTGCCGTCGAACCAGTGCGCAAGCTCGGCCGGCGTCGGCATCGCCGCGGAGCACGCGTGGCGCGATACGACGATCGCGCCGCACGCGTTCGCGATGCGCGTCGACTCGGCCCAGTCGCGGCCGCGCAGCAGCCCCGACAGCAGGCCCGACAGGAACGCGTCGCCCGCGCCGAGCACGTTGAGCACCTCGACGCGTTCGCCGAGGAAGGTCGGCGCATCGTCGATGCGGGCGGGAATGTCGCCCTCGATCACGCAGCAGCCGAGCGCGCCGCGCTTGACGACCAGCGTCGCGTTCGTGATGGCGCGCACCGCCTGCAACGACCCGATCAGGTCATGCGGCACGCCGCCCGCGATCAGGAATTCCTCCTCGGTGCCGACCAGCAGGTCGAATTCGCCGAGCACCTGCTGCAGCTGACGCGTCACCTGCGCGTCCGGCACGTAGCGGTTCTCGCCCGCGCCGCGCGCGGTCAGGCCCCACAGTACGGGCCGGTAGTCGATGTCGAGAATCCGCACGACGCCATGGCGGCGCGCATAACCGAGCGCGGTCAGCGACGCCTCGCGCGTGCCCGGCGTCGACAGATGCGTGCCGGTGATCGCGAGCGCGCGGCAGCCGGCGATGAAGTCCTCGCTGATCTCGTCGGCGCGCACGGCCATGTCCGCGCAGTTCTCGCGCACGAACAGCAGCGGGAACGTGTCGCGATCCTTCAGCCCGAGCAGCACCAGCGCGGTGAGGCGTTCGCGGTCGGTCTGCAGCTGGCTCGTGTCGCAGCCTTCGCGCTCGAGCGTCTCGCGCAGGAAGCGGCCCATCTGCTCGTCGCCGACGCGCGAGATCATCGCGGTCTTCAGCCCGAGCCGCGCCACGCCGAACGCGACGTTGCCGGACGAGCCGCCGAGATACATCTGGAAGCTGCGCGCGTCTTCGAGGCGGCTGCCGTACTGCTGCGCATAGAGATCCACGGCCACGCGGCCGAGGCAGGCGAGATCGATGGGGCGGTCACTCGGAAAGTTCAGCAGGCTCATATCACGTGTCACGCTCGCGGCCGGCGTTCGGCAATGCCGGCGGATTAGGGGGCCGATCCTGTCGCGACCGTCCGCACCGTGTATTGCACGACGCGGGATTGCCTGCCGCAAGGAATCGGGCTACGGACGCAGTCTAGACTTTTTGGAAATCCAGTTCCCTAGGTGAAATCACGTAGAAATAAATTTCCAAATTTTCGAGGAAGTGATCTACAGTTTCATCCGGATGCTTCAGTCCGTATCGGATTCGATCGGACTCGGCCCGGCGGCGCGCAACGCGCCGTCTTCCGCCCCCGGAGATGAGGAGACAGATTGATCATGAAGACCAAGCTGATGGCCGTCGCGGCCGCCGCGATCCTGGCTGCGCCGCTCGCGCATGCCGAGAAGATCGGCGTGACGATGGCGTCGTTCGACGACACGTTCCTGACCATCCTGCGCAACAGCATCGCCGATTCGGCGAAGAAGGACGGCGCGACGGTGCAGATCGAGGACGGCGGCAACGACGTCGGCAAGCAGTTGAGCCAGGTCCAGAACATGATTGCGCAGAAGGTCGACGCGATCATCGTGAACGCGGTCGATACCGACGCGACGCCGAAGATCACGAAGATGGTGACGGCCGCGAAGATTCCGCTCGTCTACGTGAACCGCAAGCCGGTCGATTTCGACAAGCTGCCGGCCGGCGTCGCGGTCGTCGCGTCCGACGAGAAGCAGTCGGGCACGCTGCAGGCGCGCCAGGTGTGCAAGCTGCTCGGCGGCAAGGGCGACCTCCTCGTGCTGATGGGCGAGCTGTCCAACGAATCGGCGCGCGCCCGCACGAAAGACATCGAGGACGTGATCGCGACGAAGGATTGCGCGGGCATGAAGATCGTCGACAAGCGCGAGGGCAAGTGGAGCCGCACGCAGGGCCAGGACATCACGATGAACTGGCTGAGCTCCGGCACGAAGTACGACGCGATCATCTCCAACAACGACGAGATGGCGATCGGCGCGATCAATGCGCTGAAGGCCGCGCGCAAGTGGACGCCGAAGACGATCGTCGCCGGCATCGACGCGACGCCCGACGGGCTCGCCTCGATGAAGAGCGGCGAGCTGAAGGTGTCGGTGTACCAGAACGCGTCCGGGCAGGGGCAGCAGGCCGTCGCGGCCGCGCTCAAGCTCGCGAAGAAGCAGCCCGTCGACCGCTACGTAAACGTGCCGTTCGAGCTCGTGACGCCCGAGAACATGAGCCAGTACGCGAAGCACTGACCGGTGATCCGTTGAACTGCGCGTGCCCGGCATGACCGGGCACGCGCGCGACTCGTCGAGGAACGTCCATGTTTACAGCCAGGATCGCGCGCCCGATGGCCGGCGACGATGCGTCGGCCGGTGCGTCGGGTTTGTCCGGCTCGTCGGCCCCGCCGGCTTCTTCCGCGGCCGACTGCGTGCTCGAGGTGCGCGGTGTCGGCAAGTCCTTTCCGGGCGTCGTCGCGCTCGACGGCGTGCAGTTCCGCGTGCGTCGCGGCACCGTCCATGCACTGATGGGCGAGAACGGCGCGGGCAAGTCGACGCTGATGAAGATCATCGCGGGCGTCTACACGCCCGACCAGGGCGAAATCCTGATCAACGGCGAGCCGGTCGTGCTGAACGGCCCGCTCGATGCGCTCGACCGCGGCATCGCGATGATTCACCAGGAACTCAACCTGATGCCGTACATGACGGTCGCGGAGAACATCTGGATCCGCCGCGAACCGAAGAACCGCTTCGGCCTGATCGATCACGCGGCGCTGCGCCGTCAGACGGCCGCGCTGTTCGAGCGGCTGTCGATCGACATCGATCCGGAAACCGACGTGCGCACGCTGACGGTCGCGAGCCGCCAGATGGTCGAGATCGCGAAGGCCGTGTCGTTCGACTCGGACGTGCTGATCATGGACGAGCCGACTTCCGCGCTGACCGACAAGGAAGTCACGCACCTGTTCCGGATCATTCGCCAGCTGCGCGAGCAGGGCAAGGGCATCGTCTACATCACGCACAAGATGAACGAGCTGTTCGAGATCGCCGACGAGTTCTCGGTGTTCCGCGACGGCAAGTACATCGGCACGCATGCGTCGAGCGACGTCACGCGCGACGACATCATCCGCATGATGGTCGGGCGCGAGATCACGCAGATGTTCCCGAAGGAGGAGGTGCCGATCGGCGACGTCGTGCTGTCGGTGAAGAACCTCGGCGTCGACGGCGTGTTCCGCGACGTGAGCTTCGAGCTGCGCGCGGGCGAGATCCTCGGCGTGGCGGGCCTCGTCGGCTCGGGGCGCTCGAACGTCGCGGAGGCGCTGTTCGGCGTCGTGCCGGCCACGTCGGGCGAGATCCGGATCGACGGCAAGCCGGTGCGGATCGCGACACCCGCGCAGGCGATGAAGCACGGGATGGCCTTCCTCACCGAGGATCGCAAGGACACCGGCTGCTTCCTGAATCTCGACCTGCTCGCGAACATGGAAGCGGCGGTGCTCAGCAACCGCTACGTGAAGTTCAATTTCGTGCGGCAGGCGCAGTTGAAGCGCGACTGCGAGGAAATGAGCCGGATGCTGCGCGTGAAGTCGCCCGGGCTGCACGAGGAGATCCAGAACCTGTCGGGCGGCAACCAGCAGAAGGTGCTGATCGGCCGGTGGCTGCTCACGCAGCCGCGCATCCTGATCCTCGACGAACCGACGCGCGGCATCGACGTCGGCGCGAAGGCCGAGATTCACCGGCTCGTCAGCGCGCTCGCCGGCAAGGGCGTCGCGGTGCTGATGATCTCGTCGGAAATGCCGGAAGTGCTGGGAATGAGCGATCGCGTGATGGTGATGCACGAAGGGCGCATGACCGGCATCGTCGATCGCAAGGACGCCGACCAGGTCCGCATCATGGATCTCGCGTCGCGCTGAGCCGAAACAAGACTGGAGACAAATGAAATGGGCAACCTGAATCCGGCTGCGGATGCGCAGACCATGACGATCAAGGCGCGGCACATGAAGTGGCCGCCCGAACTGAGCATTTTCCTCGTGCTCGTCGGCATCAGCCTGTTCTTCGAGATCGTCGGCTGGATCGTCGTCGGCCAGAGCTTCCTGTTCAATACCGAGCGGCTCGAGATCATCGTGCTGCAGATGGCCGTGATCGGCATCATCGCGGTCGGCGTGAACCTCGTGATCATCACCAGCGGGATCGACCTGTCGTCGGGCTCGGTCGTGGCCGCCGCGGCGGTCGTGTCGGCAAGCCTCGCGCAGGTGTCCGACTTCCCGCGCGCGGTGTTCCCGCACCTGACCGACCTGCCGATCATCTGGCCCGTGCTGGCCGGCGTGTGCGTCGGGCTGCTGGTCGGCCTGCTGAACGGCTCGCTGATCGCGATGACCGGCATCCCGCCGTTCATCGCGACGCTCGGCACGATGGTCGCCGCGCGCGGGTTCGCGAAGTGGTTCACCAACGGGATGCCCGTGTCGATGCTGACCGACCAGTTCGCGGCCATCGGCGCAGGCGCCAATCCGGTGATCATCTTCCTCGTGATCGCCGCGATCTTCCACGTCGTGCTGCGCTACACGCGCTTCGGCAAGTACACGTACGCGATCGGCGCGAACCGTCACGCGGCGGTCGTGTCGGGCATCAACGTCACGCGCCACCTGATCTTCGTCTACGCGATCGCGGGCCTGCTGAGCGGGATCGCCGGCACCGTGACCGCCGCGCGCGCGATCTCGGGCCAGTCGGGCATGGGCGTGATGTACGAACTCGACGCGATCGCGGCCGTCGTGATCGGCGGCACGTCGCTGTCGGGCGGGCTCGGCCGCGTGACGGGCACCGTGATCGGCGTGCTGATCCTCGGCGTGATGACGTCGGGCTTCACGTTCATCCGCATCGACGCGTATTACCAGGAGATGGTCAAGGGCGCGATCATCGTCGCGGCCGTGATCGCCGACCAGTACCGCAACAAGAAGAAGCGCCGCTGACCGTCATGCATCGCCGGACGGGGGCGGCACGTGCCGCCGCGTTCGTCCCGAACCCGCTATCGCCGAGGACTTTCGATGAAGATCGCGCTGGACCCCTACATGATTCGCCACCTGCCGCTCGACCGCCTGCCGCACGCGGTGGCCGAGCTCGGCTACGACCAGATCGAGCTGTCGCCGCGCAGCGACTTTCTCGACTGGTGGGTGATGCCGCGCGCGACGCGCGAGCGGATGGCCGCTTTCCGGCAGGCGATGCGCGCGAGCGGCGTCGGCCTTGCGTCGCTGCAGCCGATGTACCGCTGGGCGAGCCCGTTCGAGGACGAGCGGTTATGGGCCGTGCGCTGCTGGAAGAAGGCGATCGAGGTGGCGGTCGAGATGGAGTGCGCGCTGATGGTGTCGGAGTTCGGGCGCGGCGCGTCGCCCGAGCGCTCGGTCGGCGAACGGCCGGGCGCGAACCCGAAGGAGCTGTGCGAAGCCGCGTGGTTCCGTTCGATGGACGAGCTGCTGCCGATCCTCGAGCGCGAACGCATCGTGCTGTCGGTCGAGCCGCATCCGGAGGACTGGATCGAGCAGCTGCAGCCGGCGATCGACATCGTCACGAACATCGGCTCGCCGTCGCTGAAGCTGTCGTACATCGCGCCGCACACGTTCTACTACGGCGACGACATGGCCGCGATGATCGCGCAGGCCGCGCCGATCCTCGCGCACGTGCGCGTGGCCGACACCTTCGACCACCGCAAGAGCAGCCAGCTGCGCTACATCGTGAACCCGCCCGGTTCGAACCAGATCCGCGTGCACCAGCATCTCGACATCGGGCAGGGCGAGATCGACTGGGACGTGTTCTTCCGCGCGCTCGGCGCGGCAGGCTTCGACGGCGTGATGTCGTCGTGCGTGTTCGCGTGGGAGGACCGCGCGGAAGCGTCGTCGCGCTACATGCGCGACACGATCCGGCGCTACGTCGATCGTTTTTTCGATCGCACCGCGCGCTGACCTGTTGCTGGCCGGTGCGGCGGGTGTCGCACCGCAGATGAACGACTGGAGACTGTTAGATGACCTTGCAAATCGGCGTGATCGGCTGCGGCGCGATCGGCCAGGACCACATCCGCAGACTGACCCGCACGCTGTCCGGCGCGCGTGTCGTGGCCGTCAACGACATCGATCCGCAGCAGGCGCGCGACGCGGTGACGAAGTACGGGCTCGATGCCGAGATCTACGCCGACGGCCACGAGGTGGTCGCGGCCGCCGACGTGCAGGCCGTGCTCGTCACGTCGTGGGGGCCGACGCACGAAGCGTTCGTGCTCGACGCGATCGCGCACGGCAAGCCCGTGTTCTGCGAGAAGCCGCTCGCCGTCACGGCGGAAGGCTGCATGCGGATCGTCGAAGCGGAAGTCGCGCACGGCAAGCGGCTCGTGCAGGTCGGCTTCATGCGTCCGTACGACGAAGGCTATCGCGCGCTCAAGCGCGTGATCGACAGCGGCGAGATCGGCGCGCCCTTGATGCTGCATTGCGCGCACCGCAACCAGTCGGTCGGCGAGCGTTACACGACCGACATGGCGATCACCGACACGCTGATTCACGAACTCGACGTGCTGCGCTGGCTGCTCGGCGAGGACTACGTGAGCACGCAGGTCGTCTATCCGAAGAAGACGCGCCATGCATCGTCGCATCTCGCCGATCCGCAGATCGTGTTGCTGGAAACCGCGAGCGGCGTGCGCATCGACGTCGAGATCTTCGTGAACTGCCAGTACGGCTACGACATCCAGTGCGAGGTGGTCGGCGAGCAGGGCATCGCGAAGCTGCCCGATCCGCCGGCGGTGGGGCTCAAGCATGCGGCGCGGCAGTCGGTCGAGATCATGACTGACTGGAAGGAGCGCTTCATCGCATCGTACGACGTCGAGCTGCAGGCGTTCATCGACGGCGTGCGCGCGCACGCGCTCACCGGGCCGTCGGCCTGGGACGGCTACGCGGCGGCGGTCGCGGCCGACGCATGCGTGCGTGCGCAAAAGAGCGGGGCGGTCGAATCGATCGCGATGGCCGAACGCCCCGCGTTCTATCGCGGCTGAACCGCAGCCGCCTACCTACCTGCCGGACTGACCGACATGACGATGAAGATGGGTTGCGCACCGTGCTGCTGGGGTGTCGACGACGTGAAGAACCCGCACCTGCCGCCGTGGCGGCAGGTGCTCGCCGAGGCCGCGCAGGCCGGCTACTCGGGCATCGAGCTCGGGCCGTACGGCTACATCCCGCTCGAACTCGACGTGGTGAGCGCCGAGCTCGAGCGGCAGCGCCTGAGCATCACCGCCGGTACGATCTTCGACGATCTCGTGGCGCCGGAGAACCTGCCGAACCTGTTGCGCCAGACGCGCGAGATCTGCGCGCTGATCACGCGGCTGCCGAAACTGCCGACGCAGGACGGCCAGCGCTACGCGGCGCCGTACCTGGTCGTGATCGACTGGGGGCATGAAGAACGCGACTACGCGGCCGGCCACGCCGATCGCGCGCCGCGGCTGTCCGGCGCACGCTGGGCCGGCATGGTCGAGCACATCCGGCAGATCGCGACGATCGCGCGCGACGAATTCGGCGTGCGCACGGTGATCCATCCGCATGCGGGCGGCTACATCGAATTCGCGGACGAGATCGACCGGATCGTCGCCGACATTCCGGCCGACACGGCCGGCCTCTGTCTGGATACCGGCCACCTGCATTACTCGGGCATGGACCCGGAAGCCTGGCTGCGCCGCCATGCGGCGCGCCTCGACTATGTGCACTTCAAGGATATCGACGCGGCCGTGTACGACGCGGTGATGGGCGAGCACATCGCGTTCTTCGCCGCGTGCGCGCGCGGCGTGATGTGCCCGATCGGCACCGGCGTGCTCGACTACCGGGCGATCCGCCGCGCGCTCGACGACATCGGTTACGCCGGGTACATCACGATCGAACAGGAGCGCGACCCGCGCAATGCCGGCACGAGCCTGCGCGACGTCGCCGCGAGCCGCGCGTTTCTCGCGTCGGCCGGCTTCGCATGATCCACCGCGCGTTGCACCCCTGAACACCCTGAACACGGACCAGGAACATCACCATCATGATTGACGGACAGATTCTGCTTGGACATTCGATTCGCTGGGGCATGGTCGGCGGCGGGCTCGGCAGCCAGATCGGCTACAGCCACCGGTCGGCCGCGTTGCGCGACGGCAGCTTCCAGCTGGTCGCCGGTGCGTTCGACATCGATCCCGAACGCGGCCGCCAGTTCGGCGTGAAGCTCGGCGTCGCCGCCGAGCGCTGCTATCCCGACTACGCGACGATGTTCGACGCCGAGGCGCGCCGCCCGGACGGCATCCGCGCGGTGTCGATCGCGACACCGAACAACACGCACTTCGAGATCTGCCGCGCCGCGCTGAACGCGGGGCTGCACGTGGTCTGCGAGAAGCCGCTGTGCTTCACGACCGAGGAGGCCGAGGCGCTGCAGCGGCTGTCGGTCGAGAAGAACCGGATCGTCGGCGTCGCGTACGGCTATTCCGGACACCAGATGATCGAACAGGCGCGCGAGATGATCGCGCGCGGCGATCTCGGCGAGATCCGCATCGTGCAGATGCAGTTCGCACACGGGTTCCACAGCGAGGGCGTCGAGGCCGCGAGCGCGGCCGCGCGCTGGCGCGTCGACCCGAAGTTCGCGGGCCCGAGTTACGTGCTCGGCGACATCGGCACGCATCCGCTGTACATCTCCGAAGTGATGGCGCCCGAGCTGAAGATCCGGCGGCTGATGTGCTCGCGGCAGAGCTTCGTGAAGAGCCGCGCGCCGCTCGAGGACAACGCGTTCACGATCATGGAGTACGACACGGGCGCGGTCGGTTACGTGTGGTCGAGCGCGGTGAACGCGGGCTCGATGCACGGCCAGAAGGTGAGGGTGATCGGCGCGAAGGCGAGCGTCGAATGGTGGGACGAGCATCCGAACCAGTTGCGCTACGAAGTGCAGGGGCAGCCCGCCCAGGTGCTCGATCGCGGGATGGGTTATCTGCATCCGCACGCATTGCGCGAAGATCGCATCGGTGCCGGGCATCCGGAGGGGCTGTTCGAGGCCTGGTCGAATCTCTATGCGCGCTTCGCGCTTGCGATGGATGCGGCCGATCGCGGCGACGCCGCGGCGTTGAAGAGCATTCGCTTTCCGGATGTCCATGCGGGCGTGGAAGGCGTGCGCTGGGTGGAGAACTGCGTGCGCTCCGCCGATGCGGGCGGGGTGTGGGTCGACTATCGCTGAACCGGCGGCGCGGGCAGGCTGCGGGGCAGGCGGCTGCCTGCCGCATGTCTCCGCTTCTGTCGCTTTTGCCGTTTCTCGCTGTTTCTCGCCGCTTCTCGCCGCTTCTCGCCGATGGCCGGCTTGGTAGACGCCCTAATCTTTACGACGCCGCGCGAGCGTTGGACAATCGCTTCCAGTATCGCCGTGGAGCGTAGGCAAGTGATGATCGAGCGCGTGGGAGCGAGCACGTGGCGCGGGCCGCGCCGCAAACGTGATTAAATTCGCCCTTCATGCATGTGTTCAGGTGAGCCCCGGGCCGCGTCCGTCAGTGTCGTGCGCGCATCGGGGCCGTCAACTTCGCGCTATCCGATGAGTTCATCCGAGAAACCTCCCGCCACCGTCGAGCAGTTCCTGCAGCACCTGACGCAGGAGTACGACGGCCTCAGCAATCGCCTGAAGGTGATTGCGCGCCACGTGGAAACGCATCGGGACCAGCTTGGCCTGGAAGGCATCCAGTCGCTCGCGGAGGCGTGCGGCGTCCAGCCGTCGGCCGTGGTGCGCTTCGCGAAGCATTTCGGCTTTTCCGGCTTCTCCGAGATGCAGCGGCTGTTCCGCGAAGGGCTCGCGCAGCAGATCGCGCCGGGGCGCGCGTACAACCTGCGACTGCGCGACGTGATCGAGTCGGGCTCGTCGAGCCTGCAGCCCGAACAGATCGCCGACGAATTCATCAAGGGCAGCATTGCCGGCATGCAGCAGCTGCGGCAGACGCTCGATTCGCAGGCGCTCGCGCAGGCCGTCGACCTGCTCGCCGAAACCCAGGCGATCTGGATCGCGGGCTCGCGGCGCGCGTTTCCGATCGCCGTGTACCTCGACTACGCGCTGCAGCACACCGACAAGCGCATCGGGCTGTTCAGCGCGCTGGGCAGCATGCATCTCGGGCAGATCCGGTCGGTGCGCGAGGGCGACGTGATGATCGTCATCTCGTTCATGCCGTATGCGGAGGAAACCGTGCAGGTCGCACAGCAGGCCGTGCAGCGCGGCGCGCGGCTGATCGCGATCACCGACAGCCGGATGAGCCCGCTTGCACGGGAGGCCGAGGTGACGCTGATGGTGCAGGACAGCGAGACGTTCGGCTTCCGCGCGCTGACGGCCACGATGGGCCTCGCGCAGAGCCTGTTCGTCGCGCTCGCGTATCGGCTCGAACTATCGTACCTGCCGACCGCCGACGGCGCACACGGCACGAAGGCCGGCTGACGTCGCCTGCCGGTATACCGGCGCGGGAGCGACCGGCAACCGGCGGCCAGCGACCGGCCGTCGGTGTGCCTTCAGGCGATTACTTCGCGGTCGGCATCGCGAATTCGGCACCCTTGCCGATGCTCGACGACCAGCGCTGCATCACCGACTTCTGGCGCGTGTAGAAGCGCACGCCTTCCTCGCCGTAGGCGTGCATGTCGCCGAACAGGCTCTTCTTCCAGCCGCCGAAGCCATGCCACGCCATCGGCACCGGAATCGGCACGTTGATGCCGACCATCCCGACCTGGATGCGCCGCGCGAATTCGCGCGCGATGCCGCCGTCGCTCGTGAAGCACGACACGCCGTTGCCGAACTCGTGCGCGTTGATCAGGTCGACCGCCTCGCCGAAGTCCTTCACGCGCACGCAGCCGAGCACGGGCCCGAAGATTTCTTCCTTGTAGATGCGCATGTCGGGGGTCACGTGGTCGAACAGCGTGCCGCCGGTGAAGAAGCCTGCCTCGCGGCCCGGCACGCGCAGCCCGCGGCCGTCGACCACCAGTTGCGCGCCTTCGTTCACGCCTTGCTCGATATAGCCTTCGATGCGCTTGAGTGCATCGCCGGTGACGATCGGGCCCATCTCGACTTCCGGCGACATCCCGTCGCCGATCACGAGCTTGCGGGCGCGCTCGGCCACCAGCGGCACGATCTTGTCCGCGACGTCGCCGACCAGCACCGCGACGCTGATCGCCATGCAGCGTTCGCCGGCCGAGCCGTACGCGGCGCCGATCAGCGCGTCGACGGCCTGCTCGAGGTTCGCATCGGGCATCACGACCAGATGGTTCTTCGCGCCGCCGAGGGCCTGCACGCGCTTGCCCGACTGCACCGCGCGTTGCTGCACGTAGGCCGCGATCGGGGTCGAGCCGACGAAGCTGACGGCCTGCACGTCCGGGTGGTCGAGCAGCGCGTCGACCGCCCCCTTGTCGCCCTGGACGACGTTGAACACGCCGGCCGGCAACCCGGCCTGCGTGAGCAGGTCGGCGATGAACAAGGCCGCCGACGGGTCGCGCTCGCTCGGCTTCAGCACGAACGTGTTGCCCGTCGCGATCGCGACCGGGAACATCCAGCACGGCACCATGCACGGGAAGTTGAACGGCGTGACGCCCGCGACGACGCCGAGCGGCTGGCGCATCGTCCAGTTGTCGATGCCGGTGCTGACCTGGTCGGTGAAGTCGCCTTTCAGGAGCTGCGGCACCCCGCACGCGAATTCGATGATGTCGATACCGCGTGCGACTTCGCCCTGCGCGTCGGAGAACACCTTGCCGTGCTCGGCCGTGATGATCGCCGCGAGCGCGTCGCGGTGCTCGTTCATCAGTTGCAGGAAGCGATGCAGGACGCGCGCGCGGCGGATCGGCGGCGTCGCGGCCCACTCGGGGAACGCGGCATGGGCCGACGCGACGGCCTGCTGCACTTCGCTGTCGTCGGCGAGCGCGACGCGGCGCACCGCGCGGCCGAGCGCCGGATTGAGCACGTCCTGGAAGCGGCCGCTGCGGCCGGAGACGGGCGCGCCGTCGACATAGTGGCCGACGTCGGCGTCGGAGGTGTACGCGGGAACCGGATTCATCGTGTCTCCTGAGGGATCGGGTAGGGTGGACGGCACCCAGTCTAGGCAAACGCGCCGGGCGGGAGAAGGCCGCGCAGCTTGATTCACTGTTCAGAATTCTGAATAATCGGCGGATGAATCAGCAAAATGTCCAGGCCCTCTGGCCGCATATCCATTCGCTGACGGTGCTGGCCGCGGCCGGCAGTTTCACGGCCGCCGCGCAGCGGCTCGGCATCAGCAAGGCCGCGATGAGCCAGCGTATCGCCGATCTCGAAAAAGCGGCCGGCGTGCCGCTCGTGCGGCGCACGACGCGCAGCGTGCGGCTCACCGACGCGGGCCAGACGCTCGTCGACAGCACGCGCGACGCGTTCGAGTCGATCGGGCAGCACTTCGCGCGCGTGAAGGACCTGGCCGGGGAGCCGCGCGGCCTGCTGCGCGTGACGGTGCCGGTCGCGCTCGGGCGCCAGCAGGTCGTGCCGCACCTGCCCGATTTCCTGCGGCGGCATCCGGGCGTGCATATCGAGCTCGACCTGTCGGACCGGCTGCATTCGCTGACGCAGGAGGGTTTCGACCTCGCGATCCGCCATACGACCACCGCGCCGCAGACCCACGTCGCGTGGAAGCTGTGCGACACGCGTTCGCTGCTCGTCGCGAGCCGCGACTACCTCGACGCGCGCGGCGCGCCGAGGCACCCGAGCGAACTCGTCGAGCACAGCTGCCTGTGCTACCTGCGCGAGCACGAGCCGGCCGCGTGGAGCTTCGAGCCCGACGGCCGGCGGCGCCAGCGCGTGAGCGTGCCGGTGCGCGGCAGTTTCGCGGCGAACAACAGCGAGGCGATGCGCGAAGCCGCGCTCGGCGGGCTCGGCATCGCGCTGCTGCCGGATTTCAGCGCGCAGCGCGATCTCGACGCCGGCCGGCTCGTCGCGTTGCTCGACGGCTGGCGGCCGTCGGGCGCATTCGGCGACCACATCTTCGCGATCCGCCCGTACAGCCCGGTCGTGCCGAGCGCGGTGCGCGCGCTCGTGCGGCACCTGCGGGAACGGCTCGCGGGCGGTTTCTCCGGCGCGTGAACCCGGTGCCCGCGGGTGCCGGGCCTTGGCCTGCCCGGGCAGGCGCGGCGGCGCTGCGGTAAAATCGCGGCTTCTTCCCGCGCCGCGTGTGGCGCGACATTCGAAGGTCGACAACCGATGCAGATTCACAAGGAAGTGGACGCGCGCGGGCTCAATTGCCCGTTGCCGATCCTGCGTGCCAAGAAAGCGCTTGCCGATATGGAAAGCGGGCAAATCCTCAAGGTGCTCGCGACCGATCCGGGTTCGCAGCGCGATTTCGCCGCGTTCGCGAAGCAGACGGGCAACGAGATCGTCGAATCGACGACGCAGGACAAGACCTTCGTGTTCCTGATGCGCCGCCGCTGAAGGCCGGCGTCATGCTGCCGGCCGCGCCTGGCGCCAGGCCGCGCTTTTCTGACAATTCTTAAACCTCGTTTCGTGACCGGCTGCGTATACTGACCCGGCCGGTCGTCCGCTCCCAGCGGATGCGCCGGCCACGGTACGTCTTACGGCGGGCACGGGGGCCATGCCTGACGCTACCGTCGTACAACGGGGAGAGGACATGTCCTTCAGACCAGGGACCATTCGAAGTCCGTCCGGAGCGGAACGCAGCGTATCGGGACTGAGCCGTATCGAGCTTGATCCGCAGCAGGATCGTCACGCGCGTGCGGCGCTGGAGGCTTACGCGGATTCGGCCGCGGCCGAGATGCCGTGGCTGGCCGAGTGGCTCGACGAACGGCTGCGCGACGCCGCGCTGGACGACGGCTCGGGCCTGACCTACTGCGGTGCGACGATCGAGCGCGTGTTCGATCTGGCGCAGGCGTGGGCGGCGAGCCAGCCGGACTACGCGGCCGCCGCGTGGGAGCGCGTGCGCGGCCAGCTGCAGCGGATGCTTGTACAACCGGCGCATGCGGAACCGCTGTCGCAGCACGTGCCGGCCGACGATGTTGTCGAGCCGGTGGCCGGCATCGCGGGCGCCGACTAGACGCCCGATTGCGCGACAGGAAGCATTATTCGAAGAAAAGACGGTAGTCCGCGCAATTTATTGGCGAATTTCATACTACTATGATGAAATCGCCGGTTCGTCCGTGCCCCGTTTTTGAGATATTTAGCCGGGGTCGCCGGTTTGCGCAGGTGGCGCGAGCGGCGAACGACGGCTCGCCGGCCGGTATCCGGAAGCCGCGCATGTTCTGCGCGGCCGGGGTGGGGGCGGGGAGCTGAACTGGACGAATCGATTTCGATTTGCGGGGTGCTATGAGAATTGCTGTACTGGATGACGATCCGGCCCAGACGGATTTCGTCAGTCAAACGCTGACGGCCGTCGGCCATACGTGCTATGCGTTCAAGGAAGGCAAGGCCCTGAAGAAGCGCCTGCAGCGCGAGACGTTCGATCTGCTGGTGCTCGACTGGAACGTGCCCGACATGTCCGGCGAGGAAGTGCTGAAGTGGGTGCGTGCGAATCAGACCGAGCACAGCCTGCCGATCATCTTCATGACGAGCCGTGACGACGAGGCGGGGATCACGCAGATCCTCAACGCCGGCGCCGACGATTACGTGGTCAAGCCCGTGTCGGGCCCGATCCTGCGTGCGCGCATCGGCTCGTTGCTGCGCCGCGCGTATCCGGTCAACGCCGAGGCAACCGTTCGCGAGTTCGACCAGTTCCGCTTCGACGTGAACCTGAAGCAGGCCTACGTCGGCGACAAGGCCGTGAGCCTCACGCAGAAGGAATTCGAGCTCGCGCTGCTGCTGTTCCAGCACCTCGACCGGCCGCTGTCGCGCGCGCACATTCTCGATCTCGTGTGGAAGCAGGCGACCGACATCCCGTCGCGCACGATGGATACGCACATCTCGATGCTGCGTACCAAGCTCGGCTTGCGGCCCGAAAACGGCTATCGCCTCGCGCCGATCTACGGCTACGGCTACCGGCTCGAGCGGGTCGGCCAGGGAGAACCGGAGTGACCACGGGAATCACGCAGCACACGGCGAACCTGCGGACGGCGGCGCTGCGTGTGTCCTGCGCGGTCGCGTTTGCGTTCGCCGCGCAGCATGCGGCCGCGCAGCCGCCTGCTGCGGCGGGCAAGATGGTCGTCTACCGCACGCAGGCGGGCGACACGCTGTACGACGTCGCCGCGCGCTACCTGCAGGGCGCGGACGACTGGCAGTTGCTTCAGCAGATCAACGGCGTACCCGCGCCGAAGCACCTGCAGCCCGGCATCGCGCTGAAGCTGCCGGTGGCGCGTCTGCGCAAGGAAAAACTGACCGCGCGCGTCGTTGCGGTACAGGGGACGGCCGAACGCGCGTCCGGCGACGCTTACGCGCCGCTCGCGAACGATGCGACGCTTGCCGAGGGCGATCGCGTGCGCACGGGCCCGAACGGCTTCGTGACGCTCGAGCTCGCCGACGGCACGCACATGAGCCTGCCGCCCGACAGCCAGCTCGACCTGAAGGCGCTGCGCCGCACGGTGCTGACCGGCACGCTCGATCGCGAGTTCGAACTCACGCGCGGCTCGGTCGACAGCGAGGTCACCCATCTGAAGAAACGCGACGATCGCTTCCAGATCCGTTCGCCGTCGGTCGTGGCCGGCGTGCGCGGTACGCACTTTCGCGTGAATTACGACGCGGCCGGTAGCGCGTCGACGCGCGTCGAAGTGCTCGACGGCACCGTTGGCGTCGCGGGCGATCGGCAGCCGGCCGGCCCGACGCTCGTGCATGCGAATTTCGGCAGCGTCGCGACATCGTCCGGCGCGGTCGGCGCGCCCGTCGAGCTGCTGCCCGCACCGGCGCTCGCGCATCCCGACAAGGTGCAGGACGAGCCCGACGTCACATTCGACGTCGCGCCGCTCGGCGACGCGCGTGGCTACCGCTTGCAGCTCGCGCACGACGCCGGGCTGCTCGACCTGTTCCGCGAAACGCGCACCGATTCTCCGCGGGCGGTCTTTCACGACGTGCCGAACGGGAACTACTTCGTGCGGGTCGCCGCGATCGACGCGAACGGCCTCGAGGGCCGGCCGCGCACGTATGCGTTCGAGCGCCGCGTGATGGGGCTCGACGCGAGCGCGTCGCCTGGCGCCGACGGCTACGAGTTCCGCTGGTCGCCGAACGGTTCGGGCAAGGATGCGCGCTACCGGTTCGTGCTGTCGCGCTCGAAGGACCTGAGCGCACCGGTCGTCGACCAGGTCGGCCTGCATGCGCGCCAGATCACCGTCGCGCACCTGCCGCCGGGCGACTATTTCTGGGCCGTGACCGTCGAGGAATTCGAAGGCGGCAAGTTCTACGAGAAGACCAGTCCGGTCAGCGCGTTCACGCTGTCGCGCTGATCCGCGGCGCATGAAACCCGACTCCGTTTCCCCGCGGCGGCGCCTCGGCCGCCGCTTCCTGATCGAATGGATCGCGATCGGCTGCCTCGGGATCGCGGTGATCCTCGCGTGCGCGCTGGGCCGCCTGTCGACGAGCGTCGACGGCCTGATCTACGACCGGCTGCTGATGCTGCGCAGCCTGCCGCTGTCGCCCGACGTGGTGGTCGTCGACATCGACAACCAGAGCGTGTCCGCGCTCGGCCGCTGGCCGTGGTCGCGCAACGTGCACGCGCGGCTGCTCGATACGCTCGCGCGCGCGCAGCCGGCTGCCGTCGTCTACGACGTGCTGTTTACCGAACCGTCCGCGGAGGATCGCGCGTTCGCGGACGCGATGAGCCACGTGCCGACCTTCCTGCCCGTGCTGCTGAGCCCCGAACAGGCGGACGGCACGCGCGCGGTCGATCCGCCGGTGGCCGCGCTCGCGGCGCGCGCGGTCGGCCTCGGCCACATCAACCTCGAAGTCGACCGCGACGGTATCGTACGCAGCGTCGCGCTGTTCGAAAGCGACGGCCGCGTGCGCTGGCCGCAACTGATGGTGCCCGTGTATCGCGCGATCCAGGGCGGCCGGCTGCATCCGGTCGGCGGCGTGCCCGGTGCGCATGCGCACGACCTGTCGCGCGACGCGGCGGGCGAGGGCCGCTACCTGATCCCGTTCAGCCGCAACACGCCCGCGTATCCGACGCTGTCGTTCGACGACGTGCTCGAAGGGCGCGTGAAACCCGACGCGCTGCGCGGCAAGATCGTCGTCGTCGGCGTGACGGCGTCGGGGCTGTACGACCGCTTCGCGACGCCCGTGTCCGGCGAGTTCGGGCCGCTCGCCGGTGTGTACATCCACGCCAACGTGCTCGACATGCTGGCGACCGGCAGCGCGATCTCGCCCGCGTCGCGCGCCGGGCTGTTCGCCGCGTCGCTGCTGCCGCTCGCCGTGCTGCTGGGCGGCTTCCTGATGCTGTCGCCGTGGCGCGCGCTGCTGCTCACGCTGAGCCTTGCCGGGCTCGCCGTCGTCGCGAGCATGGCGCTGCTGTTCGAAGCGCGCATCTGGCTGTCGCCGGCGCCCGCGATCTTCGGGCTGGTCGCCGTCTACCCGATCTGGAACTGGCGGCGCCTGGAAATGACGATGTCGTACCTGCGCCGCGAGCTGCAGCGGCTCGCCGACGAGCCGCACCTGCTGCCCGAGGCGCCGCGCACGCGCAGCGTCGGCGGCGACGTGCTCGAGCGGCAGATGGCGCTGATGGCGCAAGCCGCGCAGCGCGTGCAGGACATGAAGCGCTTCGTGTGGGACAGCCTCGACAGCATGCCCGAGCCGATCTTCGTGACCGACCTGGCCGGCACCGTGCTGATTGCGAACCATGCGGCCAAGCGCTACGGGTCGCGGCTCGCGCTGCCGCTGCCGGAAGGGCGGCCGCTGCGCACCGCGCTCGGCGAGCTGACGTTCATGAAGACCGTCGACGGCAACGCGGAACACGACGCGGCGATTCGCGAGCGCTGGCCGGCCGTGCTCGACCCGACGCTCGAGGACGAGCATGACGCGATGGCACGCGGCATCGAGGTGCGCGATCGCGACGGGCTCGACCATCTGTTACGCTACGCCGCTTGCACGAACGCGCAGGGCCGCGTGACGGGCTGGATCGCCGGCCTCGTCGACGTGACCGAACTGCATGCGGCCGAGCGGCATCGCGAGGAAGCGCTGCACCTGCTGTCGCACGACATGCGCTCGCCGCAGTCGTCGATCCTCGCGCTCGTCGAGATCGAGCGCGACCGCGTCGAGACCGACGCGATGCGCGGGCTGCTCGCGCGGATCGAGCGCTATGCGCACCGCGCGCTGTCGCTCGCCGACGAGTTCGTGCAGCTGGCGCGCGCGGAGTCGCAGGCGTACCAGCTCGAGGCGACGAGCCTCGTCGACGTGCTGATCGACGCGAGCGACGAGGTATGGCCGCAGGCGCAGGCGAAGCACATCCGCATCGACACCGACGTCGGCACCGACATGTGCTGGGTGCGCGCGGACCGCTCGCTGATCACGCGCGCGTTCGTGAACCTGCTGAACAACGCAGTCAAATACAGTCCGTCCGATACCGTGATCACGTGTACGCTGGCGGTCGAGCATGCGTCGAAACGGATGTTCTGTACGATTCGCGATCAGGGGTACGGCATTGCGCCGGAAGATCAGCGGCATCTGTTCGAGCGTTTCAAGCGGTTCCATGCCGGCGAGCGGCCCGAAATCTCGGGTTCCGGGCTCGGCATGGCATTCGTGAAGACGGTCGTCACGCGCCATGGGGGCAGCGTGTCGGTCGACAGCGAGGTGGGTGTCGGCACCGCGGTGACGGTGTCGCTGCCCGCGATCGACGAGCCGTCCGCCTGATAGGGCCGGGCACGACGGCAGGTATTTGGGGAAAGCCATGAGAAAGGAATGGGCAGCGGCCGCGCTGGCGGCGTCGCTGTTGACGGGTTGCGCCGGCGTGACGAGCGGCGTGAGTGCGGTCGGGCAGCCGAACGCGTTCGCATCCGATGCACACGGCTACGATTTCGTGCGGACGGCCGCGCAGGCCAACGATGCCGAATACCGGCAGATCGAGACGCTCGTGCGCGACGAACTCGCGCACCGCGGCTTCGATGCGAAACCGCTCAAGGACGCGCGCTACCGGCTGTCGGTCGCCTACGCGACGCAGCCGACGGCGGTCGCGGCCGTCGCCGACCAGTGCGGTGCGGCGAGCAGCGCGTGCGTGACCGTCGACGGGCCGTCGCCGCTCGCGCTGCCGTTCGCCGGGAAGGTATACCGCCACGTGTTGACGCTGCGGTTCGTCGACGCGAAGTCGGGGGCCGACGTCTATCGCGTGACGGCGTCGCTGCGCGATCGCGAGCCGGGCGCGCAGCAGGCCGCGCCGGCGCTCGTGAAGAGCGCGCTCGCGAAGATGCCATTCGACGCGGGCAACGGCTGGCTCGTCAAGACGAAAAAAGACGACGCGGGCGGGATGCCGGGCGTCGTCTCGGTGAAGCCGGCCGAAGCGCGCTGAGCGCCGGCCGGTGAGGTGAGGGCGGGCTCGCCGGAGTGAGCCCTTGTGCCCTTGCCGCGTTCAGTCGGCCGGGTGTGCGCTGGCGCGCGCGCGCAGGTACGCGTCGAATTCCGCGCCGACTTCCGCGTGGCGCAGCGCGAATTCGACCGTCGCCTTCAGGTAGCCGAGCTTGCTGCCGCAGTCGTAGCGCGTGCCCTGGTACTTGTAGGCCAGCACCTGTTCATCGGCGAGCAGCGCCTGGATCGCGTCGGTGAGCTGCAGTTCGCCGCCCGCGCCGGGCTTCAGCGCGCGCAGGTGCTCGAAGATCCTCGGCTTCAGGATGTAGCGGCCGACCACGCCGAGGTTCGACGGCGCGACTTCCGGCGCCGGCTTTTCGATGATCGCCGACATCTTGACGATCGACTCCTCCCACTCCTTGCCGTCGACGATTCCGTACGACTTCGTCTCCGACGGCGGGATCTCTTCGACGCCGATCACCGAGCTGTGATAGTGGTCGAACACGTCGACCATCTGCTTCATCACGGGCGGGTTGCCGTCGAGCAGGTCGTCGGCGAGGATCACCGCGAACGGGTTGTCGGCCACGAGCTTTTCCGCGCACAGCACCGCATGGCCGAGGCCGAGCGCTTCCGGCTGGCGCACGTAGAAGCAGTCGACATGGCTCGGCTTGATGCTGCGCACAAGTTCGAGCAGCTTCTCCTTGCCGCGCGCCTCGAGTTCGGCCTCGATTTCGTACGACTTGTCGAAGTGGTCCTCGATCGCGCGCTTGCTGCGCCCGGTGACGAAGATCATCTCGGTAATGCCGGCGGCGATCGCTTCCTCGACCGCGTACTGGATCAGCGGCTTGTCGACGACCGGCAGCATTTCCTTCGGGCTTGCCTTCGTTGCCGGGAGGAAGCGCGTGCCGAGGCCGGCAACAGGGAATACCGCCTTGGTGACTTTCAACATGATCGAACCTTTATTTCTGTAATCGACTTGTCAGACGGTTTATGTTCACGTCCGCATTATAGTGAACGCAAACAACCTTACCCTTTGTTACGCAGGCAACCGATCGAGCTGCGCGCGCAGTTTTTCGAGCGTGCTCTGGAATTCCGCGACGCGCTTCTGCTCCTGTTCGACCACCGCCGGCGGCGCTTTCGCGACGAAAGCCTCGTTGCCGAGCTTCGCATTGCATTTCGCGATTTCGCCCGTCAGGCGCGCGATTTCCTTCGACAGGCGCTCGCGTTCGGCCGCGACGTCGATTTCCACCTTCAGCACCAGCTTGTTCGGCCCGACGATCGCGATCGGCGCGCCGTGCGCTTCCTTGTCGAGCGCCGCTTCGTCCGCGAGGATCTGCACTTCCGACAGGCGCGCGAGGGCCTGGACGTACGGCGCGAACGAGCGCAGGCGCTCGGCATCGCCGGCGGCAAGCAGCGGCACCTTGGTTGCCGGCGACAGGTTCATCTCGCCGCGCAGGTTGCGGCACGCGTCGACGATCGCCTTCAGGTCGGCCGCCCACTGTTCGGACACCTCGTCGATCTTCTGCAGGTTCGCGACCGGGTACGCCTGCACCATCAGCGACGCTTCTCCGTCGGCCTTGCCTTCCGGATAGCGGCCGGCGAGCGGCGCGACCTTCTGCCAGAGCGCTTCGGTAATGAACGGGATGATCGGGTGCGCGAGGCGCAGCACCGTTTCGAGCACGCGCAGCAGCGTGCGGCGCGTTGCGCGCTGCTGTTCCGGCGTGCCGTTCTGGATCTGCACCTTCGCGAGTTCGAGATACCAGTCGCAGTACTCGTCCCACACGAACTTGTAGATGCTGCTTGCGATGTTGTCGAAGCGGTAATCGGCGAAGCCCTTCGCGATGTCGGCCTCGGTGCGCTGCAGCAGCGAGACGATCCAGCGGTCGGCCGCCGAGAAGTCGAGGTAGCCGCCCGGGCCGCAATCGCCCGCGCCGCAGACTTCTGGCTTGTCGCTGCCGCAGTCGTGGCCTTCGCAGTTCATCAGCACGAAGCGCGTCGCGTTCCACAGCTTGTTGCAGAAGTTGCGATAGCCCTCGCAGCGCGCGAGGTCGAAGTTCACGTTGCGGCCGAGCGTTGCCATCGACGCCATCGTGAAGCGCAGCGCGTCGGTGCCGAACGCGGCGATGCCGTCCGGGAATTCCTTGCGCGTCTTTTTCTCGATCGTCGCGGCCTGTTTCGGGTTCATCAGGCCCGTCGTGCGCTTCGCGACCAGCGTGTCGAGATCGATGCCGTCGACGATGTCGATCGGGTCGAGCGTGTTGCCCTTGCTCTTCGACATCTTCTGGCCTTCCGCGTCGCGCACGAGGCCGTGCACGTAGACGGTGTGGAACGGCACCTGGCCCGTGAAGTGCGTGGTCATCATTACCATCCGGGCGACCCAGAAGAAGATGATGTCGAAGCCCGTGACGAGCACCGACGACGGCAGGAAGTGCTTCAGTTCAGGCGTTTCGTTCGGCCAGCCGAGCGACGAGAACGGCACGAGCGCCGACGAGAACCATGTGTCGAGCACGTCCTCGTCGCGCTTCAGCGCGCCCGCGTAACCCTTCGCTGCGGCCTGCGCGCGCGCTTCTTCCTCGTTGCGCGCGACGAACACCTCGCCGTTCTCGCCGTACCACGCGGGAATCTGGTGGCCCCACCACAGCTGGCGCGAGATGCACCAGTCCTGGATGTTCTCGAGCCACTGGTAATAGGTGGTCGTCCAGTTTTCCGGCACGAACTTGATCTGGCCGTTGCGCACGACGTCGAGCGACGTTTCCGTGATCGACTTGCCGGGATTGAACGTGCCTTCCGGCGCCGGCTTCGTCATCGCGACGAACCACTGGTCGGTCAGCATCGGCTCGATGACGACGCCCGTGCGGTCGCCGCGCGGCACCATCAGCTTGTGCGGCTTCACGGAATCGAGGAAGCCCTGCGCGTCGAGGTCGGCGACGATCGCCTTGCGCGCGTCGAAGCGGTCGAGGCCGCGATACTGCTCGGGGCCGTTGTCGTTGATCTTCGCGTCGAGCGTCAGGATCTCGATCGGCGCGAGCTTGTGGCGCAGGCCGACCTGGTAGTCGTTGAAGTCGTGCGCGGGCGTGACCTTCACGACGCCCGTGCCGAACTCGCGGTCGACGTAGTCGTCGGCGATCACCGGGATCTCGCGGCCCGTCAGCGGCAGCGTGACGAGCTTGCCGATCAGGTGCGCGTAGCGCTCGTCTTCCGGATGGACCATCAGCGCGACGTCGCCGAGCATCGTTTCCGGGCGCGTCGTGGCAACGGTCAGCGAGCCCGAGCCGTCGACGAGCGGGTAGCGGATGTGCCACAGGTGGCCGTTTTCCTCTTCGCTCACGACTTCGAGATCCGACACGGCGGTCAACAGCACCGGATCCCAGTTGACGAGGCGCTTGCCGCGGTAGATCAGGCCCTGTTCATAAAGCGTGACGAACACGTCGCGCACGGCGGACGACATCTTGTCGTCCATCGTGAAGTATTCGCGCGACCAGTCGGTGGACGCGCCGATGCGACGCACCTGGCCGGTGATCGTCGAACCGGATTTTTCCTTCCATTCCCACACGCGCTCCACGAACTTCTCGCGGCCGAGGTCGTGGCGCGACACGCCCTGCGCGTCGAGCTGGCGTTCGACGACGATCTGGGTCGCGATCCCCGCGTGGTCGGTGCCGGGCACCCACAGCGTGTTCTCGCCGAGCATCCGGTGGTAGCGGGCGAGGCCGTCCATGATCGTCTGGTTGAACGCGTGGCCCATGTGCAGCGTGCCCGTCACGTTCGGCGGCGGCAACTGGATCGAGAAATCGGGGCGGGCCGGATCGAATGCCGGGGCCGCGTAACCGCGCTTTTCCCACTCCGGCCCCCAATGGGACTCGATGGTGTGGGGCTCGAAACTCTTCGCAAGCGTGTTGTCGCTCATGTTGGAAATCTGCCGAAAAATGCGTGAATTGGATGCCGAATCCGACAATTATAAATGGATGCACATCGACCAGCCATCGCCTTGCCGGCGCGGGCCCGTCGCGACGCGGCCGCCACGTGCCGGCAACGTACGCGCGACAGGCGGTCGAACGGATCGGGAACGGCATCGTCCGGCCGCCTTATAATGTCGGGTCCGCATTTTTCTCGCCCGTTCGCTGCCGCTCCATGCCCGACCTGCTCGCCAATCTGAACCCCGAACAACTCGCCGCCGTCACGTTGCCGAACGAACCGGCGCTGATCCTCGCAGGGGCGGGCAGCGGCAAGACCCGCGTGCTGATCACGCGCATCGCGTGGCTGATCCAGCAGGGCTACGCATCGCCGCCCACCGTGCTCGCCGTGACCTTCACGAACAAGGCCGCGCGCGAGATGATGGCGCGCCTGTCGGCGATGATGCCGATCGACACGCGCGGGATGTGGATCGGCACGTTCCACGGCCTGTGCAACCGGATGCTGCGCACGCACTGGCGCGACGCTGGCCTGCCGCAGACTTTCCAGATCCTCGACACGGCCGACCAGCTGTCCGCGATCAAGCGGCTGATGAAGGCGGCGAACGTCGACGACGAGAAGTACCCGCCGAAGAACGTCCAGTACTTCATCAACAATGCGAAGGAGCAGGGGCTGCGTCCCGACAAGGTCGACGCGACCGACAACTTCAACCGCAAGTTCGTCGAGCTGTACCAGGCATACGACCAGCAGTGCCAGCGCGAGGGCGTCGTCGATTTCCCCGAGCTGCTGCTGCGCTGCTATGAATTGCTCGCGTACAACGCGCCGCTGCGCGCGCACTACCAGGCGCGCTTCCGGCACATCCTCGTCGACGAGTTCCAGGACACCAACAAGCTGCAGTACGCGTGGCTCAAGATGCTCGCGGGCGGCCAGAACGCGATCTTCGCGGTCGGCGACGACGATCAGTCGATCTACGCGTTCCGCGGCGCGAACGTCGGCAACATGCGCGACTTCGAAGACGAATTCCGTGTGCGCAACCTGATCAAGCTCGAGCAGAACTATCGGTCGCACGGCAACATCCTCGACGCGGCGAACCAGCTGATCTCGAACAACGCGCACCGCCTCGGCAAGAACCTGCGTACCGACGCCGGCCACGGCGAACCCGTGCGCGTGTACGAGGCGAGCACCGATTCGCAGGAAGCCGGCTGGATCGTCGAGGAGATCCGCTCGCTGATCAACACCGGGATGGCGCGCAGCGAAGTGGCCGTCCTGTACCGAAGCAACGCGCAGTCGCGCTCGATCGAGCACACGCTGATGTCGTCGGGCATCCCGTACCGCGTGTATGGCGGCCTGCGCTTCTTCGAACGCCAGGAAGTGAAGCACGCGCTCGCGTACCTGCGCCTGATCGACAACCCGAACGACGACACCGCGTTCGTGCGCGTCGTGAACTTCCCGACCCGCGGAATCGGCGCGCGCTCGATCGAGCAGCTCGCCGACGCCGCGCGCCTGTACGGCTGCTCGATGGCCGCCGCGATTCCGTACGTGACGGGGAAGGCCGGCACGAGCCTCGGCGGGTTCGCGAACCTGGTCGCGAAGATGCGCGCCGACACGCAGCAGATGAACCTGCCCGACACCGTCGAGCACATCGTGCGCGCCAGCGGTCTCGCCGATTTCTACCAGGGCGAGCGCGAAGGCCAGGACCGTCTCGAGAACTTGCAGGAACTCGTGAACGCGGCCACCGCGTTCATCGCCGAGGAGGGCTACGGGCTCGACACGCCGGCCCGTTCGATTCCGCTGCGCGCAGGCGCGATCGCGGCCCCGGAGCTCGGCACCGCGGCGGACGATCAGGCGGTCGACGTGCTCGACCCGGTATCGCCTGCCGACCCGGCACAGAACCCCGATACGATGACGCCGCTCGCCGGTTTCCTGTCGCATGCGTCGCTGGAGGCCGGCGACAACCAGGCGCAGGCCGGCCAGGACGCCGTGCAGCTGATGACGGTGCACGCGGCGAAGGGGCTCGAATTCTCGGCCGTGTTCATCACGGGCCTCGAGGAAGGGCTGTTCCCGCACGAGAACAGCGTGCTCGAATCGGACGGTCTCGAGGAAGAGCGCCGGCTGATGTACGTCGCGATCACGCGCGCGAAGGAGCGGCTCTACCTGTCGTTCGCGCAGAGCCGGATGCTGCATGGCCAGACGCGCTACAACGTGCGCTCGCGCTTCTTCGACGAGCTGCCCGAACACGTGCTCAAGTGGCTGACGCCGAAGGTCGAGGCCGGTTCGCGCTGGGGTGGCCGGTCGGACAACGCCGGGTACGGGCGCGACTGGTTCGCGCGGCCGGGCGGCGGCAGTCGCGAGCAGATCGTCGATGCGGCCGTGTCCGCGCCGCTGCCGGCGTTCGCGAACAAGCAGCGGGCCGCCGATACCGGTTTCCGCGTCGGCCAGCAGGTGTTCCATACCAAGTTCGGCGAAGGCACGGTCACCGCGCTCGAAGGCAACGGCACCGATGCGAAGGCACAGGTGAAATTCAAGCGGCACGGCGAGAAGTGGCTCGCGCTCGCGGTCGCGAAACTGCAGGCGGTGGAATGACGAGCGTCGACGTGGTGGGTACGGCTTCGATTCGACCGCTCGGCATCCTGGCCGCGCTGCCCGAGGAACTCGGCGACCTGATCGCCGCGATGCGCGCCGACGGCGCGATGAAGACGGTCACGCTCGGCCGCCGCGATTATCACGTCGGTACCGTGCACGGCGCGGCCTGTGTGGTGACGCTCGCGCGGGTCGGCAAGGTCGCGGCCGCCGCGACGGTCAGCGCGCTGATCCACGTGTTCGGCGTGTCGGGCATCGTGTTCACCGGCGTCGCGGGCGGTGTGTCGCGCACGGTGCGCGTCGGCGATGTCGTCGTGGCCGATACGCTGCTGCAGCACGATCTCGACGCGTCGCCGCTGTTTCCGCGCTATGAGGTGCCTTTGCTCGGCATCACGCGTTTCGCGACCGACGCCGCACTGACCGCGCGCCTGCGGGCCGCGTGCACGCAATTCGTCGCGGAAGAGGGGGCGCAGTTCGCCGCACGCTTCAGCCTGGCCGGCGCGACGCTGCACGCGGGGCTCGTCATCAGCGGCGACCGCTTCGTGTCGAGCGAGCGCGAGGTCGTCGCTCTGCGCGATGCGCTGCCGGATGCACTCGCGGTCGAAATGGAAGGGGCAGCGATCGCGCAGGTGTGCGCGGAGCACGACGTGCCGTTCGCGCTCGTGCGCACGATCTCCGATACGGCCGACGATCACGCGACGCAGTCGTTCTCGCACTTCCTGTCGGCGATCGCTAGCAGCTATTCGTCCGGCATCCTCAAGCGTTTCCTGACGCTGCATGCGACGACGGCGGCCTGAAGCCGCCGTCGATCCCGTCGATCGGAGCATCACGGCCGCGGCGCCGGCAGGCGCGCCGCGGCCGTTTTTTCACGCCTTCTTGCGCCGGCTGCTTTCGAGGTTCGGCAGGAACACCGTCAGCACGCCGATCAGCGGCAGGAACGAGCACACCTTGTAGACGAACGTGATGCTCGTCGCGTCGGCGAGCTGGCCGAGCACGGCCGCGCCGACACCGCCGAGGCCGAACGCGAAGCCGAAGAACAGGCCCGCGACCATCCCGACCTTGCCGGGCATCAGCTCCGTCGCGTAGACCAGGATCGCGGCGAACGCGGACGCGAGCACGATGCCGATGATCACGGTCAGCACGCTGGTCCAGAACAGGTTCGCGTACGGCAGCAGCAGCGTGAACGGCGCGACGCCGAGGATCGATACCCAGATCACGTACTTGCGGCCGATCCGGTCGCCCACCGGCCCGCCGATCAGCGTGCCCGCCGCCACGGCCGCGAGGAACACGAACAGGTGGATCTGCGCGGCCTGCACCGACAGGTGGAACTTGTCGATCAGGTAGAACGTGAAATAGCTGTTGATGCTCGCCAGGTAGAAATACTTCGAGAACACGAGCAGCACCAGCACGCCGATCGCGCCCATCACGCGGCCGCGCGACAGCGTCGGGTGGCCGGCCGCCGCGGCTTTCTTCTTCATCGACGGATGCTTCTTGTACCAGTGGCCGATCTGCGTGAGCACGATCATCGCGACGAGCGCGGCTGCCGAGAACCACGCGATGCTGTGCTGGCCGTGCGGAATGATCACGAGCGCGGCGAGCAGCGGCCCGAGCGCGGAGCCCGCGTTGCCGCCGACCTGGAACACCGACTGCGCGAGCCCGTGCTGGCCGCCCGACGCCATCCGCGCAACGCGCGACGATTCGGGATGGAACACCGACGAGCCGCAGCCGACGAGCGCCGCGGCCACCAGCAGCATCGGGAAATTCGGCGCGACCGACATCAGCAGCAGCCCGGCGAGCGTGAAACCCATGCCGACCGGCAGCGAATACGGTTTCGGACGCTTGTCGGTATAGAGGCCGACGAGCGGCTGCAGCAGCGACGCGGTGATCTGGTAGGTGAGCGTGATCAGGCCGATCTGCGCGAACGACAGCGCGAACTGGCTCTTGAGCATCGGGTAGATCGCGAGGATCAACGACTGGATCATGTCGTTGAGCATGTGCGAGAAGCTGATTGCGCCGAGCACCGGGTAGACGGTGCGGGCGACGGGTGGCGCGGAAGGCTGGGTGGCGGCTGCGCCGGCGGAGCCGGTGTCGAGGCTGGTTTCCATGTGAGAGCTGAACGAGTTGAGGTGGCGGGCGCGCTCTGCTGGGGATCGGCGCGTCTTGAATCGTTGCTGCGTCAAAGAAGTGTAATGTGGCGTATCGGGAATGTCCGGACAAGTTTTATCGTGAATCGGACATTCATCCGACGGATCGGCCGGTGCCCGCTTTTTTGGCCGGGTATAACGCTGGCGGCACGCTCGCCCGCAAGCGGGGCGGGCGTCCGGGGCCGGTGCGTGGTTTACCGGACTCAAGAAACGGCGGTGGCGGCCGTAGAACGACCCAATGACAACAGGCGCGCCGCGCCCGGCACCGGCTATCCGCCGTGCGGGCGCAGGACGCGCGGCATGGCCAGCCATCGCGGGTACGCCGGGACCGACCTTTCCGGCCGCGTGATCAATACGGGGATATATCGATGAAAGCAGCATCTTTGCGTCCACAGCCCGGTGCGGCCGCCGCCGCACCCGACGTCGCCGCCGGTCGCGCCGCCCGGCGCCCGCGGGCGGCGCGTCGCGAGCGCCGGCCGTGGACCGTCAAGGCGACGTTGCGCGCCGCATTCGCGATCCTGCTCGCCGGCACGCTGGCGATCGGCATGTTTTCGCTCTGGCAGATCAGCCGGCTGAATGCGTCGATCGCGTCCGTCTACGAGCAGGGTCACGTCGCGAGCCGCGCGGCCGAGGAGGTTCGGGCAGAAGTGCTGCGTGCGAGCCGTGCCCAGAAGATGCTGCTGACCGCGACCACCGCGAAGGAACGCAACGAGCTGGGCGCAGACGTGGGCGCCGGGCTCGCGTCGATCGGCCAGGCGCTCGGCACGCTGCAGCGCTATGCGGATCCGGCCGACGTCGACGATTCGGCGCGGCTGCGCGCATTCTCGACGGCGGTCGGCGCGTGGAGCGCGCATCTGCGCGATTTCGTCGCGCTCGTGCAGGCACAGCCGCTCGACCTGTCGCAGATGAGCTGGCAGGTCGGCACGCAGGACGTGTCGCTGCTGGTCGAAACCGGCAAGCTCGAGAAACTGGTCGCCGAACTCGTGAAGACACGCGGTGCGAAGTCGAAGGCGACGCTCGATGCGTCCGCCACCATTTTCTCGTCGTCGTTCGCGATGATCGCGGCGATGACGGTTGCGCTGATCGTGCTCGCGATCGTCATCGCGGAGCGCGTCGTGCGCCGTCTCGCGTCGCAGCTCGGCGGCGAGCCCGCGCATGCGAAGGCGATTGCCGCGGACATCGCGCGCGGCGACCTGACGCGACCGATCACGCTGGGCCGGCACGACCGCGACAGCATGGTGCGTGCGCTGGCCGAGATGCAGACGGGGCTTGCGGCGACCGTCGGCGAGATCGCCGTCAGCGCCGAGGCGATCGCGGCCGCGTCGGGCGAGATTTCCACCGGCAATCTCGATCTGTCCAGGCGCACCGAGCAGCAGGCCGTCGCGCTCGAGCGCACCGCGGCCAGCATGGAGCAGCTCACGTCGACCGTACGGCAGAACGCCGAGAACGCGCGGCAGGCGAGCGCGCTCGCGGCCAATGCTTCGGCCGTTGCGGAGACGGGCGGGGAAGTCGTCGGGCGCGTCGTCGCGACGATGAGCGAGATCGACGACAGCGCGAAGAACATCCGCGACATCATCGGCACGATCGAGGGGATCGCGTTCCAGACCAACATTCTCGCGTTGAACGCAGCCGTCGAGGCCGCACGCGCGGGCGAGCAGGGGCGCGGCTTCTCGGTGGTCGCGGGTGAAGTCCGCCTGCTCGCGCAGCGCGCGGCGACCGCGGCGAAGGAGATCCGCGCGCTGATCGGCGCGTCGGTCGAGCGAGTCGCGAACGGTGCGGCGCTCGCGCACGATGCGGGCCGCACGATGGGCGACGTCGTTCGCGCGGTCAAGCGCGTGACCGACATCATCGGCGAAATTTCCGCCGCATCGGACGAGCAGAGCGCGGGGATCGACGAGATCGGCCGCGCGGTCACGCAGATGGACGCCGGCACCCAGCAGAACGCGGCACTCGTCGAGCAGGCGGCCGCCGCGGCGAATGCGCTCGACGAGCAGGCGCAGGCCTTGAAGTCGCTGGTCGGGCGCTTTCGTATCGCGGCCTGACGCGGCCCGAGCGCCGCGCGGTCGCGGGCCGGCCACCCGCGACACGCGCAATCCGCCGCTCATCCGCCGGTGGGTGACAAAACCGGCAGTCACGCGCCGCGCGATCCCCTACAATGCGCTTCCACACAGCTGGGGACCAGAACCCGCGGCGCGCGCATCGACACCGGTGCGGCACTGCGCCGAGCGGGTCATTCATAACAATGACAACGACGATTTATCTGAGCGGATACCTGTGCATCCTCGTCTCCGCCGCGCTCGGCATGCGCACGCGCATGCCGCCGTGGCGGTGGCTCGCGGCGGGTATCGCACCGGCCGCCACGTTCGCCGTGCTGCGTGGCCGGACGGGCACCGACACGGCGATTTACCAGGACATCATCGCCGGCATCTGGAGCGGCAACCTGAAGGTCGTACCGCGCACGCTCGAGCCGGGCTTCGTATGGCTCGTGCGCGCGCTCGAATGGGTCGGGCACGACCCGCGCATCGTGACGGCAATCCTGTCGCTGCTGATCGTCATCGCATGTGTCGTCGCGTTCGGGCGGACGGCCGAGGATGCGTGCGTGTTCGCCACGCTGATCTTTCCGCTGTTCTTCTACGACATGGCGATGAGCGGGCTGCGTTATGGCCTCGCGTTCTGCGCGGCCAAGATCGCGTCGGACGAATGGGCGCGCAGGCGGCATGGCGCGTCGATCGCGCTGGCGGCCGCGGCGGCCGGCATGCACGTGTCGGCGGTGCTGCTCGTCGTGCTGCTCCAGGTGCGGCGGCTGCGCCTGCTGCGTTATGCGGGGCTGGCGGTCGCGATCGGCGGCGTGCTGTTCGCGATGCACCACGACGCGTTGCTGGCGAAGTTCGGACTCTATGCGGCATTCACTCCGCCGGCACAGATGTCGGGCAGCGCACCGCTCGTGCTCGCGCTGCTGACCCTCGCGGCCGGCTGGGCGCTGCTTGCCCGCATGCCGCGCACGCTCGTGTTCCTGTTCGCCTGCGAGATCGCGAGTTTCGCGCTCGCGCGGGTCAGCTATGCGGGGCTGCGCTTCCAGTGGCTCGTGCTGTTCGCGATGGGCTGCCAGTTCGTGCCGCTGCAACGCGTGCCGTACGTGCGGCGCCCGTATGTGATCGCCGCACTCGTCGCGATCGGCGCCATCGGCTTTGCGATGCGGTTGCGCAACATGATCGGCGAAGCGGGGCTCGGCCCGTCGCCGTTCCTGCCTTACCGGTTCTTCTGGGAGTGACGCCGCCGGGCGGGATGCCGCCCGGCGCGCGTTGCGCTTACGACTTCTTCTGCTTGTCCGGATCGATGATGACCGTGCAGGTCGTACCCGCCGACAGCACCACGTCGGCCGGCACTTCGTCGATCCTGATGCGCACCGGCACGCGTTGCGCGAGGCGCACCCAGTTGAAGGTCGGGTTCACGTCCGCGACGAGGTCGCGGCTTTGCGGGTTGTCGCGATCGTAGATGCCGCGCGAGATGCTTTCGACGTGGCCCTTCATCACGCCGCCGCTCATCAGCCGCATTTCGGCCGGCGCGCCGATCTTCACGCGCGGCAGCTTGGTTTCCTCGAAGTAGCCGTAGACCCAGAACGAGTGGCTGTCGACGATCGCGAGCTTCGCCTGGCCGGCCACCGCATAGTTGCCCTTGAACGTCTGCAGGTTCGTGATGTAGCCGTCGACCGGCGCGACGACGCGCGTGCGCTCGAGGTTGAGCTTCGCGGCATCGAGCGCGGCGATCGCCTGCTGGTACTGCGCATCGGCGCTCGACGCACTGTGCGCGGCGTTCTCGCGGTTTTCCTTCGACACGACGAGCGCATCGAGATCCGCGCGGCGCGCCGCGTCGTCGCGGCGCATCTGCAGCTCCGCGCGGCGGGCGGCGACGGCCGCCTGCGCCTGCTCGACCGCGATCTGGTAGTGCGACGGGTCGATCTGCATGATCAGGTCGCCCTTTTTCACGAGCTGGTTGTCATGCACGGGCAGTTCGACGATCGCGCCCGACACGTCCGGCGCGACGTTGACGATCTCGGCGCGCACGCGCCCGTCGCGCGTCCACGGATCGTCCATGTAGTGCACCCACAGCGAGCGCCCGATTAGGATCGCGACGAGAAGAATGACGGCGGTCGCGACGAAGCCGAAGAGTTTTCTGAGAATCATGATGGTTCGGAATCAACGGTAAACGGCAAGACTCAGTCCGCCGCAAATGCAGACGAGGAGGCAGGCCCGGAACAGCGACGGGTGCCAGACGAGACGGTAGAGGCCCGTATAGGCGAGCAGGCGGTCGACGGCCCAGGTCGCGAGCGCGCCGAGGACGAACATCAGCACCACCGTGGGCATGTAGGCATCGAGAATGGCGATTTCACGCGGCATCATGACGAGGCTCCTGGTTGGGGACGCACGGGGCGGTTGCGGTTGAGCGCGGCGAGCGGCGATTCGGGATCGAGCAGTGCCGTGCGCACGAAATGCAGATGGCTCAGGATGCGCTGCAGCCGGTGGCGTTCCTCGCGCGTCGGCGTGAACGCGTCGAGCGTCTGCCGGGTCGCGTCGATCGCATCGTTCACCGCGGCGAGCGTTGCATCGAAACGTTCGGCGTCCGGCCGCGCGAACAGCGACGACAGCGCGGCGCGCATCGTTTCGATCGCACGGCGCCACGGCGTCGTCGGCGCGTAGCGCGGGTCGGACGGCAGCGTTGCCAGCTCGTGGCGCAGGTCGATGGCCGCATTCCCGGTTTCGAGCACCGCGAACATCCAGCGCAGCGCGTCGCGCTGCACGTCGGGCTGGTCGGCCGACAGCGTGTGCGCCTGGTACATCAGGTCGCGCGCGCCGCTCTCGAAGCGCGTGCGCAGTCCGGCGAGCCGCGCGTGGCAGGCCGCGACGGCCTGGTGACGCAGGTCGGCCAACAGGCGTTTCTTGAGCCACGGCGCGGTCGGCGGGAACAGCACGGCGAACGCGATCGCCGAGACGAGCATCGACAAAAGGAGCGCGAGCGCGTCGTTCATGAAGCTCGTGGGATCGTAGTGCGTGATGCTGTCGGGGCCGGCGAGGAAGCAGAAGAAGATCAGATAGCCCGCGCCGTAGCCGGCGAGCTTCGGCTTCAGCGACATGTAGATGCCGATCGCGAGCAACGGCGCGAGCGCCGCGCACAGCAGGACGAAGCCGTCGATCCGCGGGTAGATGCCGAACGTCAGCAGGAAGCCGGTGCAGACGGCCAGCGCCGTGCCCATCCCCATCTGCGCGGCCATCGCGGTCGGGCGCGGCGCCGACGACGCGAGCGCGCAGGTCGCCGCGGCGTTCAGCACCAGCATCACGCCGCTCGGCCACGCGGTCTCGATCCAGAACCAGCCGAGCGCGAGAATCACCGTCGCGGTGCGGATCCCCGCGATCGTGGCGGCCGTTTTGTTGGTGCGCGGCTCGTAGCGTTCGATCCAGCGTTCGCGCTCGTGCGTCGCGGTCGCGAGCGACGCATAGGTCGCCGCGTATTCCTGCAGGTCGGTGATGAAGCGGTACAGCAGTTCGGCGGCGGTATCGAAGTCGAGCAGCGGGAAGTCGGGCTGCGTTTCGAGTTCCGCGCGTGTCGCGCGGATACGGCGCGGCAGCGCGTCGCGCCACGCGAGCAGTTGCTCGGCCGAGTGCGCGGCGTCGATCGACGTGCGCACGGGTTCGCCATCGCGCGTGAGCAGCGGCGCGATCTCGCGGAAATACGGCTCGATCGCATCGATCGCGGCCTGCGCGCCGGCCGCGTGCAGCCGGTTCATCAGCTGGTGCAGCGCGTGAAAGCGGCTCGACGCGCTCATGAATTCGCTGTTCAGCCGCGCGAGGCGGCCGCTGCGCATGCGCGTGTCCGGATCCTCGAACACGGCCATGCTGCGCGCGGCCTCGAAGCCGACCACGTCGGCGACGAAGCGCGTATGGATGGTCTCGATGTGCGCGCGGTCGAGCTGGCCCGACAGCGCCGACGCGACGTAGTCGACGAAGCTGCCGAAGCGCTTGCGCACCGTCGTGCGCATCTGCTCGCCCGTGTACCGAGGAAACACGAGCGCGCTGACGACGCCGGCCGACACGATCCCGATGATGACTTCGGAGACCCGCGTCATCGCGCTCATGAATGCGCCATCCGGGTGCTGCGACGCGGGCAGGCCGATCAGCGCGGTCGTATAGCCGGCGAGCAGGAAGCCGTAACTGCGGAAGTTGCGGTTGCGCGCGGCGCCGGCGGTGCACAGCGCGATCCACAGGGCGATCGCCAGCAGGAACAGCTGCGGCTGCTGCGGGAACAGCCCGACGAACGTGAGCGTCGCGATGAGCCCGAAGATCGTGCCGGCGACCCGATAGAAGCTTTTCGCGAGCACGGCGCCGCTTTGCGGCTGCATCACGATGAAGACGGTCGTCATTGCCGTTTTCGGCGCCGGCAGGTCGAGCCGCATCGACACGCCGAGCGCGATGAAGGCCGCGAGCAGTGCCTTGAACAGGTAGAGCCACGCGGCGCCGTCGGTGCGGGCCCAGTCGCCGAACGCGGCATACCAGGCCGCGAACGGACCGCCGGCGGTCGGGGAGAGGGGGGAGGAGGCTGACATGGCGTCGCTCCGGGTTACCGTGCGGCCGGCACGCCGGCGGCACCGGCGGCCGCGACCTGCGCGGGCCGGGCGGCGGCTGCCACGGGTTTCGCACCCGACGCGGCGGCCGGCGCGGCTGCGCCCGCGGCGGATTCGCCATGCGACGATTGGCCGCCCGGCGGATGGCCGCCCGGCACGTCCGTGCCCGTCTCGACGCCGCCGCCAAGCGCGGCCATCAACTGAGCGTGCGCGGCGAGGCGTTCCGCATCGATGCGGGCGGCCGTTTCCTGCGCGCGCAACAATTGCTGCTGCGCGACCAGCACGTTGACGTAGTCGGTCAGCCCGCGGCGGAAACCTTCGCGCGACAGCTGGTAGCTGCGGTCGTTGGCGGCCACCGAGCGTGCGGCGTCCTTCTTCTGCGTATCGAGCGAACGGATCCGCACGACCTGGTCGGCGATGTCCTTGAGCGCGCCGACGATCGTCTGGTTGTATTGCTCGACCGCCTGGTCGTAGCCGGCATTCGCCGCGCCGAGCTGCGCGCGCAGCCGGCCGCCTTCGAAGATCGGCAGCGACAGCGCGGGGCCGGCCGTCCAGCCGCCGTTCATCGCGCGCAGGAAGTCGGTGAACGGCGCGGTCACGCCGAAGCCGCCGACCGTCGCGAGCAGGTCGATGTTCGGATAGAACGAAGCCTTCGCGACGTCGATGCCGCGCGCCTGCGCGTCGACCGTCCAGCGTGCCGCGACGACGTCGGGGCGGCGGCCGAGCAGGTCGGCCGGCATCGCCGACGGCAAGCCGGCCGGTGCGTCGAGCGACAGCCGAGGCCGCTTGATCGCATCGCCGGCGCCCGGGCCCTTGCCGGCCAGTGCGGCGAGCTGGTGCCGCGCGAGCTGGATCGCTTCCTCGTAGCTGTCGATCTGGCGCTCATAGTCGGGCAGCGTCGATTCCGCCTGGCTTACCTCGAGCTGCGTGCCGAGGCCAGCCTGCAGCCGCTTGCGCGCGAGATCGGCGAGCGAGCGCTGGCGTTCGAACGTTTCGTGCGCGAGGTCGAGCAGCGCGTAGTTCATCGACATGCCGACGTACGCGCGCACGACATTGACTTCGAGTTCGAGCTTCGCCGCGCGTGCGTCGGCGGCGGTCGCGTGCGCGGTATCGAGCGCGCGCTCGGTCGCGTTCTTGTCCTTGCCCCACAGGTCGAGGTGGTAGGACAGGCCGAGCGTGCCGGTGTTGTTCCAGGTGTCGGTGTTCGCGAGCGGGCCGGGGCCGTAATAGACGTTGTCCGGCCAGTGCTGGCGCATCAGCGAGAGGTTGCCGTTGATCTGCGGCAATTCGGCCGAGCGGGCCACGCGCGCCATCGCCTGCGCTTCGCGCACGCGGGCCTCGGCGGCCGCGAGCGTCGGGTTGCCGGCCTGCGCGGCGGCAATCCACGTGTCGAGCTGCGGATCGCGGTAGGCGCGCCACCAGTCGGCCGCGGGCCAGCCCGCGTCGCGGTCGGCCGCGCGGATGGCCGCGCCGGCATCGAGCGCGTTCGCTTCGATGCGGGCCGACTGCGGCTTGTTGTCGCCCATGCTCGCGCACCCGGCCATTATTAATGAGACTGCAAGAACCGCCAGTGCGAGCGTCCCTTTTGTCGCCGGAGACTGCACGATTTTCTCCCTTTCGGATATAGATGAGTCGGATGCGATTATATTTTTCAGCGATTCCTGAATATATGGACAAGGGTGCAAGTCATTTTTACGAATCCTGAGACAATACTTGTTTGCCTCTGTGCAACAATCCGTCCGGATTCAAACGGGTAATGGGATGGATACGTTACAAAACATGCGGGTATTCGTCCGCGTGGTCGACGCGGGAAGCTTTACCGCGGCCGCCCAGCAGATGAATTCGACCACTGCCTACGCGTCGCGCGCGGTCTCGGATCTCGAGGCGCACCTGCGCACGCGCCTTCTGAACCGCACGACGCGCCGGATCGCACTGACCGAAGCCGGCGAGCGCTACCTGCAGCGCTGCGAGCAGATCCTCGCGTATGTCGACCAGGCCGAAGCCGAGGCGGGCGACGCGCATGCGCGCCCGTCGGGCAAGCTGAAGGTGCATTGCTTCACGAGCCTCGGCCAGCACTACCTGGTGCCGGCCATCGCGCGCTATCGCGAGCGCTACCCGGACGTGCACGTCGAGCTGACGCTCGCGCAGCGGATGCCCGACCTGCTCGACGAGGGCTACGACGTCGCGATCGTCGTCGGCCGCGACCTGCCGGATTCGGGGCTCGTGTCGCAGCGGCTCGGCGAGAGCTACAGCGTGGTGTGCGCGTCGCGCGGCTACGTCGAGGCGAACGGCGTGCCGCAGCGGCCCGCGGATCTCGCGCAGCACGTATGCCTCGGGATGGTCGCGCCGGGCTTTCAGTTCGACGAATGGGCGCTCGCGGGGCCGAACGGCGACGAAGTCGTCCCGATCACGGCGCCGCCGTTTCGCGTGAACGTCGCCGAGGCGCTCGCCGTGGCCGTGCGCGAAGGGATGGGGATCGGCGGCCTGCCGCTCTATTCGGCGATCGGCTGGTTGCGCAGCGGGCACATCGTGCGCGTGATGCCCGAATACCGGTCGCACGTGATGAACATCTACGCGCTGTATCCGTCGCGTCAGTACCTCGACGCGAAAATCCGTACCTGGGTCGATTTCCTGCGCGACGAGCTGCCGGCCACGCTGGCAGCCGACGAAGCCGCGCTCGAACAGTACACGCGTGCGACATGACCGCGCGGTTGGCCGCAATCTGACGAGATTTGTCCTTCACGCAACATTTTTTTACGAACGCGTGCCGGACAGTTTGATACTGTGGAAATTAACGAGATACGCAACCCCGGAGTAGCGATGGATACGCACCTGATGATCGGCCTTGGAGTCCTGCTGGGCGCGGCCGCGGCCGCCGCGGCGACCCGCGACCTGCTGCGCGCGATGAAGGCGAAGGCGCAGATGAAGCCGGTGCCGGTACGGGTGCGCGAGCCGCGCCGCCCGGGGCGCTGATCCGCGGTCACGCTCCGGGTCGAAAAGGTCGCGCAAAAAGGCCGCGCAATGCGGCCGGGCGGGCCGGCGTTCAGCCGAGCTCGACGACCTTGTCCCACGTGAACGCGGTGTTTTCCCGTTCGCCGGTGCGCCGGTGGATGTAGCCGCGCGGATTGCATACCACGCGTGTGCCACCGTCCGCCACATAGTCGAATGACGTATGCGTGTGGCCGTGGAGCCACAGATCCACCGGCGGCTGCACGAGTTCCGCCATGTCCGTGACGAATCCCGCCGACGCAAGATCGTCCGCATAGCGCTGCGCCAGCGAGCGCCGGTGCGGCGCATGGTGGGTAACGACGATCGTCCGGCCCGCGAACGGCGTTGCGAGTTGCGTCTCCAGCCATGCGCGGCTGCGTCGATGCAGCGCGATCGCGTCGGCCGGCGAGAAATCCCGTTCCGGCGTGCCCGGCGCCGCATGCAGCGCCGCGTCATGCGGCCAGGTCACCTGGATCAAGCCCTTGAAATCGAGCATCACGCGCAGCCCGGCGTCGATTGCGCCCGCGAGGCTGGCTTCGTCGGTACCGAACAGCGAAAAATCGGCCCAGAGCGTCGTGCCGAGCACGCGGAACCGCTGCCCGGGATCGACGTAGACGTCGTTGTTCAGGTAATGCACGTTGTCGAGCGCCTGCGCCGCGTCGCGCATCGCCGTCTCCAGCGCGCCGAATTCCCCGTCGTAGTACTCGTGGTTGCCTGGCACGTAGATCACCGGTACCGCGGGATCGAACGTTTCGGCCGCCCAGCGCAGGCCTTCCGCATGATTGTGGATGTCGCCGGCCAGCACGACGAGATCCGCGTCGGCATGCGCGATCGCGTCGGGCCGGTTGCTTTCGAGGTGCAGATCGGACAGGACGCGGATTTTCACGGGCGGGGCTCCGGAGTGGGCGGCTTCAGCGCAGGACCTTGCCGGGATTCATCAGGCCGCGCGGGTCGAGCGCGGTCTTCAGCGTGCGCATCAGCGTCGTTTCGACCGGGGACTTGTAGCGCTGCGCGTCGTCGATCTTCAGCTGGCCGATCCCGTGCTCCGCGCTGATCGTGCCGTGGTGGCGGTGCACGTTGTCGTAGACGATCCGGTTGATCGGCGCCTGGAACGCGGCGAGGAACGCCTTCGGATCGCCGCCTTCGGGCATCTGCACGTTGTAGTGGAGGTTGCCGTCGCCGAGGTGGCCGAACGTGACCATCCGCGCGCCCGGCGCGGCCTGCTGGATCGCCGCGTCGGTTTCGTCGATGAAGCGCGCGATCGACGAAATCGGCACCGCGATGTCGTGCTTGATGTTGAGCCCCTCGTCGGCCTGTGCGAGCGGGATGTGCTCGCGCAGATCCCAGAACGCGCGCGATTGCGCGAGATTCTCCGCGACCACCGCGTCGACCACGAGCCCGGCCTCGAACGCTTCCTCCATCAGTTTCTCGAACAGCGCGCGCGCATGCGCTTCGCTTTCGTTGTCGGACAGTTCGAGCAGCACCGTTTGCGCGTGCGTCTGCGCGAACGGGTAGCGCAGTTGCGGGTAGTGCTTGCCGACCAGCTGCATGCAGAAATCCGACATCAGCTCGAAGCCGGTCAGGAGCGGCCCGGCCGCGCGCTGCGCGAGCGCGAGGAAATCGAGCGCCGCGTGCGGCGATTCGAGCGCGGCGAGTGCCGTGACCTGCGCGGCCGGCAGCGGATGCAGCTTCATCACGGCCGCCGTGATGATCCCGAGCGTGCCTTCCGCGCCGATGAACAGGTCGCGCAGGTCGTAGCCCGTGTTGTCCTTGCGCAGTCCGCGCAGGCCGTCCCAGATCTCGCCCTGCGGCGTCACCACCTCGAGCCCGAGGCACAGCTCGCGCGCGTTCCCGTAGCGCAGCACCGCGGTGCCGCCCGCGTTGGTCGACAGGTTGCCGCCAATCGTGCAGCTGCCTTCCGCCGCGAGGCTCAGCGCGAACAGCCGGCCGCCTTCGCGGGCACGTGCCTGCACGTCGGCGAGAATCACGCCGGATTCGACGGTGATCGTGTTGTTGTGCGGATCGAGCGCGCGCACGCGGTTCAGGCGCGCGACGCTCAGCACGGCCTGGCTGCCGCTCGCGTCGGGCGTGGCGCCGCCGGCAAGGCCGGTGTTGCCGCCTTGCGGCACGAGCGCGATGCCGTGTGCGTTGGCCAGCTTGACGAGGGCGGCGACCTCGGCCGTGTTCGCGGGTTTCAGCACCGCGCACGCGGCACCCTTGTAGCGGCGGCGCCAGTCGGTCAGGAACGGTTCGGTATCGTGCGGGTCGGTCAGCACATGATCGGCGCCGATCGCATCGCGGCACGCGGAAACGAAAGCTTCGGAGGACATCATCACCTTGTCGCGTAAGGGTCAGGACGCGGCGCGCGACTTTTTCGCCGCGCGCTTGAACGGCGCGACGTATGCCAGCGCCGTCACGAAGAAACCGACGGCGAGCGCGGTTTCGCACCAGCCGAGCGTCGCGGACAGCCCGCGATCGGACATGCCGCGCACGACGCCTTCGGCGAAATAGACGAGGATCAGCATGCTCGCCCACTGCATCGTATAGATGTTACGCCGCCAGACGCCGGGCAGCGCGAGCGCGAGCGGTATGGCCTTGAGCATCAGCGCGGAACCGCCCGGGCGCAGCGGCGCGAGCCGCAGCTCCCACGCGAGCGACAGCGCGATCAGCGCGACGAGGCATGCGGCGGCAATCAGCGCGTAGCGCGGCCGGGCAGTGACGGCGGGACGGGCGGGGGCATTCATGCGGCTTCGGCGGCCCGGGCGCTGGAGAGGGCAGCCGCCGCGCGCGCGAGTCGCACGCCGAGCGCGGCCGCGAGCGTTTTTTCGTCCGCGGACAGCCCGCCGGCGGCCGAGCGGTCGTGCTGCGCGACGTGAGAGGCGCCGTACGGCGTGCCGCCGGTACGCGTCGTGCTGAGTGCGGATTCCGTGTACGGGATCCCGACGATCATCATGCCGTGATGAAGCAGCGGCAGCATCATCGACAGCAGCGTCGATTCCTGGCCGCCGTGCAGGCTGCCCGTCGACGTGAACACGCTTGCCGGCTTGCCGGTCAGCGCACCCGACAACCATTGCGGCGTGGTGCCGTCGAGGAAATACTTGAGCAACGCGGCCATGTTGCCGAAGCGGGTCGGCGAGCCGAGCGCGAGGCCCGCGCATTCCTCGAGATCGCGCAGTTCCGCGTACGGCGGGCCGTCGGCGGGGATGTCGGGGGCGGTGGCTTCGCAGACGGTCGACACGGGCGGCACGGTGCGGATGCGGGCCTGCATGCCCGGCACGCTGTCGATGCCGTTCGCGATCGCGAGCGCGAGATCGCGCGTGGCGCCGTGACGGCTGTAATAGAGAACGAGGATGTCTTTCATGGGCGACGGAACCGCGTGCGGCCGCGCGCGTGCCCGGTGCAGTCGGCCCCTGCTGGAATCGAGCGGCTATTATAGGGGCTGAAGCCGTCGCGCAGCGCGGCGGCGGCGCGCCGTCGGGCGCGCGGTATCAAGAAGGAGAAGCCGTTTGCCGAAGTTGAGCGTCGATCTCGACACCCTCAAGCGCCTGGCGCAGTTCGCAGCCCGGCGCAGCGCCGAGGATCGCATCCCGCAAGTGGCGGGCAGCCTGACGTTCACGACGATGCTGGCCCTCGTGCCGCTCGTGACGGTCGCGTTCGCGCTGTTCACCGCGTTCCCGATGTTCGCGTCGTTCCAGATCTCGCTGCAGGGATTCCTCGCGGATCACCTGATGCCCGCGCAGTTCAACGTCCAGATATTCAAGTACCTGAACCAGTTCGCGTCGAAGGCCAAGGGGCTGACGACGGCCGGCCTGATCGTGCTCGTCGTCACGTCGGTGATGACGATGATGACGATCGAGTCGGCGTTCAACCTGATCTGGCGTGTACGCAAGCCGCGACCGTTCGCGCAGCGCGTGCTCGCGTACTGGGCGCTGATCACGCTGGGCCCACTGTTGTTCGGTGTGAGCCTGTCGATCTCGTCGTACCTGTTCACGCAGTCGCTCGCGTTTACCGGCGCGGGGCCGTCCACGTCGATCGTCGAGTGGCTGCTGGCGCTCGTGTCGCTGCCGCTGGCGGTGCTCGCGTTCACGCTGCTGTACGTGTACCTGCCGAACTGCACGGTCGCGTGGCGCGATGCGGTGATCGGCGGGCTGTTCGCGGCAATTGCGTTCGAGCTGGCGAAACGCGGTTTCGGCTACTACGTGCGGCGCATTCCGACCTATACGGCCGTATACGGTGCGTTCGCGGCGTTGCCCGTGTTCCTGTTATGGGTGTACCTGAGCTGGTTCATCGCGCTGCTCGGCGCGATGGTGGCCTCCGCGCTGCCGGCGATCCGCGTCGGCCAGTTCCACCGCATCCACTATCCGGGCAGCGACCTGCTCGACGCACTGGAAATGCTCGCGCGGCTGGCCGAAGCGCGCACGGCCGGCAAGCGAGGCTACACGGCGATGCGGCTCGCGACCATGCTGCGCTGCGACATGGAAACCGCGCAGCGCCTGCTGACGACGATGGAGGAGCGGGAATGGATCGCGCGGCTGGACGGCGGCGGCGAGACCACGCCGCGCTACATCCTGCTCGCGAACCCGGAGCAGCTGACGCTCGCGCAGTTGTTCGACGTGCTGGTGATCGACCGCACGGAGCTGACCTACCAGTTGCAGCGACGCCGCAGCCATGTCGATGGCGCGGCGCTGCTCGCGGTGCTGTCGAGCGATCGCTTCGACGTGTCGCTCGCGTCGCTGATCGCCGCGCACCGGCCGGCCGGCGCACAAGCGGCGGGTGTCCCGGGGCAGGCGCCGGGCGGCGTGTCCGACCCGCACGCGCGGCCGCCGCGGCCCGCGTGAGCGGGGTGCCTGGCCGTTACAGCGGGATCTTGCTGGTGCAGATGTCCTTGAACATCACCCAGTCTCCCATCAGGCTGTAGATCGGGTGCCGGAACGTGGCCGGGCGGTTCTTCTCGAAGAAGAAGTGTCCGACCCACGCGAACCCGTAGCCGCAGACGATCGCCGCCGGCAGCCACAGCCAGTCGCCGGTCGCGATCGCCATCGCGACGCAGCCGATCACGCCGAGCGAGCCGACGAAGTGCAGCCGCCGCGACGTCAGGTTCTGGTGTTCGTTCAGGTAATACGGGTAGAAATCAGCGAAGCTGGCGAATTGCTCCGTATGCGTATGCGCCATGGCCGTCTCCTCGGGCCGCTGTTCATGGGGCCATTGTGCTGCCGGCGGCCTGCTTCCGCAAGCGGGGCGGCGGCCCGCCGCACGGGCCCGCGCTTTCCTTTTGACAGGCTTTCCGATAGGATCGAAAGAGGTTTTGCATTCAAGCATGAGGGGACTACGATGCGCGTCAGCGATATTCTGAAAGTTAAGGGCAACACGCTGTTTACGGTGACGCCCGACAAGCCGCTGCGCGAAGCGGTCGACACGATGGCCGAGCACGACATCGGTTCGCTCGTCGTGATGGAGTACGGCGATCTCGTCGGGATGCTGACGTTCCGCGAGATCATCCTGCGCCTGCACGTGAACGGCGGCGCGATTGGCGACGTGCAGGTGCGCAAGGTGATGGACGAGCCGCTCACGTGCACGCCGGAAACGGACGTCAACGAAGTGCGCCGGATGATGCTCGAGCGCCATGCGCGCTATATGCCGGTGCTCGACAAGAAGGTGCTGATGGGCGTCATTTCGTTCTACGACGTCGCAAAGACGGTCGTCGAGGCGCAGAGCTTCGAGAACCGGATGCTGAAGGCGTACATCCGCGATTGGCCGGAATCGGAAGCCGAAGCGCACAAGTCGTGAACCACGCCGCGCCCGTCGCCGTCATGCGCGGGCGCCGCCACCCGGCACGCGGCGGCGCAGGCTTGTCCTGCGCCGCCGTTTTTTCAATGACCACACAAGGCCCGCGCAGCGTCGCCCAGACGGCGCGCGCGTATTCCGCATGAGCGATCAAACGCAAGCCACTTCCAGGCGGCGCGACGAACGGCACGCCCACGCGTCGCAGTTCGACCTGCTGCGCGAGCGCCGTTTCGCGCCGTTCTTCACGACCCAGTTCCTCGGTGCGCTGAACGACAACGTCTTCAAGATCGGCTTCACGTCGCTCGTCACCTATCACACCGCGCGGTTCGCCGGTGTCGATGCGAAGACGGCGGCCTTCCTGATTTCCGCGATCTTCATCCTGCCGTTCGTGCTGTTCTCGGCGACGTCCGGCCAGATCGCCGACAAGTACGACAAGGCGACCCTCACGCGTTTCGTGAAGACCTTCGAGATCGTGCTGATGCTGGTCGGCGCGGCGGGCTTCGTCATGCACAGCGCGCCGCTGCTGTATCTGTGCACGTTCATGATGGGGATGCACTCGACGCTGTTCGGGCCCGTCAAGTATTCGTACCTGCCGCAGCATCTCGGCGAGCATGAGCTGGTCGGCGGCAACGGCCTCGTCGAGATGGGCACGTTCATCGCGATCCTGATCGGCACGATCATCGGCGGCGCGGCCGCGGGCATCGAAGGTGCCGGCGAGCGCGTGCTCGCGGTGAGCGTGCTCGTCATCGCGATCGCGGGGCGCCTTGTCGCGCAGCGCGTGCCTTCCACGCCGGCGCCGCAGCCCGATCTCGTGATCAACTGGAATCCGGTCAGCGAGACCTGGCGCAACCTCGGGCTCGCACGCCAGAACCGCACCGTATTCCTGAGCCTGCTCGGCATCTCGTGGCTGTGGTTCGTCGGCGCGACGTTCCTCACGTCGTTCTTCAATTTCGCGAAGGACGTGCTGTCGGCGAGCCCCGACGTCGTCACGATCCTGCTCGCGACGTTCTCGGTCGGTATCGGCCTCGGTTCGCTGCTGTGCGAACGGCTGTCGCAGCGGCGCGTCGAGATCGGCCTTGTGCCGCTCGGCTCGATCGGCATCAGCGTGTTCGCGATCGAGCTGTATTTCGCGAGCCGCGCGCTGCCGTCGCCCGGCCATCTGCTGTCGGTCGGCGAATTCCTGGCCGGCGCGCGCCACTGGCGCATCCTGGCGGACCTGTTCCTGCTCGCGATGTTCGGCGGCTTCTACAGCGTGCCGCTGTACGCGCTGATCCAGAGCCGCAGCGCGCCGACGCACCGCGCGCGGATCATCGCCGCGAACAACATCCTGAACGCGCTGTTCATGATCCTGTCGGCCGTGATGGCGATGGGGCTGACCAAGGCCGGCGTCGACATCCCGGGGCTGTTCCTCGTCACCGCGCTGTTGAACGTGATCGTCGCGGCCTATATCTATCTGCTCGTGCCGGAGTTCCTGCTCCGCTTCGTCGCGTGGGTGCTCGTCCACACGTTCTACCGGATTCGTCTCGTGCACGCGGAGCGGATTCCGGCGGAAGGCGCGGCCGTGCTCGTGTGCAACCACGTCAGCTACGTCGATGCGCTCGTGCTGGCCGCCGCGAGCCCGCGCCCGATCCGTTTCGTGATGGATCACCGGATCTTCAAGACGCGCTTCGCGAGCTGGGTATTCCGGCATGCGAAGGCGATCCCGATCGCGCCGAGCCACGAGGATCCCGCGATGCTCGCGCGCGCGTACGACCTGTGCGAGGCCGCGCTGAAGGACGGCGAACTCGTGTGCATCTTCCCCGAGGGCAAGCTGACCAAGACGGGCGACATCAACACGTTCCATCACGGCATCACCGAGATCCTGGGCCGCACGCCGGCGCCCGTGATTCCGATGGCGCTGCGCGGGCTGTGGGGCAGCTATTTTTCGCGGCATTCCGATGCGCGGATGCCGCGACCCATCAAGCGCGGCGTGATGAGCCGGCTGACTCTGGCGGTCGGCGAGCCGGTCCCGGCGTCGGTCGCGACGCCCGAGTCGCTGCAGGCCGCGGTAACCGAACTGCGCGGCGCGCGGAAGTAGGCGGGCGCCTGTCCGGATGCGTTCGGCTGCAACCGGGCCGGACGGGCTTGCGCCGCACAAGCCGGGCCGCGCGCGCACGTTCCGCGCGTCCGGGCTGCCTTTCATGCGGCCTGCGGCCCGCGGGTGCGGGACGGCTGGCATAATAGCGGCTTACCTCTTTTCTCGACCGGCAAACGATCGATCTGCCTGCGGCCCGGGCAGCGCATCGGTTTGCCCATTTCTCTTTGGGCGGTTCCATCATGTCCGGCAATACCCTCGGCACGCTTTTCACTGTCACGACCTTCGGCGAATCGCACGGTCCCGCGATCGGTTGCGTGATCGACGGCTGCCCGCCGGGAATGGGGCTGACCGAAGCCGACATCCAGGTCGAACTCGATCGCCGCAAGCCGGGCACGTCGCGTCACGTGACGCAACGGCAGGAGGCTGATCAGGTCGAGATCCTGTCGGGCGTGTTCGAAGGCGTGACGACCGGTACGCCGATCGCACTGCTGATCCGCAACACCGACCAGCGCAGCAAGGACTACGGCAACATCGTCGAGACGTTCCGTCCCGGCCACGCCGACTACACCTACTGGCAGAAATACGGCATCCGCGACTACCGCGGCGGCGGCCGTTCGTCCGCGCGCCTGACCGCACCGATCGTCGGCGCGGGTGCGGTCGCGAAGAAGTGGCTGCGCGAGCGCTTCGGCGTCGAGGTGCGCGGCTACATGAGCGGCCTTGGCGAAATCGACGTGCCGTTCGTCGACTGGTCGCACGTGCACGAGAATCCGTTCTTCGCGCCGAATGCGGCGGTCGTACCGGAACTCGAGGCGTACATGGATGCGCTGCGCAAGGATGGCGATTCGATCGGCGCGCGCATCGACGTCGTCGCGTCGGGCGTGCCGGTCGGCTGGGGCGAGCCGGTGTTCGACCGTCTCGATGCGGACATCGCGAAGGCGATGATGAGCATCAACGCGGTGAAGGGCGTCGAGATCGGTGCGGGTTTCGACAGTGTCGCGCAGCGCGGCTCGATGCACGGCGACGAGCTGACGCCGGGCGGTTTCGTCGGCAACCATGCGGGCGGCGTGCTCGGCGGGATTTCGACGGGGCAGGACATCACCGTGTCGATCGCGATCAAGCCGACGTCGAGCATCCGCACGCCGCGCCGTTCGATCACGAAGGCGGGCGACGAGGCGACGGTGGAAACGTTCGGCCGCCACGATCCGTGCGTTGGCATCCGCGCGACACCGATCGCCGAGTCGATGCTCGCACTGGTGCTGATCGACCATGCGCTGCGCCATCGCGCGCAGTGCGGGGACGTCGAGACGTCGACGCCGAAGATCGCCGGTAGCGCGACCTGACACAAGCGGGCGGGGCGCGGCACGCCTCGCGAACGCGCAGGGAATGCAAAACGGGGCGCTGCTTCAGGCAGCGCCCCGTTTCGTTTGTGGCGACCGGCAAAAACGCGCCGCTCGCGGCGACGCGTCGTGGCGGATTACATGTTCGGGTAATTCGGCCCGCCACCGCCTTCCGGCGTGACCCACACGATGTTCTGCGTCGGGTCCTTGATGTCGCAGGTCTTGCAGTGCACGCAGTTCTGCGCGTTGATCACCAGTCGATCGCTGCCGTCGTCGTTCTTCACGAACTCGTACACGGCCGCCGGGCAGAAACGTCCTTCCGGCCCCGCATACGTGCGCAGGTTCACGTTCACCGGCACGTTCGCATCCTTCAGCGTCAGGTGCGCCGGCTGGTTCTCTTCGTGGTTCGTGTTCGAGATGAACACCGACGACAGCCGGTCGAACGTCAGCTTGCCGTCCGGCTTCGGGTACTCGATCGGCTCGCACTGCGACGCCGGCTTCAGCATCTCGTGGTCCGCATGCTTGTGGTGCAGCGTCCACGGCACGTTGCCGCCCATCACCTTCTGCTCGAGGCCGACCATCAGCGTACCGAGGTACAGCCCCTTGGCCATCCACTGCTTGAAGTTGCGCGCGCGGTACAGCTCCGTGTACAGCCACGATTGCTTGAACGCATCCGGGTACGCGTTGAGCTCGTCCGACTGGCGGCCCGCCTGCACCGCGTCGAACGCGGCGTCGGCCGCCAGCATGCCGGTCTTGATCGCCGCGTGGCTGCCCTTGATCCGCGATGCGTTCAGGAAGCCCGCGTCGTCGCCGATCAGCGCGCCGCCCGGGAACACCGTCTTCGGCAGCGACAGCAGCCCGCCCGCCGTGATCGCGCGCGCGCCGTACGACACGCGCTTGCCGCCTTCGAGGAACGCACGGATCGACGGGTGCGTCTTGTAGCGCTGGAATTCCTCGAACGGCGACAGGTATGGGTTCGTGTAGCCGAGGCCCACCACGAAGCCGACCACGACCTGGTTGTTGTCCATGTGATACAGGAACGAGCCGCCGTAGGTGTCCGACTTCAGCGGCCAGCCGGCCGTGTGGATCACGAGGCCCGGCTTGTGCTTGGCCGGATCGATTTCCCACAGCTCCTTGATGCCGATCCCGTACGCCTGCGGATCGGCGTTCGCGTCGAGCTTGAACTTCGCGATCAGCTGGCGGCCGAGATGGCCGCGGCAGCCTTCGGCGAACAGCGTGTACTTCGCGTGCAGTTCCATGCCGAGCTGGAAGTTCTCGGTCGGCTCGCCGTCCTTGCCCACGCCCATGTTGCCGGTCGCGACGCCTTTCACGGAGCCGTCGTCGTTGTAGAGAATCTCGGCGGCCGGGAAGCCGGGGAAGATCTCGACGCCCAGCGCTTCGGCCTGCTGGCCCAGCCAGCGGGTCACGTTGCCCAGCGAAATCACGTAGTTGCCGTGGTTCTGGAAGTTGGCGGGCAGCGCCCAGTTCGGCGTGGTGACCGCGCTTTTCTCGGACAGGAACAGGAAGCGGTCTTCCGTCACCTCGACGTCGAGCGGCGCGCCGCGTTCCTTCCAGTCGGGGAACAGTTCGGTGATCGCGCGCGGGTCCATCACCGCACCCGACAGGATGTGCGCGCCGATCTCGGAACCTTTCTCGAGCACGCACACGCCGATCTCGGTGCCTTTCTCGGCGGCCAGCTGCTTGAGCCGGATCGCCGCCGACAGCCCGGCGGGGCCGCCGCCGACGATCACGACGTCGTATTCCATCGATTCGCGCGGGCCATATTGCTCGATGAGGCTTGCGGGGGTCATTGGCGTTCCTCTAACCGTTAGAATGCTTTTATTCGGGAGCGTATTGTCTGCGAAACGAAACGCTTGCCGCAACAGCATGCGGCTAGATTAGCACGATCGTTCTATTTTTGTGCTAGGGTAATGCCGCTCGGGCCGTGCTGCCCGTAGCGGCGAAACGACATCGAAAGGGGATGTGCAAATGGGTCGTTCGATCAATCTGGAAGGCAAGGTTGCGCTGGTCACGGGGGCGTCGAGCGGCCTGGGGCAGCGTTTTGCGCAGGTGCTGTCGCAGGCCGGTGCAAAGGTCGTGCTCGCGAGTCGTCGCGTCGAGCGCCTGAAGGAATTGCGTGCCGAGATCGAGGCGGCGGGCGGCGCCGCGCACGTCGTGTCGCTCGACGTCACCGACGTCCAGAGCATCAAGGCGGCGGTCGCGCATGCGGAAACGGAGGCCGGCACGATCGACATCCTCGTGAACAATTCGGGCGTCTCGACGATGCAGAAGCTCGTCGACGTGACGCCGGCCGATTTCGAGTTCGTGTTCGACACCAACACGCGCGGCGCGTTTTTCGTCGCGCAGGAAGTCGCGAAGCGGATGATCATGCGCGCGAACGGCAGCGGCAACGGCAAGCCGCCGTGCCGGATCATCAATATCGCGTCGGTGGCCGGCCTGCGCGTGTTCCCGCAGATCGGGCTGTACGCGATGAGCAAGGCCGCGGTCGTGCAGATGACGCGCGCGATGGCGCTCGAGTGGGGGCGCCACGGGATCAACGTCAACGCGATCTGTCCGGGTTATATCGATACCGAAATCAATCATTACCTGTGGGAAACCGAGCAGGGCCAGAAGCTGCAGTCGATGCTGCCGCGCCGGCGCGTCGGCAAGCCGCAGGATCTCGACGGGCTGTTGTTGCTGCTCGCGGCCGACGAGTCGCAGTTCATCAATGGCTCGATTATCTCCGCCGACGACGGCTTCGGCCTCGCCTGAGCGGATGACATTCAGCAACACAGAAGACTGCAATGAGCGCAACAAGCGATTACTCCCCCGTATTTGAGATGTCGATGCCGATCCGCTGGGGCGACATGGACGCGTTCGGCCATGTGAACAACACGGTCTATTTCCGCTACATGGAGCAGGCGCGGATCTCGTGGTTCGAGGAGCTCGGCATCGCCGGCGGCAATGGCGAGGGGCAGGGGCCCGTCATCGTCACGGCGTCGATGGAATTCCTCAAGCAACTGCACTATCCGGGCGACGTGATCGCGAAGATGTCGGCCGCGAAACCCGGCCGGAGCAGCTTCGACACCGGTTTCGAGCTTACGCGCGCGGACGATCCGCAGCATGTCTATGCGCGCGGCAAGGCGCGCTGCGTGTGGGTCGACTACGCGCTCGGCAAGTCGGTACCGCTGCCCCAGTTGCTGCGCGACACGATCGAGCGCGCGCTCGCGACGAAGGTCGGCTGAGCGCCGGCACGGCGAGGCCGCCGCCCGGGCGCCGGCGGCACGCCATGCCTGCTGTTTCACGAATCGGCCGCCATGCGCGGCCGATTGTCATCCGGGAGCCGCCGTTCACTGCCCGAGCAGGCGCTGCAGCAGCTCCGGCGTATTGTTGGTGCCGTACTTGCGCATCAGACGCGCGCGGTAGATGTCGACCGTGCGCGAGCTGATGTCGAGCACGCGCCCGATCTGCTTGCTGGTCTTGCCGGTTGCGAGCTGGGCGGCGATCTCGCGCTCGCGCGGGGTCAGTTCGACGGCGACCCGGCGCGTCGCGCTCAAATCCTCGAAGGTCCAGACGCCTGCCGCGAGCGGTGCGGTGCGGTCGAGCGCGCGGCCGGTGACGTGGCACCAGAACAGCTCGCCGTCCGCGCGTTTCATGATTCTGTCGTCCGAGTAGATGCCGTTCGCGGCCATCATGCGCGCGATACGTTCGCCGATTCGCTGGAATTCGTCCGTCGACGGGTAGAGCACCTCGTACGATTTCCCGATCAGGTCGGCCCGCACGCAGCGGAAGATCGACGCGAGCGCGTCGTTGCAATCCTCGATCACGCGGTCGCGCGACAGGACAAGGCCGAGCGGCGCGAGATGGAAGGCGGTCTGGTAATCGAGAGCGGGCATGGCGCAGGCAAGCGGAGGCAAACGCTTATGTATTTTTGCGTATTGTGCCGCATCCGCGCCGCATCGTACCCTTTCAGGCATCTCGTGGCGGTTTGCCGCGGTATAAAAACAGCGCGCCTCGACGCAGGCATCGCCGTGCATGCATAGAATGATGCGGCGGGCTTGCGGGCCACGTGGCGCGTGAACCGGTTTCGCTGGTTTCCATAGAGGAAGGGACAACAGATGAACAAAGTCTATCCAAGCGCGGCTGCCGCGCTGGAAGGGATCGTCCGTGACGGACAGACCTTCGCGGTGGGTGGCTTCGGCCTGTGCGGGATTCCGGAGGCGCTGATCGCGGCGTTGCGCGATTCGGCCGTCAAGGGCATCACCTGCATCAGCAACAACGCGGGCGTCGACGGTTTCGGCCTCGGCCTGTTGCTGGAAACGCGCCAGATCAAGAAGATGATCTCGTCGTACGTCGGCGAGAACAAGGAGTTCGAGCGCCAGTACCTGGCCGGCGAACTCGAACTCGAATTCACGCCGCAAGGCACGCTCGCCGAAAAGCTGCGTGCGGGCGGCGCGGGCATCCCGGCGTTCTTCACGAACACGGGCTACGGCACCGTGATCGCGGAAGGCAAGGAAACGCGCCAGTTCGGCGATCGCCACTACGTGCTCGAGCCGTCGCTGACGGCCGATGTCGCGCTCGTGAAGGCCTGGAAGGCCGACAAGTCGGGCAACCTGATCTATCGCCGCACCGCGCGCAACTTCAACCCGATGTGCGCGATGGCCGGCAAGATCACCGTCGCGGAGGTCGAGGAAATCGTCGAGAACGGCGAGCTCGATCCGGATCACATCCACACGCCGGGGATTTTCGTGCAGCGCATCGTGCTGAACGCGACGCCCGAAAAACGCATCGAACAACGCGTCGTACGCGCGAAAGGAGACTGACATGGCCTGGAATCGTGACCAGATGGCCGCGCGCGCGGCGAAGGAACTGCAGGACGGCTTCTACGTGAACCTCGGCATCGGCCTGCCGACGCTCGTCGCGAACCACGTGCCGGAAGGCGTCGAGGTGTGGCTGCAGTCGGAGAACGGCCTGCTCGGCATCGGCCCGTCGCCGACCGAAGACGAAGTCGACGCCGATCTCATCAACGCCGGCAAGCAAACCGTCACGACGCTGCCGGGCTCGTCGATCTTCTCGTCGGCCGATTCGTTCGCGATGATCCGCGGCGGCCACATCAACCTCGCGATCCTCGGCGCGATGCAGGTCAGCAAGCAGGGTGACCTCGCGAACTGGATGATCCCCGGCAAGATGATCAAGGGGATGGGCGGCGCGATGGATCTCGTCGCCGGCGTGAAGCGTGTCGTCGTGCTGATGGAGCATGTCGCGAAGGGCGATCAGCACAAGATCCTCGAGGAATGCAACCTGCCGTTGACGGGTGTCGGTGTGGTCGACCTGATCATCACCGATCTCGGCGTGATCGAAGTGACGCCGTCCGGCCTGAAGGTCCTTGAGCTCGCCGATGGCGTGAGCGCCGACGAGATCCAGGCAAAGACGGGTGCGCCGCTCGACGTCAGCGCGGTCGCCTGAGTTTTCTTCATGTCGATTCGCCCCGCATGCCGTCAGGCATGCGGGGCGTTTATGTTTGTGGCATGCGCGCCCGGCCGCGTCAGACGGCGGTCTGCAACGATTCCACGCGTTGTTCGCCGGTGGGCGTGCCGTCGTCGGGCGAACCCAGCTGCAGCGCATGAAACAGGAAGCGTTGCAGCGTGACTGCCGCCGACGTGTGATCGCCGAGGTCCGCGCGGCTGAACAGCCCGAAATCCGCGGCGGGTGGCGCGGGCAACCCGGCTGCCTGCGGATCGAGTGCGCGCATCGTGTCGCGACGCACGTTCCAGTCGAGCAGTACCGCGACGCCGAGGCCTGCCTCGACCGCCGACTGGATCGCGGACAGGCTCGTGCTGGTGCAGATGACGCGCCACGCACGGCCGGCGTCGCGCAACATCGCGAACAGCTTTTCCTGCCACGGGCAGGTGCCGCCGAACGCAACGATCGGTACCGGTTCGTTGCGAGGGAGCCGGTTGGTGGTGGCTGCGGCGGCCCAGTGCAGCGGATGCTGCCATGTCGCGAGCGGCTCTGCCCGGATCAGCGCGGGGTCGCCGATCACGAAATCCAGCGCGTGGGTCGAGAGTCGCTGCGACAGGACGGGGCTCGTGTCGACGACGATCTCGAGCGCGACGTTCGGAAATGACGCTGCGAACTGTCGCAACGCGTGCGGCAGACGGCCGACGGCGATGTCCTCGAGGACACCGAGCCGCACGGTGCCCGAGATGTCGCCTGCGGCGAGCGCGGCGCGTGCGGCGAGCCCGACGCCGAGCAGTTGATGTGCATAGGGCAGCAGCACATTGCCCGCGGCCGTCGGCGTGACGCCGCGCGGCGAGCGTTCGAGCAGGCGCTGGCCGACTTCATCCTCGAGCCGTCGCAGCGCCATGCTGACGGCGGCCTGCGTGCGATGCAGCGCCGTTGCCGCCGTGCTGACGCTGCCGGTTTCGACCACGGTGACGAACGTGCGCAGCAGGGTGCTGTCGAGATCGCGGGTCATCAATATTCCTGATGCGGGCATAAGAATTATCAGCTTATATCAAGCATGCGGCCGCGGTTAGCATCGGCGTGTCACTGAACCGGAGCGGTTGCATGAGCGAGGAATCGAGTACGGTACGACCGGATGTCGCGCAGCGCGTGGCGTCACCTTTCACGAATGCGGTGGCGCCGCTGCTGGCCGTCGCGTCGATGTGCAGCGTGCAGCTCGGCGCGGCGCTGTCGAGGCCGGCGACGATCGAGTACGGCACCGTCAGCACGACCTGGCTGCGACTCTGTTTCGCCGCGCTCGCGCTGGCCGTTGTCGTCCGGCCGCCGCTCCACACCTATTCCCGGCAGCGCTGGATCGCGGCCATCGCGCTCGGCACGGCGATGGCCGCGATGACGCTGTGTTTCTTCGAAGCCGTGCGTCGCGTGCCGCTCGGGCTGGCGGTCGCGATCAACTTTCTCGGGCCGCTGGCGGTCGCCACGATCGGCGTGCGCAAGCCGGCGATGCTGGCATGGCCGGCACTTGCGCTGGCTGGCGTGCTGCTGCTGGCGCGGCAGGACGGCATGTGGGTGACGGCGCCGGCCGCGCTGGTCTTCCCGGTCGGCTCTGCGCTTGGCTGGGCCGCCTATATCGTGTTGATGAAGCGTGTCGGCACGCTGTTCGACGGGCTGCAAGGGCTGTCCGCGTCGCTGTTCGTGGCCGCGCTCGTCACGACGCCGTTCGGGCTGGCGCAAAGCGGCGGCCACTTGCCGGCCGGTCAACTGATCGATGCAGCGTATCTGGCAGTGCTCGTCCCGCTGTTTCCTTACGTGCTCGAACTGATTGCATTGCGACGGATGAGCGCATCGGCATTCGGCATCCTGATGAGCGCCGAGCCCGCGATCGCTGCGGGGATCGGTTATGTCGTGCTTGCGCAGCCGATGAGCACGCTGCAGGTCGCCGGCACGCTGTGCGTGGTCGGTGCGAGCATCGGCGCGGTCATGCAGAAATAGCCGCGCTTTCCCGGTCATGACGGGCCGGTGCGCGATGGTGCGCGATGGTGCGTTTGCGGCGCCGTCGCCGCGGCCGCAGGGGAGGCTGGATCGGTAGCCTGCTGAACACGGAACACCGCGCCCGATTCCGCACGGCCGCGTGACATTTCATTGGCGCTCGCACGAGCCGCAAGCCCGCAAGGGTGGTCAGGCGACTCGTGATCCGGAACGGGTTTACAATCGATCGCATCCCCCGGCTGCCCTGGCGGGCCGGGCCCACATGCCATCGCGCCGCACCGTTCGGCAGGACGCCTCCGATGCCCACTTCCCCCGTGAACTCCCCGATTCCCCGTCAGCGGCGCGTGCAGTGTGCGAGCGCGGCCGGCCTTCACCACGTCGCCTATACCGAGTGGGGCGAGCCCGCGAACCCGCGCGTGCTGGTTTGCGTGCACGGCCTGACCCGTTCCGGGCGCGACTTCGACCGGCTTGCCACGGCGCTGTCCGATACGTATCGCGTCGTCTGCCCCGACATCGTCGGGCGCGGCCAATCGGACTGGCTGGCCGATCCGCGGCTCTACGCGATTCCGCAATACGTGGCCGACATGGTGACGCTGATCGCGCGACTCGACGTCGAATCGGTCGACTGGTTCGGCACGTCGATGGGCGGCCTGATCGGCATGGCGTTCGCGGGGCTGCCCGGTTCGCCGCTGCGCCGGATGATCGTCAACGACGTCGGCCCGCGCATCGAACCCGATTCGCTGACGCGCATCGGCGAATATCTCGGCGTGCAGCCGCGCTTTGCGACCGAGCAGGAGGGCATCGACTATCTGACGTCGCTGTCGCTGCCGTTCGGTGCGCTGAGCGCCGACGAGTGGCGCGAGATCAACGGGCCGCTGTTGCGCGAACTACCCGAAGGTGGCTGGACGGTCCGCTACGATCCGCGCATCGCCGAGCCGTTCAAGGCAACCACGCCCGAGTTGGCCGCACTCGGCGAGGCCGCGCTGTGGCACGCCATCGAGACGACGGATGCATCGCTGCTCGTCGTGCGCGGCGAGACGTCCGACCTGCTGTCGCGCGAGACGGTGGCCGACATGGTGCGTCGTGGCCGGCACGTCACGCACGCCGAGATTCCGGGGGCGGGCCACGCGCCGGCGTTCGTCGACGCAGGCCAGATTGCGCTCGCGCGGCGGTTTTTCGTCGAAGGCGGCGCATAAACGCGTCATAATATGCGGTTCGACGGCACGCGGGCCGTGCCGTCACCCGAATCTCCATCCACTCACGACCGGAACATTCCATGGCAGTCATTCGTCACCACGTCGGGGCCCGACTCTCCGAAACCGCGATCCACAACGGTACCGTGTATCTGGCCGGCCAGATCGCCGAAGACACCACGCAGGACATCAAGGGCCAGACGCGCGAAGTGCTCGGCCACATCGACCGCCTGCTCGCCGAAGCGAACAGCGACAAGGCGCATCTGCTGTCGGTGCAGATCTACATTTCCGATCTGGCGAATTTCGACGGCATGAATGCGGAGTGGGACGCATGGGTCGCGCAGGGCAACACGCCGCCGCGCGCCACCGTCGAGGCGAAGCTCGCGGATCCGGCGCTGCTCGTCGAGATCGTGGTGGTCGCCGCACAGCGGAGCTGAACCGGACGTAACCCGACGATGATCGCATTCCGCCAGGCCAAGCAATGACCGAGTCCGTTTCCGCTTCCCCCGTCGCGGCACCGTCGTTCGACGACGTGCTCGCGTTCGTGCGCGAACGGGCCGGCGACGCGCGCCTGTCGTCGGGCGAACTGCTCGCCGATCACTCGGCGGGCACGGCGTCGATCATGCGCACGCTGAACGTCGATCCGCCCGCGATGCAGGCGGCCGCACTGTTCGTGTTGACGCCGCACTTGAGCGACCCTGAGCGCGAACTCACCGAGCGTTTCGGCGACGAAGTGGCGCGGCTCGTGTCCGACGTGCGTAAGCTGTTGCGGCTCGGTACCGTCAGCCTGCGTGCCGCGCAGAACGCGGTGCCCGATGCGGGGCGCGACACGGCGGAAGAGCGGCGTACGCAGATCGAGGCGCTGCGCAAGATGCTACTCGCGTTCGCGCAAGACATCCGCGTGGTGTTGATCCGGCTCGCGTCGCGCCTGCAGTCGCTGCGCTACTACGCTGCCGCGAAGATCGACCCGCCGCCCGACGTCGCACGCGAGACGCTCGAGATCTATGCGCCGCTCGCGAACCGTCTCGGTATCTGGCAACTGAAGTGGGAGCTCGAGGATCTCGCGTTCCGCTTCGAGGATCCCGTCACCTACAAGCGGATCGCGAAGCTGCTCGACGAGAAGCGCATCGAGCGCGAAGCGTACGTCACGCAGGCGATCGACCGGTTGCAGCAGGAGCTGGCGGACGCGCGCATCCAGGCCGATGTGAGCGGCCGGCCGAAGCATATCTACAGCATCTGGCGCAAGATGCGCGGCAAGGAGCTCGATTTCTCCGAGCTGTACGACGTGCGCGCGTTTCGCGTGATCGTGCCGGACATCAAGGATTGCTACGCGGTGCTCGGCATCGTGCATCACCTGTGGCAGCCGGTGCCGAAGGAATTCGACGACTACATCTCGCGGCCGAAGCCGAACGGCTACAAGTCGCTGCATACGGTCGTGATCGGCGATGACGGCCGCGCGTTCGAGGTGCAGATCCGCACGCAGGAGATGCACCGTTTCGCCGAGTACGGCGTCGCCGCGCACTGGCGCTACAAGGAGGCCGGCGCGCGCGGCTACGGCGGCCAGTTCTCGGCGAGCGACAAATACGACGAGAAGATCGCATGGCTGCGGCAGCTGCTCGCGTGGAAGGATGACGTCGAGGACGGCGCGGAAAAGTCGGGCGACAAGGCGTGGGCCCAATTACGCGAGACGTCGCTCGACGACGACCACATCTACGTGCTGACGCCGCAGGCGCGTGTGATTGCGTTGCCGCAGGGCGCGACGCCGGTCGATTTCGCGTACCACCTGCACAGCGAGCTTGGCCATCGCTGCCGTGGCGCGCGCGTCGACGGCGCGATGGTGCCGCTCAACACGCCGCTCGCAAACGGCCAGACGGTCGAGATTGTCGCGGTGAAGGAGGGCGGGCCGTCGCGCGACTGGCTGAACCTGCAGCTCGGTTACATGAAGAGCCCGCGCGCGCGTCAGAAGGTGCGTGCATGGTTCAACTCGATCGAGCAGGAAGAAAACATCTCGCACGGCCGCGCGCTCGTCGAAAAGACGCTGCAGCGCGAGGGCAAGACATCGGTCAACCTGGACAATCTCGCCGCGAAGCTCGGCTTCAAGTCGCCCGAGGAGCTGTTCTCGGTCGTCGGCAAGGAAGAGTTCAGCCTGCGCAATGTCGAGCACGCGCTGTCCGATGCGCCGCCGCCGGAGCCGGCGCCCGAAGCGCCCGCCGATTTCGAGAAGCGCAGCAGCGGCGCGAGCGTGGCGCACGGCGCGTCGACCGGCGTGCTGGTCGTGGGCGTCGACGCGCTGCTGACCCAGCTCGCGCGCTGCTGCCGTCCGGCGCCGCCTGATCCGATCAGCGGTTTCGTCACGCGCGGCAAGGGGATGTCGATCCACCGCACCGATTGCCCGACGTTCCGCCGGATGGTCGAGCGCGCGCCGGAGCGCGTGCTGCAGACGACTTGGTCGGCCGACGTACTCGGCGGGCGCGGTGCGTCCGTCTATCCGGTCGACCTGATGATCGAGGCAAGCGACCGGCAAGGGTTGCTGCGCGATATCTCCGAAGTGTTCGCGCGCGAGAAGATGAACGTGGTGGGTGTGAAGACGCAGAGCCGCCGCAATGCGGCATTCATGCAGTTCACGGTCGAGGTGTCGAACTCGGCGCAGGTGCAGCGCGCGTGCGCGCTGCTCGGCGAGGTGCAGGGCGTCGTGCGGGCGGGGCGGAAGGCATGACATGGGGTTGGAGCCCCGTTATTTTGCTGCGACCGCATAAAAACACTTGCCAAGCCGGTAACGGCTCCATATAATCTTAGCTTCTTTAGGCTCGTAGCTCAGCTGGTTAGAGCACCACCTTGACATGGTGGGGGTCGTTGGTTCGAGTCCAATCGAGCCTACCAACGAATTGAGAATGCCCGGTCTCCGGGTGTTCGATGCAGTAAATAACTCAACGCGAACAAGGCGAATACGGTTATGACACCGCGAACGTTGACCGAAACCTTTTCGGAGCGACGCTAGTCGAGGAACCCTTTCGCCCTTTCAGTCTGAGTGAAGTATCGAATGCGGCCCCTCGAAAGCGGGGCCGCATTTTTTTTGTCGCGAAATTTTCCCGCGCGATTTTCATGTCGCGTACCTGGTCTGCCGCCCACTGTCGGCATCACGGAGATTGCTATGGTTTCGATACGCTTGCCTGACGGCTCAGTTCGACAATACGAGCATCCGGTGACAGTTGCCGAGGTTGCAGCCTCGATCGGTCCCGGCCTTGCGAAGGCTGCGCTTGGTGGCAAGCTCGATGGCGAGCTCGTCGATACGTCGGCCGTGATCGACCGCGACGCGTCGCTCGCGATCGTGACCGACAAGGATGCCGATGGCCTCGACATCATTCGCCACTCGACGGCGCACTTGCTCGCATACGCGGTGAAGGAACTGTATCCGGACGCGCAGGTGACGATCGGCCCGGTGATCGACAACGGCTTCTATTACGACTTCTCGTACAACCGTCCGTTTACGCCTGAAGATCTGGAGAAGATCGAAAAGCGCATGCAGGAGCTCGCGAAGAAGGACGAGCCCGTGACGCGCCGTGTCGTGTCGCGCGACGAAGCGGCGGGCTACTTCCGCAGCATCGGCGAGAAGTACAAGGCCGAGATCATCGAATCGATTCCGCAGAGCGACGAAATCAAGCTGTATTCGCACGGCGGCTTTACCGATCTGTGCCGCGGCCCGCACGTGCCGTCGACGGGCAAGTTGAAGGTCTTCAAGCTGATGAAGGTCGCGGGCGCGTACTGGCGCGGCGATTCGAAGAACGAGCAGCTGCAGCGCATCTACGGCACGGCCTGGACGAAGAAGGAAGACCAGGACCAGTACCTGCACATGCTCGAGGAAGCGGAAAAGCGCGACCACCGCAAGCTCGGCAAGCAGCTCGACCTGTTCCACATGCAGGAAGAGTCGCCGGGCATGGTGTTCTGGCATCCGAAGGGCTGGGCGCTGTGGCAGCAGGTCGAGCAGTACATGCGCCGCCGCGTGAACGAAGCCGGCTACCTCGAGATCAAGACGCCGATGATCATGGACCGCTCGCTGTGGGAGGCGTCGGGCCACTGGCAGAACTACCGCGAGAACATGTTCACGACGGAGTCGGAGAAGCGCGACTACGCGATCAAGCCGATGAACTGCCCGGGTCACGTCCAGGTGTTCAAGCACGGTTTGCGCTCGTATCGCGACCTGCCGCTGCGCTACGCGGAATTCGGTTCGTGCCACCGCAACGAGGCGTCGGGCGCGCTGCACGGCCTGATGCGCGTGCGCGGCTTCGTGCAGGACGATGCGCACATCTTCTGTACGGAAGACCAGTTCATCTCGGAGTCGATCGCGTTCAATACGCTGGCGATGAGCGTGTACAAGGACTTCGGTTTCGATCACATCGACATCAAGCTGTCGCTGCGCCCGGATCAGCGTGCGGGCACGGACGAGACGTGGGATCGTGCCGAGCAGGGCCTGCGCGACGCACTGACCGCCTGCGGTCTGACGTGGGAAGAATTGCCGGGTGAAGGCGCGTTCTACGGTCCGAAGATCGAGTACCACATCAAGGATGCGCTCGGCCGTTCGTGGCAGTGCGGTACGCTGCAGCTCGACATGGTGCTGCCGGAACGCCTCGGCGCCGAGTATGTTGCCGACGACAGCAGCCGTCGCCGGCCGGTGATGTTGCACCGTGCGATCGTCGGTTCGATGGAGCGTTTCCTCGGCATTTTGATCGAGCACCATGCTGGTGCAATGCCTGCCTGGCTCGCGCCGTTCCAGGCAGTTGTGCTCAATATTGCCGAAAGTCAGGCCGAATATGCGCAATCTCTGGCCCAATCGTTGCAAAAACAAGGGGTTAGAGTGACGGCCGATTTGCGCAATGAGAAGATTGGCTATAAAATACGCGAGCACACGCTGGAAAAGGTGCCTTATCTCCTCGTCGTGGGTGATAAGGAGCGTGATGCGCAAACGGTAGCCGTGCGTGCCCGTGGCGGCGTCGATCTTGGCGTGATGCCGGTCGAAGCCTTCGTTGAGCGTCTGCAGGAAGACCTGCGCTCGTTCAAGTAACCGCCCTGGCAGCGCGGCTCGTTTTTTTAATTTTTAGAGGAAACGTAACATCGCTACTGATAAGTCGTCGCATCGCATCAACGGTGAAATCACTGCGCCGGAAGTGCGTCTGGTCGGGATCGAGAACGAACCGCTCGGTATCGTAAAACTCGCTGATGCTTTCCGTAAATCGGAAGAACTGGATGTTGACCTGGTGGAAATCGCGCCGCAAGCGGTTCCCCCGGTTTGCCGTCTGATGGATTACGGCAAGTTCAAGTACCAGGAATCGAAGAAGCAGCACGAAGCGAAGCTGAAGCAGAAGGTCATCCAGGTCAAGGAAGTCAAGTTCCGCCCGGGTACCGATGACGGGGATTACAACGTCAAGCTCCGCAATCTCGTGCGCTTCCTCGAAGAAGGCGACAAGACGAAGATCACGTTGCGTTTCCGCGGTCGCGAAATGGCTCACCAGGAAATCGGTATGCGGATGCTTGAGCGTCTGCGCACGGATCTCGAGGAAGTCGGCCAGGTCGAGCAGATGCCGAAGATGGAAGGGCGCCAGATGATCATGGTGCTCTCGCCGAAGAAAAAGAAGTAACGGGCCCGCGCGCTTCGCGTGCAGGTTCGCAGTGGTTCGGCGCGTTGCCCGGTCAGGGCAACGTGCCAGCAATGACGGCGGCTGCGCAAGCGGTTCGCCGTACACAAGTGGACTGGGTTTCGAAGGGCGGGTCAAGGGCGCAAGCCAACCGCACACCCATCGCCATCTAATAAACTGGAGTTGTTCGTCATGCCTAAGATGAAGACCAAGAAGAGCGCTGCAAAGCGCTTCGTGGTGCGTCCGGGCGGTACCGTCAAGCGCGGTCAAGCCTTCAAGCGTCACATCCTGACCAAGAAAACCACGAAGAACAAGCGCCACCTGCGCGGCGCAACGGCAGTTCATGATTCCGATCTGAACTCCGTCCGCGCGATGCTGCCGTTCGCGTAACCCCTCAATCGATACTCTAAGGAGAGAAACATGCCTCGAGTCAAACGTGGGGTAACCGCACGGGCCCGCCACAAGAAGATCATCAACCTGGCCAAGGGTTATCGCGGTCGCCGCAATAACGTCTACCGCATCGCCAAGCAGGCGGTGATGCGCGCTGGTCAGTACGCATATCGCGATCGTCGCAACAAGAAGCGTGTGTTCCGCGCACTGTGGATTACGCGTATCAACGCGGCGGTTCGTCAGCACGACATGACCTACAGCGTGTTCATCAATGGCCTGAAGAAGGCGTCGATCGAACTCGACCGTAAGGTGCTGGCTGACATGGCGGTGTTCGACAAGGCTGCTTTTGCTGCGATCGTCAAGCAGGTGAAAGCCGCCGTTGCAGCCTAATTGCGAAATTAGCACTGCGTGGTTAGTTGCAGCGATGCTCCGGTAGTTTCGGCCGCTGCAGCGAAAACGGGGCTCTTCCGAGCCCCTTTTTTGTTTGGTGTGCGATTTCGCTCGCCAAGACCGAATGACGTTGGAAATGATGGGATCTATGGATCTGGACCAGATTGTCGCCGACGCGCAGCAGTCCTTCGAACAGGCTGCCGACATCACCACGCTCGAAAACGAGAAAGCACGATTTCTCGGCAAGTCGGGTGCGCTGACCGAGTTGCTGAAGGGCCTCGGCAAGCTCGATCCCGAAGCACGCAAGACCGAAGGCGCACGCATCAACGTCGCGAAGCAGCAGGTTGAAGCCGCGCTGACCGCACGCCGTCAGGCACTGGCCGACGCGCTGCTGAACCAGCGCCTCGCCGCCGAGTCGATCGACGTGACGTTGCCGGGCCGCGGCGCCGGTGCAGGCAGCCTGCACCCCGTGATGCGCACGTGGGAGCGTGTCGAACAGATTTTCGGCTCGATCGGCTTCGATGTGGCAGACGGCCCCGAAATCGAGACCGACTGGTACAACTTCACATCGCTGAACAGCCCGGAGAACCATCCGGCGCGTTCGATGCAGGACACCTTCTACGTCGAAGGCAAGGATGCCGACGGCCGCCAGCTGCTGCTGCGCACGCACACGAGCCCGATGCAGGTGCGTTACGCGCGCATGAACCGTCCGCCGATCAAGGTGATCGCGCCGGGCCGCACGTATCGCGTCGACAGCGATGCGACCCACTCGCCGATGTTCAATCAGGTCGAGGGGCTGTGGATCGACGAAAACATCAGCTTCGCCGATCTCAAGGGCGTCTATACCGACTTCCTGAAAAAATTCTTCGAGCGCGACGACATCCTCGTGCGCTTCCGTCCGTCGTATTTCCCGTTCACGGAACCGTCGGCCGAGATCGACATGATGTTCGAGCAAGGCAAGAACGCCGGCAAGTGGCTCGAGATTTCCGGTTCGGGGCAGGTGCATCCGACCGTGATTCGCAACATGGGCCTCGATCCCGAGCGCTACATCGGCTTCGCGTTCGGCAGCGGCCTCGAGCGCCTGACGATGCTGCGCTACGGCGTCCAGGATCTCCGGCTGTTCTTCGAGAACGACCTGCGTTTCCTGCGCCAGTTCGCGTAACGCCGCGCGCCGCGCCGACCTGTGCCCGTGCACGCCCCGACGGACGATCCGACGGGGCCCGGGCGTCGATCTAACCTGTTTCGAACGTAGACATCCATGCAATTCCCTGAATCCTGGTTGAGAACCTTTGTCGACCCGCAGCTGACGACCGACGAACTGTCGCACGCGCTGACGATGGCGGGGCTCGAAGTCGAATCGCTGAGCAAGGCTGCGCCGCCGACGTCGAAGATCGTCGTCGGCCGCGTGCTCGAAGTCGTCAAGCATCCGGATGCGGACAAGCTCAATGTCTGCCAGGTCGATGCCGGCACCGGCGCGACGCTGAATATCGTCTGCGGCGCACCGAACGTCGCGCCCGGCATCAAGGTGCCGGTCGCGCTGGTCGGCGCGGAACTGCCGCCGGCGGAAGAGGGTGGCAAGCCGTTCGCGATCAAGCTGTCGAAGCTGCGCGGCGTGGAGAGCCAGGGGATGCTGTGCTCGGCACGTGAACTGAAGCTGTCCGAGGATCACAGCGGCCTGCTGGTGCTGCCGGAAGATACGCCGGTCGGCCAGGACATCCGCGAGACGCTCAATCTCGACGACACGATCTTCGAAATCAAGCTGACGCCGAACAAGGCCGACTGCCTGTCCGTGTTCGGCATTGCGCGCGAGACGGCCGCGATCACCGGTGCGCCGCTGACGCCGGTCGATATCCGCCCGGTGCGCGTCGAACTCGACGAAACGCTGCCGGTGCGCATTGCCGCTCCCGATCTGTGCGGTCGCTTCTCGGGTCGCGTGATCCGCGGCGTGAACGCGCGTGCGAAGACCCCGCAGTGGATGGTCGAGCGCCTCGAGCGCTCCGGCCAGCGCAGCGTGTCGGCGCTCGTCGACATCTCGAACTACGTGATGTTCGAGCTCGGCCGCCCGTCGCACGTGTTCGATCTCGACAAGATCCACGGCGGCATCGAGGTGCGCTGGGGCAAGCGCGGCGAATCGCTGAAGCTGCTCAACGGCAACACGGTCGAACTCGACGAAACGGTCGGCGTCATTTCGGATGACCGCCAGGTCGAAAGCCTGGCCGGCATCATGGGCGGCGACAGCACGGCCGTCACGCTCGATACGACCAACATCTACCTGGAAGCCGCGTTCTGGTGGCCGGACAGCATCCGCGGCCGCGCGCGCAAGTACAACTTCTCGACCGATGCGGCCCATCGCTTCGAGCGCGGCGTCGATTACGCGACGACCGTCGAGCACGTCGAGCGCATCACGCAGCTGATCCTCGAGATCTGCGGCGGCAAGGCCGGCCCGGTCGACGATCAGTCCGTGAACCTGCCGCAGCGCGCGCCGGTGAAGATGCGCGTGTCGCGCGCGAACCGCATCATCGGCGTGCAGATCGGCGCCGACGAGATCGCCAGCATCTTCACGCGCCTCGGCCTGCCGTTCGAGCGTGAAGACGACGCGTTCCTCGTCACGCCGCCGTCCCATCGCTTCGACATCGAGATCGAGGAAGACCTGATCGAGGAGGTCGCGCGGATCTACGGCTTCGAGAAGATCCCGGCGCGTCCGCCGGTCGCGACGAGCGAAATGCGCGCGACCAACGAGACGCGGCGTTCGATCCACGATGTCCGTCACGCGCTCGCCGCGCGCGACTATGCGGAAACCGTCAACTTCAGCTTCGTCGATGCGGAGTGGGAGCAGGATTTCGCGGGCAACGACCAGCCGATCCGCCTGCTGAACCCGATCGCGAGCCAGCTCTCGGTGATGCGCACGACGCTGTTCGGCAGCCTGATTTCCGTGCTGCGCCACAACCTGAACCGCCGTGCAGATCGCGTGCGCGTGTTCGAGGCTGGCCGTGTGTTCCTCGCCGATGCGTCGGCGAAGGCCGGCGAGCTGACGGTCGAGGGCTACGTGCAGCCGAAGCGCGTCGGTGCGCTTGCCTATGGCCCGGTGCTCGACGAGCAGTGGGGCGTGGCGACCCGTGCGGTCGATTTCTTCGACGTGAAGGGCGATCTCGAGGCGCTGCTCGCGCCGGCAGCCGCACGCTTCGTGAAGGCGGAGCATCCGGCCCTCCATCCGGGGCGCAGCGCGCGAATCGAAGTCGACGGCCGTGCGGTTGGCTGGATCGGCGAGTTGCACCCGCGCCTGATGCAGAAGTACGAGCTGCCGCACGCTCCGGTGATGTTCGAAATCGACGCGGACGCGCTGATTGCGCGTGCGTTGGCCACGCCGACCGAGGTGTCGAAATTCCCGCCGGTTCGTCGCGATATCGCCGTTGTCGTCGATCAGGCGGTCGAGGTTCAGGCACTTTTCGACGAAATGAAGAAGGCGCTTGCCGAAGAGGCCTGCCGATTCGTTCAGAAGGTTGTACTCTTCGACGAATTTCGTGCAAAATCAAATACTTCCGGTGGCCTTGCCGCGCACGAGAAGAGCCTTGCCTTCCGCGTGACGCTGCAGGACGCGGCTGGCACGCTACAGGACGAGGTCGTCGATCAGGCGATCCGGGCGCTGGTCGAGCGGATGGCTCGCGCCGGTGCGCGCCTGCGCGGCTAAGGAGGAGGTCCGCCCGCTCGCGGGCGGCCTTTTCCGATCGTAAGTTTTGATTTAACGCGCTGTATGGCAGATATGAACGACATGACCTCGAGTGAATTCGAAGCCCTCCTGACGGCGCAACGCAGCGCCATGAACCGCGATGCTTCGGCGCCGGCGTCCACCGAGACGCCCACGCTGACGAAAGCGGAACTGGCGGAGTTGCTGTTCGACAGCGTCGGGCTGAACAAGCGTGAAGCGAAGGACATGGTCGAGGCGTTTTTCGAGGTGATTCGCGACGCGCTCGAAAACGGCGAAAGCGTCAAGCTGTCGGGGTTCGGTAATTTCCAGCTGCGCGACAAGCCGCAGCGTCCGGGCCGCAATCCGAAGACGGGCGAGGCGATTCCGATCGCCGCCCGCCGGGTGGTAACCTTCCACGCGAGCCAGAAGCTGAAGGCGCTGGTCGAAAACGGCGCGGAGTAAGCCCCCGCGCGCTGACGTCTCCGCGCGGCCGCCGCGCACCCTTTACCGACGGTTAACCGACGATGACCACTACGGTTGAGAAAGTCGTCTTGCCTCCGATTCCCGCGAAGCGCTACTTCACGATCGGTGAAGTCAGTGAGCTGTGCGGGGTCAAGCCGCATGTGCTGCGTTATTGGGAACAGGAATTTACTCAACTGCGGCCGGTGAAGCGGCGTGGCAATCGTCGGTATTACCAGCACCATGAAGTGCTGCTGATCCGGCGGATTCGCGAGTTGTTGTACGAGCAGGGATTCACGATCAACGGCGCGCGCAACCGGCTCGATTCGCCGGGCGGCGAGCGGGCCGCGCCGGCGCCCGTCGAGCCGGAGGCTCAGGCCGCCGATGCGCGCACACCGGGCAAGCCGGGCGCAACCGTCGACGTAATTGCATTGCGGCAGGCGCTGCTCGACGTGATCGACGGACTGAAGCACGACTGAGCGCGAAGTACGAAGGATGAAATGAAAAGCCCGGTTGGCGACGTGCCACCGGGCTTTTTGCTGCGCGTCGCGCATGCACATCAACGCGATGCGAGCGGATTCTTTTGGCCCATGTCGACGACCAGCGTGCCGTCCGGCAGCATCCGCACGGAACCTTGCGCGACCTGGCTGCGGTAGCCGTACAGGTCGAAACGCATCGGGCCGGCCTCGGCCGAATTCCTGATCAGCGCGCGCACGTTCAGTTCGAGCACGTTGAACATCTTCATGTCGCCGCCTTCCATCCACATATAGCTCGGCGCATCGATCTGCGGCCGTTGCGGCGCAGGCGAGCCCGCCAGACGCCTGAACGTGAGGCGCAGCCCGTCGCGCTCGACCGTTGCCTGGCCGAGCTTGCCGTTCAGCACGGGGGGCGGGAACACGGTGTACTGGTCGAGCACGAGCGTGTCGCCGCGCAGTTCCGCGCCGCGACGCTGCAACGGCGTCAGCGAAGCGAGCTCGATGCCGAGCGAACGCAGCAGCTTCGCCTGCGGAATCCCGAGCACCGACACCTGGGATGGCTTGAACGCGAGATGCCGGTCGTCGAGCACGGACAGCGAGCCCTTCATGTCGGTCGGCAGCCAGACGCCGGGCACATGGTTCCACAGCTTGATGCCGCCCTGGACACGCAGGTTCGTGCCGTCCGCGCTCAGCTGCAGGTCGTTGAGCGAGCGCGGCGAGTAGTCGAGCAGATAGTCGTTGAAGAGCGCGGACATCGCCTTCCACGATTCGACGACCGTGCCGCCGAGAATCCGGATGTCGTACTGGTTCGGGTCGTCGAGATCGACGGGTTCGCCGGGCCGCTTCGATACGAGTTCCACGTCGAGATCCTCGACGTGAAAGCCGATATCCCCGGACAGGTTGAAATCGACGTTGCGCAGATGGATCGTCGGGTTGCGGTTCGACACGTGCCGCTCGTTGAACGGCGTGGTCGACGTGCGCCGCATGGCGACCTTCTGCATGCCGGGGTGCGTGGCGTTCGCCGCGAGTGCGTAGGCTTCCCAGTGCTGGCGTATGTCACGCAGCGCAGTCTGCTGCGCGGCGAGGAAGCTGTCGTTCAGGCGCGCGGCCGCGTTGCCGAGCAGCGCGCCGCTGGCCGGGCCCGTGTACGAAGGCATCCGGATCGCCATCGCACCGCTTTCGTCGAAATTGAAGTAGCCGGCCGACACCTGGTCGCGATAGTGGTACAGGTCGAACACGAAAGTCTGGTCGCGCTTCGCCGGGTCGACCGGGCCGATCAGGATGTCCGCGTTCATCGGCATCGAGCGCATGAACTTCACGTCGCCGCCTCGAATGTACATGGCTTGCTGGGGCGCATTCGCAGGCATCGCGAAGCCGGCGTGCGTGCCGTCGTCGAGCTTCAGGTCGAGGCCGGCCGGTGTCACGCGCACCGCGGTGATCGTGAGTTTCAGGCGCGGCGGCGGCATCAGCTTGTCGACCGACATCACGAGATCGTCGCCGGCGAGTTGCGCGATCGGCGTCTGGACTTTCAGCAAGTCGGCCATTTTCACGTTGGCCGCGCGCATCACCGGCTGCGCGTTGATGCCCGAAACGCGCACCCCCGTAGGATGGAACACGAGCTGGCTGCCGTCGCGGATCGCGAGCGTGCCGGTCAGCGAGAACGGCACCCAGCCGTCGCGCTGCATCTCGCCTTGGAGGTGAATCACGCCGTCGCCGGCCGACACGGCGAGCTTGCGCAGCGGCGCGTTGCGGTAGCCGAAGATGTAGGTGTTGAAGAGCGCGGTCAGCTTCGCGTTGTCGAGCGTGACCGTGCCTTCATGCACGTCGATCTCGAAACTCGTCGGATCGTCGAACACGATCGGCGCGCCGGCCTGCGTCGGCACCAGCGTGGCGGACAACTGATGGATGAAGAAGCCGAGGTTGTTGACGATACGGAAATCGACGTCGCGCAGGAACGTCATCGCACCGTTCTGGCCCGAGTCGCGCAGCGTGAACGGGCGCGGTTGCGTCAGGCTGATCGATGCGAGCGACGGCACGGTACGTGCAAGCTGCTGCTCGCGGGCGAGCCGCTCGGCCTTGGTGCGTTCGATCTTCGTCGACGCGACCGACGTGTTGCCGTCACGCTGCGCCGACGATTCCGCGCAACCGGTACAAAGCAGCGCAAGCGCCAGCATGCCGCAGCCGAACACGCGGGATGTTCCGGGCGAGATAGGCCGGGCCGCGCGTTGCGGGCCGGAAATCCAGTCGAAAATTGCCAAAGGCGAGCGATGGCCGCGCCGGACCGCATTCCGCATCGTCTGTCTCCATGTCTTGTCGTGATCGACGGCGGTGCGCGCCACTACACGGCGCGAGCGTCGATGCCGTGCAGTGTGGCATAGCACGCTAGAGCGGCGTTACCAAACAACGGGCGCCCGGGCAGAGTGGGCCAGCGTGCTGCGGGACAACGGATTCGGGGTGGTCGGGCGCGCGGATCAAACGGTCGTTTGGTTCTCACGGCCCGCCTCAGGCGGCTTTCGTTGTAACCGGGAAAACCCGCCCAGGCCTTGGCTGGTAAGGGTTCCGCCGGATACGAGGTGCAGCGGCCGCTGCGATCGAAGCGCAGATGCGATCCGGCCCCGTCGAAGCGGCCCGCGGGTGGGTCAGGCCAGCATGTGCTGCCGGATGGCGTTCAGCGTTGCCTGGTCGAGTTGCAGGCCGTTCTCGATATACGACGCCATCGAGCCGTACGACGCGGTGACCTGATCGAATGCCGCCTGCAGATAGTCAGCGTGCACGCCCTGCAGCGCGGTCATCATGTCTGCCGCATTTTGCCCGCCGGCTTTTTGTGCCTGGGCGATCGACGCAGAGATTTCCGACGCGCTGTAGGCGTTGGTCAACAGGTAGTCGGCGAGTATCGTCTGCCCGGAGATGCCGAGGATCGTGTGCAGAATGGCGGTGGCCCAGCCGGTGCGGTCCTTGCCGGCCGTGCAGTGGAACACCAGGTTTTCGCCGGAGGCAGCGAAGCCGGTGAAGAGTGCACGATAGCTGGCATGCGCGGAGTCCGACGTGACGAACGCACGATACATGCTCGACATGAACGCTGTTGCGGTGGCGCCGGTCGTCGGGATCGGGGTGATGCTGGCGGCTCCGAGCACGTTGAGGTTTTGCCATGTGGCACCGGCCAGCGGCGCATCCGGTTGTGTCTTGATCTCGGCGGGCGTACGCAGGTCGCAGACCTGCCTGATGTCGAGCGTGCCGACGGTGGCGATGTCGGCGGCGGACAACGCGAGCGCGGATGACCGATAGATCACGCCTTTCTTCATCTTCGCGCCGCTCATCGTTACATAGCCGGTTCCGTCCGGCCCGGCCGTGTCGCGAAAATTCGATGCGGAACCCAGCCGCGGCGTCGCGACCGGCGCGACCGAAATCGAGTCGCCCCCGCATGCCGACAGAAATGACGCGCTCCCGAGCGCCGCACCTATCGTGCCGGCACCCAGCCGGAGAAAATGTCGACGTGAAATTTCGTTTTTCTGATGCATTCAATGTCCTTTGTCGGAGAAGGTTGCAAGCGGTCGCGACCGCGGTGGTGACCGACGCCGCCTCGTGTCTCGCACGCGACGCGGCAAAGCCGGGGCGGGCCGGATCGATCGGCATGCAGTCGGACGGATCGCCCGCGCGCATCGGTCTCGCACCGGGTAAGCGCACGGTAGCGATTTGCGGCGAACCGGCCATCGTCCTTTTCGATTAGGGCGGAATGCGGGATACCGATAGCGGATGTGCGTCGTCGACGGGTAGGATCGGTGGCAGCGGCGAGGTAAGATCGGCGACAGTGGCTGTATCGACCAAAGCACAAGTAGCCATCACGGGGAAGCGTCATGGATCTCAAGGAAGTCGACGTACTGGGTGCGGGCGTGGGCGATCACTGGTACTACGCGTCGAAGGCGAGTGCGATCCGCCGGTTCCTGGGCGCATCGGGCGCGAACCGGATACTCGATGTCGGTGCAGGCTCCGGCTTCTTCTCGAAGCACTTGCTCGAGCGTACGCAGGCGTCGGAGGCATGGTGTGTCGATACGAGCTACGCCGACGATACCGACGCGGAGGCGGCCGGCAAGCCCATCCACTTTCGGCGCTCCGTCGAACGATTCGATGCCGATCTTGTGTTGCTGATGGACGTGCTCGAGCATGTCGACGACGACGTCGGTTTACTCGCACGTTATGTGGCGGGCGCGCCTTCCGGAAGCCGGTTCCTGATCACGGTTCCCGCGTTCCAGTTCCTCTGGAGCGGCCATGACGATTTTCTCGAGCACAAGCGCCGATATACGCTCGGCAGTCTCGAGGACGTGGTGCGCCGCGCGGGGCTCGACGTCGAGCACGGCGCCTATTATTTCGGCCTCACGTTTCCGCTTGCGGCAGCGCTGCGGCTGGGGGAGCGGGCGCGTCGGCATCCGCGCGAGCCGGCGTCGCAATTGCGCCGTCACCATCCGTTCGTCAACGGCTTGCTCAAGACGATCTGTCGGATCGAGTTGCCGATGTTTCGCTTCAACCGCGTCGCCGGCCTGACGGTCATCTGTATCGCGCGCAAGCTTTGAATGCGATGCGCGGGGGCCGTGCGGCCGGTGCGAAGGTCGCCATATCATGCGCGTCGTTGGCTGCATCGGAGGCGTCACGCCAAAAAATTTCGCAAGAACATTCACAAAATGCATGTGACCCGTTCTAAATCGGGAAACTGTCTGTTATAATTTTTTTCTTTCGGGGCGTAGCGCAGCCTGGTAGCGTACCTGCATGGGGTGCAGGTGGTCGGAGGTTCAAATCCTCTCGCCCCGACCAGACAAGAACCCGCGTCAGCTTGGGCTGACGCGGGTTTTTTCTTGCCGGTCGCTTTTTTGCACATCGCGGCGCGGCCCCGGTAAAATGCAAGGTTGATCCACGGAAAGCGCCGTGATTTAGCGGAAGAGGATTCCCCGAACATGACTGATCTTCGTCTTACCATGCGGTTCGCTGCAGTGCTCGCCACCGGCGCGCTCGTCGCCGGTTGCGGTACGTCGTCGCCCACGAAAGTGGACTACAAGAGCGATTCGAAATCGAAGGAAGCGTCGCTCGCAGTGCCGCCCAACATGCTCGACGAGACGGCCGATCAGCGTTCGCTGCCGCCCCAGGGCGGCGCGACTTCCCTGTCCGCGCTTCAGCAGGTCCAGCAGGCGGCGCCTGCGCTGGACACCGTTGCTCCGGCCGTAGCCGGCATGCATATCCAGCGCGACGGCACCGAGAGCTGGCTCGTGATCGACGGCAAGCAGCCGGCCGACGTCTGGACGCAGGTCCGCCGCTTCTGGCAGGAGCAGGGTTTCCTGCTCGTCGTCGACCAGCGCGACAAGGGCGTGATGGAAACCGACTGGAACGAAACCCATCCGCAGATCAACGACGGCCTGATCCGCAGCGTGATCTCGAAGGCGATGGGCAACTCGTACGTGACGGCTGAGCGCAACAAGTACCGTACGCGTCTCGATGCGGCGCCGAATGGCGGCACCTACGTGTTCATCAGCCAGAAGGGGATGCGCGAAGCGATCACGGGCGCGAACAACGATTCGAGCAAGTGGGAACCGAAGCCGAACGATCCGGCGCTCGAGACCGAATACCTGAAGCGGTTGATGGCCGTGCTCGCACAGAACGAGCAGCGCGCGAAGAACGGCGAGCCGCCGATCGCGAACATCAAGGACAACACGATTCCGAAGGACAAGAAGGCGGACACCGACGCGTCGTCGAAGGCGGCTGCCGCGATTGCCGCGCAAAACGTCTCCCGCACGTCGGCGCAAGGCAACGATGCGGCCGACGCGGCCGTGCCGTCGGAAGTCACGCTTGGCGAGCCGTACGACCGGTCGTGGTTGCACGTCGGTCTCGCGCTCGATCGTGCGAACTTCACGGTTGACGATCGCGATCGCACGAAGGGCCTGTATTTCGTGCGTTATGTCGATCCGAAGGATCTGACTTCGGCCGAGCAGGGCTTCTGGAGCCAGCTGTTCCACGGCAAGAAGGAAAAGCAGGCGAAGCAGTACCGTGTCAACGTGAAGGCGCTCACGGCCGACCAGACGCGCGTGGCGGTCGTTGACGATTCGGGTGCGATCGACACATCGTCGCCGGCTCGCCAGATCATGGGGTTGCTCGTGAATCAGCTCCGCTGATTTCCGCGGTTTCTCCGCACCAATGAAAAGCCCGCCACATGGCGGGCTTTTTCATGGCCGCTCGCCGGCGCGCACATGAGAGGGGTGTTCAGTCCCTTCTCGTGACGTTACGTAACATCCGCGCGTTACGGCGGCAGAACACGTGCCGTATTGTCGTCTGCAAAAATTTTGTCCTTATAAATCAATGAGGTGGTTCGCATGTGATGGCTGGCACGCAACCTGCTTTATATGTTGGAATCGTTGAAACAGGGAGGATGGCGTCAGATACCGGGGGTGCGCCGCGAGCGCGCGATCAACGGTATCGACGTCTTCGAATGCCGATGCGACAAGTGTCGGCGCAACTGATGATGATCCGCGCCAGCGTGCGGATCCCGATGGCCCCGTCGCCTATCCTCGTAGGGCGACGGTTTCGCCCGCGCTTCTCTGAAGCGCGGGCTATTTTTTTTGGCCGTCGTGCGGGGCCGTGCCGGCGCAGCCGATACACGATTCGCGTATTCTCGGACTTTTCGAGATGAGGGGGGCGGAATGGCGGAAATTGCAGTCGTGGCGCTGATCGTGGCGAAGCCGGGCGCCGAGGAGAAGTTGCGCGTCCAGCTCGAAGGGATCGTCGAGCCGACCCGCAACGAAGCGGGCGCGCTGCAGTACGACCTGCATCGGGATCTGAAGGAGCCCGCGCGGTTCGTATTCGTCGAGCGTTGGGAAAGCGAGGAGGCGCTTGCTGCCCATGCGCGTTCCGCGCACATTCTTGCTTATCGCGAAGCGGCCGCGGACTGGATCGAGCGTTCCGAAATCCGCGTGCTGTCGAAGCTCGTCTGAGCCGGGTGGGGCGACCGGACGTGTCCGGTCGCGGGGTGCGTCAGTGCGACGTGTTGGGGACGTCGAGGATCAGGATGATCGTCCAGTCGGCGTCGCCGTCGTGATGATACTGGCGCTCGGCGACGATGAACGGTTGCTGTTTGCCTTGCGGGCCGAGGAAGAGCACGTCGCCCTCCATCGGCAGGCACTCGATCGGCGGCAGCGCGAGGAATGCGTCGGCCGAGCCGCGGGGCATCAGTTGCTTGATCTGGCGAGTGGCGGCTTCGGTCCACTCGATGTCGAGTTGAATGTTGCTCATGCTGTCCTCCGCACCGGGGTGCGCACGGGTGGAAAAATTCGGTGCGCGACTTTAGCACAGCGCACGCGCGCCGCAATCAAAAAAGCCGAACCCGGTTGCCCGGATTCGGCTTTTTCTTGTGCGGTACCGCCGAACTTACTGGCTGGCAGCGTCTGCGGCCTTGGCAGCCTTCTTGCCGGCCTTCTTCGCGGCAGCCTTGTGGTGAGCAGCCTTCTTGCCGTGGTGATGCTCTTCCTGCATCGCCGGCTGTGTGGCTTCGGCCGCTTGCTGCTGCTGCAGCGCCTGTGCGCGCTGCTCGATCTCGGAGATCTTGGCCGGATCGGTAATCGTCTTGATTTCCGTGCTCTCTTGCGCATACGCTGCGCCAGTCAGCGCCGACATCGCTACCAGGATAGCCAGGGACGTCTTCTTCATTGCTTTACCTCCGCTAAGTGGTGATGAACCCGAGTGTTGCCGTTTTGTCTGGCGACTGCAATCGAGTGCGTGTCGAGTGTAACAAAAGTGACGGATCAATGTGCATCGGATCGCGGCGGGACGCAAGGCCCCGTTGAAGTCGCGCAACACTTCGCACACTTCGTCACGCGCCTGCCATCGTCGCCGCCGCATTCATTCCCGCTCGGGTTTCCCGCAGCCGTCAGTCAGAACCACCCGAGCCATCGATAGACGTGGAACTGCGCGATGCCGACCAGTTCATGCAGCGCCTGTTCGGCGTTGGCCAGGTTGCGCCAGCGCGGCAGCCAGCCCGTTTGCGCGCGCCGGCGATTCGCATAAACGGGCTGCGGGTCGATCCCGAAGTGGCGGAAATCGAGCAATGCGCGGCGCATCTGATATGACGAAGTGACGAGAATGCGTGCGTCGTCATGCTGTGAGCGTAGTATAGGTGCAGTGAATTTCGCGTTTTCGTAGGTTGTGCGGCTATCTGGTTCCAGAACAAGGTCCGCGGGAGCAATGCCTTCCGCGACGAGCTGGCGCCCGTAGACGGCCGCTTCGGTTTCTCCGTGATGCTGCGGGTCGCCGCCCGACATCACCACGGTGCAGTGTGCGGCCTGCTGCCGGCACGCGTGGTAGAGCGCCGCGACCTTGTGGATGCGGGCGGCTCCGTCAGGCGGGGGCTGCAGCCCGGCGTCGGTGCGCCGTGTCCCGGCGCCGATGAGAATCAGTGTGGTCCGCCCATGCATGTCCGGGTGCTCGACAGGTACGACTCCCGCCTCGGTCCACGCGATCAGCGGCGCGGTGAGCCAGCCTGTCGCGAGCAGCCAGAACAGCGCAGCGGCGGCCATCGAGATGATTTGCCGCCGCTTGCGGCAGAGCATGAAACAGATGAAGAGAAGTACAAATGAATCGAACAGAATCAATTTGATTGGGGTATGGTGTCTTTTTATGGACGGCTGACGATCCAGCCCTGACGCGACGCCGAACGTCGGCCTCCAGAATCGGTGGCGGTATCGGTGGGTGGAGACCCCGCCCGGCGCGCCGCTTCGCATTGTCGCTGCACTTTAAGAAAGAATCGAGATGGCCACGTATTCCAACGAAGCGGTGCTCGACGCATTGAGACGAGTGCAGTACCGCCAGGTACCGTGGGCGCGCCGCCCGGGCGTGTTCGAGTATCTCCGTTCGCTTGGGCTGATGGACACGGTCAGGCAGAAAACCGTTGCCCCCGCGCCGGGCTTTCACGCACCGGTCGACATTGCCGTGCTGACCGAAAGCGGCCGAGCCGAGTTCTCGCGCCTCGAGCGCGACGAGAAATTACTTTCCTGGACCGATCGCCGCATGGCCGACTACGCATTGAGCGAAGCGAGTGCCGTGGCGATTCTCGAAAGCCGCCTGTAGCGGCCGATCATTTCTCGGCACGCATCGCCGAGCGGCAGGCGATGCAAAAAAAAGCCCGTATCGCGAGGATACGGGCGTACCGGATACTTTTGCTGTTGCCACGCTGTGCTCATGGCAACGTTGTGACTCGCCGCATGCGGCGCAGTTCCCGGCAGCGGGCATTTTCTTTGGTGAAATCCTGAAATTGGCAGGACTACGGATGACGCGGTACGTCCGACGGCTGCGAGCCGATGCGCGCTCGCGCATTGCTGGCGATGTCGCCGCGCAGGTCGCCGCGCGGCACGGTCTGCCGGCCGGACGCGTTGGCGGAGGGTGGCTGGCGGAGCGTGTTCCGGTGATCCTGCTGGCGATGGGGCGGCTTCGCGCGATCGTCGGCGCGGGCTGGAGCGGACAACGCCAGGGAAATGACAATGCCGCATGCAACGAGCAGTGACATTGGTTTCATGGCGGGGCTCCCCTCAAGCCACGCGGCTTGTTGATATGTCGCTAAGGTAAGCGCGGGAGTGCAGGCTTGCTGTAAATATTGGTAAATAGATGTATCGCGCCACGACAACGGTAATCGACGGCACCGCAGGCGTCGCGAACAGATCGAGTTGCGGAAAGAAACCGGGCGGCCGAAGCCGCCCGATCGAGCATTCGTTACGCCATCTTGACGGGCGCGCGCCAGGATTCCGGATTGGTCCAGAAGGCGCCGCGCAGCCGGTCGCGGCTCGGCGGGGCGGGCGGCTTCGCAGCACTCGCGCCGATGCGCCCGCGCAGGGAGATCTGCCGGCCGCTCGTGCCGAGTCGCTTCACGATTTCGGCGAGCGTGCCGTCCGCCTGCCATTCGTCGAAGCGACGGCGGCAAGTCGGCGGCGACGGATAGCGGCCCGGCAGCTTCGACCAGCCTTCGCCCGTCGACAGCACCCACAGCACGGCGTTCACCACCGAGCGGGCTTCCACGCGGGGGCGGCCGCGCCGCTCACTCCGTGCGGGTTCCGAGCAAAACAGACCTTCGACCAGCGCCCACTCGTTATCTCTCAAATCGTCGAACAGCATCATGTCCTCACCTCAGCGAAGCTAACTCCGGTGCGCTGCCCTGCGCCGCGCACTCTTCAAGCACTCGATCGTCGAGTGCCGGGTGGGGGCGTCCGGTTGGCCGGCAGCGGCGTTTCTGCTCTTCCGTCCGACGAAACCTGCGCCCTGTGCGCCAGGTGATGCACGAAGCGTGCCATGTCGGAGGTAATTCCCTCGAGAGCCGCTTGGCAGCGAGCTAACGGCTAAGTCAGCTAGGGGCGTATAAGACGCCAAAATAACCCGCCAGCAAATCGGGACAATCACCAATCTTGTGCAGTTCGCCCGCACCGCGTGCGTTCGCGTAGGTATTGCACCGCAGCGAAACATGGGGGCAGATGCCTGATTCGCACGTCGACGCCGGATTCGCGCATTAAAATCGTGCATCGATATCGACGATTGATGAGGTCAGGAAATGAACGTCACGCTGCGCCAGCTTCGCGTCTTCATCGAGGTAGCGCGGCTCAGTAGCTTCAGTCGCGCGGGCGACGAAATCGGGCTCACGCAGTCCGCGGTCAGCCGCTGCGTGCGCGAGCTCGAGGCCGAGCTCGGGTTGAAGCTGATCGACCGCACGACGCGCGACGTGCAGCTGACCGATGTCGGCGCGAACCTGATCGCGAGTGTGTCTCGTCTGCTCGACGATCTCGACGACACGCTGCGCGAGATTCGCGAAATCGGCGAGCAGCGCCGGGGTCGCGTGATCGTCGCGGCCAGCCCGACGATTGCATGCCGGCTGATGCCGCGCGTGGTTGCGTCGTGTGAGCGCCAGTTCCCGTTCGTGACGCTGGGCTTGCGCGACGACGTGCAGAGCGATGTGTTGCGCAAGGTGAAGTCGAGCGAGGTCGATTTCGGCGTCGTGATCGGGCCGCTCACGGTTGGCGATCTCGTCTGCGAACCGCTGATGACCGATTCGTTCTGCCTTGTCGCGCGCGCCGACCATCCGCTCGCGGCGCGCGCCGAGGTGCCCTGGACGGCGCTGGACGGCGAGCGCCTCGTGCTCCTCGATCATGCGTCGGGAAGCCGGCCGCTGATCGATGCCGCGCTGGCCACCCATCGTGTCAACGCGACGGTCATGCAGGAGCTCGGGCATTCGGCGACCGTGTTCGGCCTCGTCGAGGCCGGCGTCGGTGTGAGTGTGCAGCCGTGGCTCTCGCTGCCGCTGCCGGCCGGCTCGACGCTCGTTGCGCGGCCGCTCACGCCGCGCACCGAACGCACGGTCGAGCTGGTGCGCCGCCGCGACAGGTCGTTGTCGCCTGCCGCTCAGGCGATCTGGGAGCTTGTGCGGCAGATGCCGGCGAGGGCGGAGGACCTCGACTGACGCGCGCCGACGTGCGTCGGTCCGGCTTGGGGCCGGTACACTACGCGGATCGTGTTCCTCGACGGTGGTGCTCGATGGCGCATTCTGCTGGTTCTCTTTCGGTGTCCGGCGCGCTGGCGGCGCGCGATGTGGTGCACGCGTTGCGTCCGTCGCTGATCCGGGAAGTGGCAAACGCCGGCTTCGGCGTGCCGGACATGCTGCCGTTCTGGTTCGGCGAATCCGATCGCGTGACGCCGGACTTCATTCGCGACGCCGCGGCGGCGGCGCTGCGCGACGGCGAAACCTTCTACACGCACAACCTCGGTACCGCGCCGTTGCGCGACGCGATCGCGGCCTACGTCAGCGCCCGTCACGGTGCGACGGCGGCCGACACCGTGGCCGTGACGAGTTCGGGTGTGAGTGCGCTGATGCTGGCCGCGCAGCTGCTGGTCGGTCCGGGCGAGCGCGTCGTCGCGGTCACGCCACTGTGGCCGAATCTCGTCGAGATTCCGAAGATTCTTGGGGCGCGGGTCGAATGTGTGCCACTCGGCTATGGCGAGGCAGGCTGGCAGCTCGAGATCGGGCGGCTGCTTGCGGCGCTGACACCCGATACGCGGATGCTGCTGATCAACTCGCCGAACAATCCGACTGGCTGGACGATGTCGCGTGACGACCAGCGGGCCGTGCTCGCCCATTGCCGCCGCCACGGCATCTGGCTGGTTGCCGACGAGGTGTACGAGCGGCTCGCGTTCGGCGCGGACGGCGCGCCGTCGTTCCTCGACATCGCGTCGCGCGAAGAGCGGGTCGTTGTCGTGAATTCGTTTTCGAAAGCGTGGGCGATGACGGGCTGGCGCCTGGGATGGCTCATTGCGCCGGCAGCGGTGATGGGCGACCTGTCGAAGCCCGTCGAATACAACACGTCGTGCGCGCCCGGTTTCGTGCAGGCTGCGGGTGAGGTCGCACTGCGCGATGGCGAGCCGTTCGTGCGGTCGTTCGTCGCGGCGCTGCGTGACGCGCGCGATCACCTGGTTGCCGCGCTGCGCGCGCTGCCGGGCGTCGAGGTGCCGCCGCCACCGGGCGCGATGTACCTGTTCCTGCGCCTGCCGGGCGCGGCCGACAGTCTGGCGTTCTGCAAGACGCTGGTGCGTGAAGCAGGGCTCGGCCTTGCGCCCGGGCGTGCATTCGGTCCGGAAGGCGAAGGGTTCGTGCGCTGGTGCTACGCATGCGATCCGGCACGACTCGACGCGGGCGTCGAGCGGTTGCGCAGCTTCCTCGCGCGCGGAGCGGCCACCCGCTGAAGCGGGGCCGGAGCGGATTCGGCGCGCTGGCGGCAGCCGGTTCGGCTCATCTTTACGCACCGGGCAATTTTGCGTAATATGGCGCTCAGTCACGCGGTTCCGTCGTTGAGCCGTGCTGTTCCGTCCGGTTTGGGCCTGGCCTGAAGTTGGTTCGCCGCCCCCGGTTCGTGCTCCCATCAATATGACCGATCAGAATCGGGCGAGCGCGTCTTCCGTTCCTTTCGTCTGTTTGTTGATCCGGTTCGTTTGACCACAGGGTCTGGCCTAGCTGCATGAATACCCAAGAGGCGAAGATCGTCCTCGAGACTGCTTTGATCTGCGCGCAGGAACCGCTGAAGCTCGGCGATTTGCGCAAGCTCTTTGCCGACGGCGTGTCGGCTGACACGGTCCGCACGTTGCTCGAAGATCTGAAACAGGATTGGTCCGGCCGCGGCGTCGAACTGGTGGCGCTGGCGACCGGATGGCGCTTCCAGAGCAAGCCGGCGATGCGTCACTATCTGGATCGCCTGCATCCCGAGAAGCCGCCGAAATATTCGCGCGCGGTGCTCGAGACGCTCGCGATCATCGCGTACCGGCAACCCGTCACGCGCGGCGACATCGAAGAGATTCGCGGTGTCACGGTCAATACGCAGGTGGTCAAGCAACTCGAGGATCGCGGCTGGATCGAAGTGATCGGTCATCGTGACGTGCCGGGGCGCCCGGCGCTGTATGCGACGACCAAGCAGTTTCTCGACGACCTCGGCCTGAAGGCGCTCGATGATCTGCCGGCGCTCGAAGAGCCGGCCGCGAACATCGAGGCTGCGCTGCTGGCGCAGCAGGCGATGGATTTCGACGGAGACATGTCGATTGCCGACGACGCAGCGGGCGACGCGCCGCAGGCGGACGAGGCATCCGCCGGCCAGCCGGCGGGATTGCCGGGCGATACCGCGGTGGACGTCGTGCCGACGCAGGAAATCGCGAGCCGCGATACGCTCGAAGCTGATCGCGGGCAAGCGGAACAACTGGAACAGGCTGGCGCCGAAGTAGTGCCGGCCGGTGTGCAGCCCGAGCCGCTGCGCGCGGATTGGAGCGAGGAAGATCGCAAGCCGGCCGCCGAAGCGGTTGCCGGAGACGGAACGGAAGCGGCCGGCGACATGCCCGGCGAGGCTGGTCAGGCCGACGCCTCCCGTTCCCGTTCCCGTCCCGCGGACGGCGAGATGCTGGACGACACGTCCGACAGTCTCGCCGATGCCGTACGAAGCGCCAGTGCACCCATCGGTGTCGACGCGCTGCCGGACGACGAAGCAGAACCCGAACAGCGTCGCGCCTGAACGCGGCCAACTTCTTGCCGCGCCCGCGCCGGGCGCGAGACCTGACATTTTGAGGTTGTTTTGACAGATATCCACGATATTGAATCGTCCGCGCCTGCCGTGCAGGCAGCGCGTGCCGACGATGCACCGGAGCAGGGCGCTCCGGCCGAGGGTGGCGACGAGCGTCCCCGCCGCGGTCTGCGGCGAGGCCCGCGCAGCCTGATCGCGCGACGTCGCGCGGCGGCCAAGTCGAAGGGCGCCGAAGGCGAGCCGCAGGGTGGCGAAGACGCTGACGCGCAGCCGGCCGAAGCCGCCGACGCGCAGCAGCCGGCGCGTGCGCCGCGCAAGGAAGGCGCGGCCAAGGGCGGTCGCAAGCCGGCCGGCAAGCGCGAAAGCGCGGCCAAGGCCCAGGGCGGCCAGGGCCGTCGCGGCGGCGCATCGAAGGCTGAAGGTGGTGCGGCGAAGACGGAAGGCGATGCGTCCCAGGACGAACTGTTTGCCTACGTGACGTCGCCGGCATTCGACGCCGACAATTCCGCGGGCGGTAGCGGCGTGCGTGCGCCGATGCTGCGTCGTGGCCGCAACCAGCCGGCGAACAAGCGCGTGCTGTCGCCGGACGACGACGCGCCGAAGCTGCACAAGGTGCTGGCGGAAGCGGGCATGGGCTCGCGCCGTGAGATGGAAGAGCTGATCGTCGCCGGTCGCGTGTCGGTGAACGGCGAGCCCGCACACATCGGCCAGCGCATCATGCCGACCGACCAGGTGCGGATCAACGGCAAGCCGGTCAAGCGCAAGCTGCCGAACAAGCCGCCGCGGGTGCTGCTGTACCACAAGCCGACGGGCGAGATCGTCAGTCACGCGGATCCGGAAGGCCGTCCGTCGGTGTTCGACCGACTGCCGCCGATGAAGACGGCGAAGTGGCTCGCTGTCGGCCGCCTCGACTTCAATACCGAAGGTCTGCTGATGCTGACGACTTCGGGCGACCTCGCAAACCGCTTCATGCATCCGCGCTACTGCGTCGAGCGCGAATACGCGGTGCGCGTCGTCGGCGAGCTGGCCGAAGGCATGCGTCAGAAGCTGCTGCATGGTGTCGAGCTCGATGACGGCCCGGCAAACTTCCTGCGCATCCGCGACGGCGGCGGCGAGGGTACGAACCACTGGTATCACGTCGCGCTGGCCGAAGGCCGCAACCGCGAAGTGCGCCGGATGTTCGAGGCGGTCGGCCTGATGGTGAGCCGCCTGATCCGTACGCGTCACGGTCCGATTCCGCTGCCGCGCGGTCTGAAGCGCGGCCGCTGGGAGGAGCTCGACGACACGCAGGTGCGCAAGCTGATGGCGACCGTCGGCCTGAAGGCGCCGTCCGAGGAGAAGGGCAAGCGCGGCGGTGCCGGCCAGGCCGAGCGTCGCCAGCCCGATCCGATGCAGACATCGATGGGCTTCATCAGCCGCGAGCCGGTGCTGACGGCTCACGGGCAGCTGGATCAGCCGCGTCGCGGCGGCGGTCGGCGCGGCGGGCCGGGTTTGCCGGGCCTGAGCGGCTACGGCAGCCTGCCGGTTGCGCCGTCGGGTTACGGCAATCGTGCCGGCGGCGGCCGCGATGGCAACCGCGCGGGCGGTGGTCGCGACGGCAATCGAGCGGGTGGCGGCCGCGATGTCGACGGCAACCGTGCGTCGTACGGCGCAGGCCCCAAGCGCGAAGGCGCGGGCGCCAAGCGCGGCGGCAGCAAGGGTGGCGGCAATCGCAATCCGAACGGTAATCGGGCTGACGGCGCCGGCAACGGCGGCGGTCCGCGCGGCGGCGGCCAGCGTCAGCAGCGCAGTCGTACGCGCAGCCGCTAAACACATATTGGCGCACGGCGGCGCAAAGCCGCCGGCGTGCCGGCCCGATCGGCATCCCGCCGATTTTGCCGGCACGGCGTATTGCGCCGATCGCTTTCGACTGTATATATATTGCGTGCCGCTGCGTCGCAGCCGGCATGACCGATCTCCGGCCTGGCAGGATGGTGCTGGCTGATCGGATAACCCGATTTCGCATTTTTGGGTCGGTAAAGGCGGGCGACACGCTGCTTTTACCGGCTGGCTTGGCGTTTGCGCCAAAAATCGCTATAATCGCGGAGTCGCTGGGCGTACGGATTCAATGTGCGGCTCAGGTGCGACCACCAGTAAGAAGATGGGCGTTCCGCCCATTTTTTTTTGCTGAAACGGTTAGGCATCTCGGGTAGCGCTTCCTGCGCCGGCTAAGGCGCGCGCCCGCGGGTGAATTCGCGAGCGGCGGGCGCGAACACCTGAGAGGACACTGTGCAACTGACGGAACTGATAGAAACCACGGTCACCGGGCTCGGTTACGAGCTGGTGGATCTCGAGCGCACTGGGCGCGGCATGCTTTGCATCTATATCGATCAGCCTGCCGGCATCTCGCTCGAAGATTGCGAAAAGGTCACGCGTCAGCTCCAGCACGTCTTGACGGTCGAAAACATCGATTACGAACGGCTCGAAGTCTCGTCCCCGGGGCTCGACCGCCCGTTGAAGAAGCTGGCCGACTTCGAGCGCTTCGCCGGCAGCGAAGTTTCCGTGACCTTGAAAAAGCCGCTGGACGGGCGCAAGACGTACCGGGGCATTCTGCACGCGCCGAATGGCGAAACGATCGGTTTGGAATTTGAGAGGAAGAAGGGCGAGGCGGCCATGCTGGATTTCACGCTGGCCGATATCGACAAAGCCCGCCTGATTCCGCAAGTTGACTTTAGGAGCCGCAAATAATGAGTCGCGAAGTGTTGATGCTGGTGGATGCGCTGGCGCGCGAGAAAAACGTCGACAAGGATGTGGTGCTGGGCGCCCTCGAGGCCGCGCTCGCATCTGCTTCCAAGAAGCTGTTCGACGAAGGCGCCGAAATCCGCGTCCATATCGATCGCGAAAGCGGCGAGCACGAAACCTTCCGTCGCTGGCTCGTCGTGCCCGACGAGGCAGGCTTGCAGGAGCCGGATCGCGAGATCCTGCTGTTCGAAGCGCGTGAGCAGAAGCCCGACGTCGAAGTCGGCGAGTATGTCGAGGAACCCGTTCCGTCGATCGAGTTCGGTCGCATCGGCGCGCAGGCCGCGAAGCAGGTGATCCTGCAGAAGGTGCGCGACGCCGAGCGCGAGCAGATCCTGAACGATTACCTCGAACGTGGCGAAAAGATCATGACGGGTACGGTGAAGCGCCTCGACAAGGGCAACTTCATCGTCGAATCGGGCCGTGTCGAGGCGCTGCTGCGCCGCGATCAGCTGATCCCGAAGGAAAACCTGCGCGTGGGCGACCGCGTGCGTGCGTACATCGCGAAGGTCGACCGCACCGCGCGCGGCCCGCAGATCGAACTGTCGCGTACGGCGCCCGAGTTCCTGATGAAGCTGTTCGAGATGGAAGTGCCGGAAATCGAGCAGGGCCTGCTCGAGATCAAGGCGGCTGCCCGCGACCCGGGCGTGCGCGCGAAGATCGGCGTCATCGCGTACGACAAGCGGATCGATCCGATCGGCACCTGCGTCGGTATCCGCGGTTCCCGTGTGCAGGCCGTGCGCAACGAGCTCGGTGGCGAAAACATCGACATCGTGCTATGGTCGGAGGATCCCGCCCAGTTCGTGATCGGCGCGCTCGCGCCGGCAGCTGTCCAGTCGATTGTCGTCGATGAAGAAAAGCACTCGATGGACGTCGTCGTCGACGAGAACGAGCTGGCTGTCGCGATCGGCCGCAGCGGTCAGAACGTTCGTCTTGCTGGCGAACTGACCGGCTGGCAGATCAACATCATGACGCCGGACGAATCCGCCCTGAAGCAGGGTGAAGAACGCGACCGGCTGCGTGCGCTGTTCATGGCGCGTCTCGACGTCGACGAAGAAGTTGCCGACATCCTGATCGACGAAGGCTTCACGAGTCTGGAAGAGATCGCGTACGTGCCGCTCAACGAAATGCTCGAAATCGAGGCGTTCGACGAGGACACCGTGCACGAACTGCGCAACCGCGCACGCGACGCGCTGTTGACGATGGCGATCGCGAACGAAGAAAAGGTCGAGAACGCAGCGCTGGATCTCAAGAGCCTCGACGGCATTACGCCGGAGCTGCTCGCGAAGCTGGCCGAACACGGCGTGCAGACGCGCGACGATCTCGCCGAGCTGGCTGTGGATGAACTGGTCGACATGACCGGGATGGAAGAGGATGCCGCTAAGGCGTTGATCATGAAAGCACGTGAACACTGGTTCCAGTGAGAAATGACCATGGCGCACTGATTTGATGGCGGCCGTATGGCCTGACCCGATGCTAACCGCAAGGAATCGGTCCTTGCACTAAGAGGAATGAATGGCGAGTAACAACGTAGCCCAATTTGCCGCGGAACTGAAAATGCCTGCTGGTGTGCTGCTCGAACAGCTGCAGGCAGCGGGCGTCCAGAAAGCGAGTGAAGACGATGCGCTGTCCGAAACGGACAAGGCGCGTCTGCTCGATCATTTGCGCAAGTCGCACGGCGCAACCGACGGCGACAAGCGCAAGATCACGCTGACCCGCAAGCATACGTCGGAGATCAAGCAATCTGACGCGACGGGCAAGGCTCGCACCATTCAGGTCGAGGTCCGCAAGAAGCGTACGTTCGTCAAGCGCGACGACGTGGCCGAAGGTGCGGAACAGGGTCAGGCGCAGGTCGCCGAAGCGGACGACGATGCAGAACTGAAGCGTCGCGAGGAAGAAGCGCGCCGCGAGGCCGAGCTGCTCGAGAAGCAGGCGCAGGAACTGCGCGAGCGTCAGGAGCGCCTTGAGCGCGAGGAAGCGGAGCGTCGTGCCCGCGAGGAAGCGGCCGAAGCCGAGCGCCGTCGCGCCGAGGAAGAAGCGGCGGCGAAGCGTGCCGCGGCCGAAGCTGCGGCGGCACAGCAGCAGGCAGCGGCACAGCAGGCTGCTGCTGCCGAACAGGAAGCGGAGACTCCGCAATCGGCGCAGTCCGCGCAGGACGAGGCGCGCGCAGCCGCCGAACGTGCGGCGCAGCGCGAAGCGGCGAAGAAGGCTGAAGACGCTGCCCGCGAGGCAGCGGACAAGGCGCGTGCCGAGCAGGAAGAGATCAGCAAGCGCCGTGCGGCGGCAGAAGCCGAAGCGCGTGCGATTCGCGAGATGATGAACACACCGCGCAAGGCCGTCGTCAAGGCTGTCGAGCCGCCGAAGCCGGTCGAGCCGCCGAAGCCGGCCGAAGCGAAGGGCACGCTGCACAAGCCGGCAAAGCCGGAAGGTGCGCAGGCGCGCCCGGCCGTGAAGAAGCCGGCCGGTGCGGCACCGGCAACGACGCAGGCGCCGGCAGGCGCGGGCGACCGCAACAAGAAGCCGGGCGCAGGCAAGGGCGGCTGGCAGGACGACGCGTCGAAGCGTCGCGGCATCAAGACGCGCGGCGATTCGAGCGGCGGCGTCGACCGCGGCTGGCGCGGCGGCCCGAAGGGTCGTGGCCGTCACCAGGACAGTGCATCGTCCTTCCAGGCGCCGACCGAGCCGATCGTCCGTGAAGTGCACGTGCCGGAAACCGTGTCGGTTGCCGATCTCGCGCACAAGATGTCGATCAAGGCCTCCGAAGTCATCAAGGTGATGATGAAGATGGGCCAGATGGTCACGATCAACCAGGTGCTGGACCAGGAAACGGCGATGATCGTCGTCGAGGAACTGGGCCATCGCGCGGTTGCCGCGAAGCTGGACGATCCGGAAGCGCTGCTCGTCGAAGGCGAAACCGGTACCGACGCCGAGCAACTGCCGCGTCCGCCGGTCGTCACGGTGATGGGTCACGTCGACCACGGCAAGACCTCGCTGCTCGACCACATCCGCCGCGCGAAGGTTGCCGCAGGCGAAGCGGGCGGCATTACGCAGCACATCGGCGCGTATCACGTCGATACGCCGCGTGGCGTCATCACGTTCCTCGATACGCCGGGTCACGAAGCGTTCACGGCAATGCGTGCACGCGGCGCGAAGGCGACCGACATCGTGGTGCTGGTGGTGGCAGCCGACGACGGCGTGATGCCGCAGACGAAGGAAGCCATTGCCCACGCGAAGGCGGGTGGTGTGCCGATCGTCGTCGCGATCAACAAGATCGACAAGCCGGAAGCGAACCCCGATCGCGTCAAGCAGGAACTGGTCGCGGAAGGCGTCGTGCCGGAAGAATACGGTGGCGATTCGCCGTTTGTGCCGGTGTCGGCAAAGACGGGCGCGGGCATCGACGATCTGCTCGAGAACGTGCTGCTGCAAGCCGAAGTGCTGGAGCTGAAGGCACCGGTCGAAGCGCCGGCCAAGGGTATCGTGATCGAAGCGAAGCTCGACAAGGGCAAGGGCCCGGTCGCGACGATCCTCGTGCAGTCCGGTACGCTGAACCGCGGCGACATCGTGCTGGCGGGTACGGCCTACGGCCGCGTGCGCGCGATGCTCGACGAGAATGGCAAGCCGACGAAGGAAGCCGGCCCGTCGATCCCGGTCGAAATCCAGGGTCTGTCGGAAGTGCCGGGCGCGGGCGAGGAAGTGATCGTGCTGCCGGACGAGCGCAAGGCGCGTGAAATCGCATTGTTCCGTCAGGGCAAGTTCCGCGACGTGAAGCTGGCGAAGCAGCAGGCCGCGAAGCTGGAAAGCATGCTCGAGCAGATGGGCGAAGGCGAAGTGCAGAACCTGCCGCTCATCATCAAGGCGGACGTGCAGGGCTCGCAGGAAGCGCTCGTACAGTCGCTGCTCAAGCTGTCGACCGACGAAGTGCGCGTGCAGATCGTGCACAGCGCGGTGGGTGGCATCAGCGAAAATGACGTCAACCTCGCAACGGCATCGAAGGCTGTCATCATCGGCTTCAACACGCGTGCGGATGCACAGGCGCGCAAGCTGGCCGAAGCGAACGGCATCGACATCCGCTACTACAACATCATCTATGACGCAGTGGATGAGGTGAAGGCGGCAATGTCGGGCATGCTGGCGCCGGAGAAGCGCGAAGTCGTCACCGGCATGGTCGAGGTGCGCCAGGTGTTCAAGGTGCCGAAGGTCGGCACGGTCGCCGGCTGTATGGTCACGGACGGTATCGTCAAGCGCTCGTCGTCGGTTCGCGTGCTGCGCAACAACGTCGTGATCTTCACGGGCGAACTCGAATCGCTGAAGCGCTTCAAGGACGACGTGAAGGAAGTGAAGCAAGGCTTCGAGTGCGGTATGTCGGTGAAGAACTTCAACGACGTCATCGAAGGCGACCAGTTCGAAGTCTTCGAAGTGACCGAAGTCGCGCGTACGCTGTAATCCTCGCGCATCGGCTCATGGGCGGGGCAGGCTTGGGCCTGTCCCGCCCATTTTCATGGTGGCGCGCCAACACTGGCCGCCGCTTCATCCTGATAAACGGATCACGGATCGATCATGTCCAGGAAACGTACTTCCCCCAATCGCAACGTGCAGATCGCTGACCAGATTCAGCGCGATCTGTCCGAACTCATCATGCGCGAGGTCAAAGACCCGCGCATCGGCATCGTGACCATCCAGAGCGTCGAACTCACGCCGGATTATGCGCACGCGAAGGTCTACTTCACCGCGTTGACCGGCGATCCGGCCAAGACGCAGGAAGCGCTGAACCACGCGTCGGGTCACTTGCACAACCTGTTGTTCAAGCGCCTGCACATCCATACGGTGCCGACGCTGCATTTCCACTACGACCAGACGATCGAGAAGGCCGTGGAAATGTCGCGCCTGATCAAGGAAGCGAACTCGACGCGCGCGAAGGACGACGACGAGGCCGACGCGGCTACCAAGGACGACTGAGCTCGACCGGCCTATGACGACTGCAGCATCCCAACGTCCGCGCGTGCCCCGGCGCGTGCTGGACGGCGTCCTCCTGCTCGACAAGCCGGTCGGCCTTTCGAGCAACGATGCACTGATTCGCGCGAAGCGCCTGCTGCTCGCGAAGAAAGCCGGTCACACCGGTACGCTCGATCCCCTGGCTTCGGGTTTGCTACCGCTGTGTTTCGGCGAGGCGACGAAGTTCTCGCAGGATCTGCTCGAAGCGGACAAGACCTACGAAGCGACGATGCGTCTCGGCCAGCGTACGGCTACCGGCGACGCGGAAGGCGAGGTGATCGACACGCGCCCCGTCGAATGCGACCGTGCGGCGGTGGAAGCCGCGCTGGTGCGCTTCACCGGCGAGATCGTGCAGGTGCCGCCGATGTATTCGGCGCTCAAGCGCGATGGCAAGCCGCTGTATGAATATGCGCGCGCGGGGCAAACCGTCGAGCGCGAGGGCCGCAACGTGACGATCCTCGCCCTCGACCTGCTCGCGTGCGACCTGCCTGACGTGACGTTTCGCGTGACCTGCAGCAAGGGCACTTATGTGCGCACGCTGGCAGAGGATATCGGCGAGGCGCTCGGTTGCGGTGCGCATCTGACGATGCTGCGGCGCACGGGCGTCGGCGCGCTGACGCTCGAGCATGCGGTAACGCTCGATGCGCTGTCCGATGCCGACGAAGCGGCACGTGATGCATGGCTTCAGCCGGTCGATGCGTTGCTGTCGACGTTTCCGCTGGTTCGTCTCGATGAAACCAGCGCGAAGCGGTTCCTGCACGGGCAGCGTTTGCCGCTGTCGTCGCTCGACCCGATCGATGCGGCCGAAGGCGGGCGCGTGCGCGTCTACGACGCGACTCGCCTGCTCGGCGTGGCCCGCAAGGCAAACGGCGTATTGGCGCCGGAGCGGCTCGTCGTCACGGCAGCCTGACGCAGCCGCGCGAACGCGTGCCCGTCGGAATGAAAAAGCCCCGCTTCACGAAGCGGGGCTTTTTGTTTGCGTCCAGGCAGCGTGTTCAGTGTGCAGCTGATGCCGCGGCACCTGCATCGCCACCGCCCGAGCGCTCGGGCTTCGTGATCCAGATCAGCCCGATCAGCAGCACGAAGATCGCCGCCGAGATGTAGAACAGGTCGTTCACGCCGAGCTGCGCGGCCTGCTGCGTGGCCAGATTGTTGATCAGCCCGTGTGCCTGGTCCCGCGTCAGCCCGAGGTTGCCCATCTGCGTGACGGCCTGGTTGAACGTCGGGTTGTAGACGTTCGCCTGCTCGACCAGTTGCGCGTGATGGAAATTGTTGCGATGGTCCCAGGCCGTCTGGAAGATCGACGTGCCGATGCCGCCGCACATGATCCGCACGAAGTTGGACAGGCCCGATGCCGCGGGAATGCGGTGGCCGGGCAGGCCCGACAGCGTGATCGATACCAGCGGGATGAAGAAGCCGGCCATCGCGATGCCCTGTACGAGCGTCGGCAGCGTCAGCGACCATTCGTCGACCCCCGTCGTGTAGCGCGACCGCATCCAGAAGCACAGCGCAAACGTCAGGAACGACGCCGTCGAGATAAAGCGCGGATCGGTGCGCGGCAGGTACTTCCCGGTGAGTGGCGACAGCAGGATCGCGAACAGCCCGACCGGTGCCATCACGAGACCGGCGTCGGTCGCCGTGTAGCCGATCTGCGTCTGCAGCCACAGCGGCAACAGCACGAGGTTGCCGAAGTACAGGCCGTACCCGATCGACAGCGCGACGGTGCCGCCGGTGAAGTTCCGCATGCGGAACAGCGACAGGTCGACGACCGGGTGCTCGGCAGTCAGTTCCCAGATGACGAAGAACGCGAACGCGATGACCGCGGTCAGCGCGAGCACAATGATGGTCGTCGACGCGAACCAGTCGAGATCCTTGCCCTTGTCGAGCATGATCTGCAGCGAGCCGACCCAGACGACCAGCAGCGCGAGGCCCACGCCGTCGATCGGGGCGCGGCGCACGGCCGATTCCCGATTGCGGTAGATCGCCCACGTCGCGGCGGCGGCGGCGATGCCGACCGGGATGTTGACGTAGAAGATCCACGGCCACGAGTAGTTGTCCGAGATCCAGCCGCCGAGGATCGGGCCGGCAACGGGCGCGATCAGCGTCGTCATCGCCCATAGCGCGAGCGCCATCGGCGCCTTGGCGCGCGGATAACTCGACAGCAGGAGCGCTTGCGACAGCGGAATCATCGGGCCTGCCACCGCGCCTTGCAGCACGCGCGACGCAAGCAGGAACGGCAGGTTGGGCGAGAGCCCGCACATCCACGACGAAATCACGAACAGGATGATCGACGCGAGGAACAGGCGAACCTGCCCGAAGCGGTCGGTCAGCCAGCCGGTCAGCGGCACGGAGATCGCGTTCGCGACTGCGAACGACGTGATGACCCACGTGCCCTGGTCGGACGACACGCCGAGGTCGCCCGAGATGGTCGGGATCGCGACGTTCGCGATGGACGTGTCGAGCACGTTCATGAACACCGCGAGCGATACCGCGATCGTCCCGATCACGAGCTGCCCGCCCTGCAAGGGCGGGTGAGAGACAGGTGCCTGTGCCATGTCGGTTGTCTTTCCGGAGTCGGAGCGGTTACATCATCTTCGCGACGGCATTCGACTTCGCCGCAGCCGCAGCCGGCGCCGGTGCGTTGCCGCCGGCATTCTCGGCGATGATGCGGGCGATTTCGGCGTCGGCTTCGTCGCCGTACTTCGCGAACACATTGGTCTCGTAGACGGTGTTCGGTGCGTTCACGAGCTGGTCGCCGCGTTCGTCCTTGATGTCCACGTCGACCTGCATCGACAGGCCGATGCGCAGCGGGTGCTTGGCGAGATCCTTCGGATCGAGTTCGATCCGCACCGGCAGGCGCTGCACGACCTTGATCCAGTTACCCGTCGCGTTCTGCGCCGGCAGCAGCGAGAACGCCGAGCCCGTACCTGCCGAGAAGCCGACCACCTTGCCGTGATAGACCGCCGACGAGCCGTAGATGTCGGCCGTCAGTTCGACCGGCTGGCCGATGCGCATGTGCTTGAGCTGGACTTCCTTGAAGTTCGCATCGACCCACACTGCGTTCAGCGGCACCACCGACATCAGCGGCGTGCCCGGCGACACGCGCTGGCCGACCTGCACCGAGCGCTTCGCGACATAGCCGGTGACCGGTGCGGGCAGCACGTTACGCGCGTTCGCCAGGTACGCGTCGCGAACCTTCGCGGCTGCGGCCATCACGTTCGGATGCGATGCGATCGTCGTGTTTGCGGTCAGCGCGCGGTTCGACGCGAGTTGTTGCTGCGAGGCGTCGAGCGATGCCTGGGCGGCGCGCACGGCGTCGCGTGCGTGCGAGATTTCTTCCTGCGACACGGCGCCCGTCTGCGCGACGGCCACGCGGCGACGGAGGTCGTCCTCGGCCTTCGACAGGTCGGACTGGCGCAGTGCGACTTGCGCGCGATACTGGTCGTCGTTGACGAACAGGCCGCGCACCTGGCGCACCGTCTGCGCGAGATTGGCTTCGGCCTGCTGCAGCGCGACCTGCGAGTCGGCCGGGTCGAGCACGACGAGCGGATCGCCGGCCTTCACCGTCTGCGTGTCGTCGGCCTTCACCGCGATCACGGTGCCGGTGACCTGCGGCGTGATCTGCACGACGTTGCCGTTCACGTACGCGTCGTCGGTCCCTTCATGGAAGCGGGCGACGAGGAAGTAGTACAGGCCATACGCGATGGCCGCGATCACGATGACCGCGACGAGCAGCGTCATCATCCGTTTGCGCTTGCCGTTGTTCTGCGGCTGTGCGCTGGCGGCGTTTTGTTGGTCGCTCATGGCGATTTTCTCCGTCCGTTATTTCGAGTGTCTGCGTAGTGGTGGCGCCGGATCAGTTGGCGGCCTGTTTTGTCGGCTTGTCGGCATCGGGCGCGGCAAGCGGCGTGCCGGTCGCGTCGAACCCGCCGCCGAGCGCCTTGATCAGTGCAAGCTGCATGTCGCGCCGGCGCATCTTCAGGTTGGTCACCGTCTGCTCCGATGCGAGGCGGTTGCTGTCCGCGGTCAGCACCTGCAGCTGCGGCGACAGGCCGGCCTTGTAGCGGATGACCGCGAGGTCGTATGCGCGCGTCGATGCGTCGAGGGCGCGTTGCGCATCGCCCATCTGGCGATCGACTGCGCGGATCGACGCGACCTGCGTCGCGACGTCGTTCAGCGCGCTGATCAGCGTCTGGTTGTAGTTCGCCACCGACAGGTCGAAGTCCGCGTAGCGGCCCTTGAGCTGCGCGCGCAGCGCGCCGGCGTCGAAAATCGGCAGGTGGATCGCCGGGCCGAATTGCGCCTGGCGGCTCGCGAAGTTCAGGAATTTGCCCCAGCCGAACGCATCGAAGCCGAAACCGGCCGCAAGGTTCACGTCGGGGTAGAACTCGGCCTTCGCTTCCTTCACGTCGTGCATCGCGGCTTCGACCTGCCAGCGCGCGGCGACGATGTCGGGGCGGCGCGAGACGAGATCGGCCGGCAGGTTGCCGGGCAGTGCGACATCGCCGCTCGGGTTCATCACGGGCGCCGCGATCTGCAGCCCGCGATCCGGGCCCTTGCCGAGCAGTGCCGCGAGCTGGTAGCGCACCGTCGTGATCTGCCCATCGAGATCGGACAGCGAAGCCTGGGTCGTCGCGATATTGCCGCGGGCCGTCTGGCGTTCGACGTTGGTGTCGAGGCCGGCCGACACGCGGCCGTCGGTGATCTTGCCGACCGTCTCGCGGTTGGCGATCTCGCGTTGGGCGATATCGCGCAGCGCATAGAGCTGCGCGAGCGAGTTGTAGGTGCGTGCGACCGACGACGCGAGCGTGATGCGTGCCTGCTGCATGTCGGCTTCGGCCGCCTTTTCCTGCGACACGGCAGTGTGCAGGCGCTCGCGGTTCTTGCCCCACAGGTCGAGTTCCCACGACGCGCTCGCGAGCGCGTTGTTCTCGCTGTACCACTGGCCGCCGTACGGCGGCGGGAACAGCGCGTTCGACGAATACAGCTCACGCGTCCACGAATAGCTGGCTTCCGCCTTGGGCATCAAGTTCGAACGCGACGATTCGATGTACGACGACGCCTTTGCGATGCGCGCCTGTGCCTGCGCGATCGACGGATTGCCCTGCAGGGCTTCGTCGATCAGCTTCGGCAACTGCGGATCGCCGAACTGGCTGGCCCAGTCGAGCGCCGGCCACTGGCCGCCCTGGGCCGGCAGGCTCTGGGCGGATTCGAATTGCGACGCGGGGGCGATCTGCTTGTCGCTCTTGATGCCGATGTAGTTCGCGCAGCCCGCCAGCGCCAGTGCGGCGACCGCGACGGCGACGGCGGTGCGGCACGACCCGGCGCGCACGGACAACGGGGAGGATTTCATCGCGCTGATCCCTGACTCGGAATGAATGATGGACACTGCAAGGATTTCCTTACATTAATCTGTCAAAAGTAATTGTTATGGCAACTATTACGTGATGCTGCCGCCGGCGGTCTCGCAATAGTTGCTGAGAATGCGACGCAGCATGCTCTTCAGGAACCCGACTTCTTCCGGCGTGAACCCGTCCAGCACCTGGTCGAGCACGCTGCGGAAAATCGGCGGCAGCCGTTCGGCGAGCGCACGGCCTTCGTCGGTCAGCTCGAGGCGCACGACACGTCGATCCTCGATGCTGCGGACGCGGGACAGCAGGCCGCGCTTTTCGACCCGGTCGAGCAGCCGCGTGACTGCGCTCGCGTCGATCCCGTACTCGCGGGCAAGCTCGGCGGCCGTCGAGCACTTGCCGACCGCGATCATGAACAGCATGCTCGCCTGCGTGCCCGTGATGCCGAGCTCTTCCTGCGTGCGTTGCGTGACGAGGTTGGTCATCACCGACTTCACGCGCGACATCAGATAACCGACGCTGTCGTTCATCTGGTACGAGGACAGCGGCGAAACGGGGGATGGGGTAGAAGAATCCGACATAAAACCCTGAAGCTGCAATAGTTGACTAGGCAGCAGTATAGGCACAGTTGCTTGCCGCGGCAAATGTTAATCGAACGGCAAGGGGCGCGCTTTGCATCTCAAAAATCCCTCATATCAATAAGGTTTTTGTGCCCGACGGCGACACGGGCTTCGACGGATTGGCGCGTTCGAGAGGAGGGTGCGCCGGCCTGCCTGCTGCGTTGCAACGTGCCCGTCGGTTACCGACATTCTCACGTGCTATAATTTGCGGCTTTCCAAGCTGCAATGCGCGCGCCCGTGAAAAACGAGCGGGCGCTTTTGCGCGTTCAAACGATTTCCAGGTTTCTATGACCCGCGCCCTTCGCAATATCGCCATCATCGCCCACGTCGACCACGGCAAGACCACGCTCGTCGACCAACTGCTCCGCCAGTCCGGCACCTTCCGCGAGAACCAGCAGGTTGCGGAGCGGGTGATGGACTCGAACGACATCGAAAAAGAGCGCGGGATCACGATTCTCGCGAAGAACTGCGCGGTCGAGTACGAAGGCACGCACATCAACATCGTCGACACGCCGGGGCACGCGGACTTCGGCGGCGAGGTGGAGCGTGTGCTGTCGATGGTCGACTCGGTGCTGCTGCTCGTCGACGCGGTCGAGGGCCCGATGCCGCAGACGCGCTTCGTCACGAAGAAGGCGCTGGCGCTCGGCCTGAAGCCGATCGTCATCGTCAACAAGATCGACCGTCCGGGTGCGCGGATCGACTGGGTCATCAATCAGACCTTCGACCTGTTCGACAAGCTCGGCGCAACCGAAGAGCAGCTCGATTTTCCGATCGTCTACGCATCGGGCCTGAACGGCTATGCGTCGCTCGACCCGGCCGCGCGCGAAGGCGACATGCGCCCGCTGTTCGAGGCAGTCCTCGAGCACGTGCCGGTCCGTCCGGCGGATCCGGACGCGCCGCTGCAACTGCAGATCACGTCGCTCGACTATTCGACGTACGTCGGCCGGATCGGCGTCGGCCGCATCACGCGCGGTCGCATCAAGCCGGGCCAGCCGGTCGCGATGCGCTTCGGCCCGGAAGGCGAAGTGCTGAACCGCAAGATCAACCAGGTGCTGTCGTTCACGGGCCTCGAGCGCGTGCAGGTCGAATCCGCCGAAGCGGGCGACATCGTGCTGATCAACGGTATTGAAGACGTCGGCATCGGCGCAACGATCTGCGCGGTCGATACGCCGGAAGCGCTGCCGATGATCACCGTCGACGAGCCGACGCTGACGATGAACTTCCTCGTCAATTCGTCGCCGCTCGCCGGCCGCGAAGGCAAGTTCGTCACGAGCCGCCAGATCCGCGACCGCCTGATGAAGGAACTGAACCACAACGTCGCGCTGCGCGTGAAGGACACCGGCGACGAAACGGTGTTCGAAGTGTCGGGCCGCGGCGAACTGCACCTGACGATTCTCGTCGAGAACATGCGCCGTGAAGGCTATGAGCTGGCCGTGTCGCGTCCGCGCGTCGTGATGCAGGAAATCGACGGCGTGCGTCACGAGCCGTACGAACTGCTGACCGTCGACGTCGAGGACGAGCACCAGGGTGGCGTGATGGAAGAGCTCGGCCGCCGCAAGGGCGAGATGCTCGACATGGCATCGGACGGCCGTGGTCGCACGCGTCTGGAGTACAAGATCTCGGCGCGTGGCCTGATCGGCTTCCAGAGCGAATTCCTGACGCTCACGCGCGGCACGGGCCTGATGAGCCACATCTTCGACTCGTACGCACCGGTCAAGGACGGTTCGGTCTTCGAGCGCCGCAACGGCGTGTTGATCTCGCAGGACGACGGCGCTGCCGTGGCCTATGCACTGTGGAAGCTTCAGGATCGCGGCCGCATGTTCGTGAAGCCGGGCGATGCGCTCTATGAGGGCATGATCATCGGCATCCACAGCCGTGACAACGACCTCGTCGTGAACCCGATCAAGGGCAAGCAGCTGACCAACGTGCGCGCGTCGGGCACCGACGAAGCCGTGCGCCTGGTGCCGCCGGTCCAGATGTCGCTCGAGTACGCGGTCGAATTCATCGACGACGACGAGCTTGTCGAAGTGACGCCGCAGTCGATCCGCCTGCGCAAGCGCTTCCTGAAGGAGCACGAGCGTCGCCGCGCGAGCCGCGAAGGCGCGGTCGACTAAGCATCGATCGTTCCCGTGCAGGACGAGAAAGGCCGCCTTCGGGTGGCCTTTTTTGCATCTGCCCGATGTGCAATCGGGGGCGCTGCAAAACACTGTTCCCGCGGGTTGTGGCAATCCGGCAAAACCCCGTCGCGCGGTGCTTTCAGGCACATTTCGCCGTGAACTCCGGTATCGGTTCTGTGATATGCTGCGCGCACGCAAGTTTTAGGTCCTTCCAAGCAAGACTTGATTCGCAATCCGCTAAACGGTCAGGCCGTGTCGCGGAAGGTTGAGTAACCCGCTATTTCTCGAGAAGCTCGAAGAAAGGTGAGCGTAAAATGTCAGATGTAATGAAGCAGTTTCAGCTGAACTCCTATCTGTTCGGCGGCAATGCTTCGTACGTTGAAGAACTGTACGATGCATATCTCAACAATCCGGCATCGGTGCCGGAGAACTGGCGAGAGTATTTCGACGCGCTGCAGAACGTGCCTGCAACGGACGGCTCGAATGCCAATGACGTCGCTCATTTCCCGATCGTCGAATCGTTCGCCGAGCGTGCGAAGGCCAATGCCTTCATCCCGCGCGAAAGCAGCACCAACCTTGCTGCAGCGCGCAAGCAAGTGCACGTGCAGTCCCTCATCAGCGCTTATCGCTTCCTTGGCTCGCAATGGGCCAATCTCGATCCCCTGAAGCGTCGCGAACGTCCCGCCATTCCCGAACTCGAACCCGCGTTCTACGACTTCTCCGAAGGCGACCTCGACCAGACGTACAGCGCAAGCAACCTGTATTTCGGTTTCGACCAGGCTTCGTTGCGCGACATCGTCAAGGGCCTGCGTGACACGTACTGCGGCACGATCGGCGCCGAGTACATGTACATCAGCGACCCGGAACAGAAGCGCTGGTGGCAGGAGCGTCTGGAATCGACCCGTGCGACGCCGAACTTCTCGGCAGACGAGAAGAAGCACATCCTGAATCGCCTGACGGCCGCCGAAGGCCTCGAGCGTTACCTGCATACCAAGTACGTCGGCCAGAAGCGCTTCTCGCTCGAAGGCGGCGAAAGCTTCATCGCGGCGATGGACGAAGTCGTCCAGCACGCGGGCAAGCGCGGCGTGCAGGAAATCATCATCGGCATGGCGCACCGCGGCCGTCTGAACGTGCTGGTCAACACGCTGGGCAAGATGCCGGCCGACCTGTTCGCCGAATTCGAAGGCAAGCACGTCGACGACCTGCCGGCAGGTGACGTGAAGTACCACAAGGGCTTCTCGTCGGACGTGTCGACGGAAGGCGGCCCGGTCCACCTGTCGCTCGCGTTCAACCCGTCGCACCTCGAAATCGTGAACCCGGTGGTCGAAGGTTCCGCGAAGGCGCGGATGGACCGTCGCGGCGACGAAGACGGCCTGCAGGTGCTGCCGGTGCAGATCCACGGCGACGCGGCCTTCGCTGGCCAGGGCGTCGTGATGGAAACGCTGAACCTCGCGCAGACGCGCGGTTACGGCACGCACGGCACGCTGCACATCGTCATCAACAACCAGATCGGCTTCACGACGTCCGACCCGCGCGACGCGCGCTCGACGCTGTACTGTACCGACGTCGTCAAGATGATCGAGGCGCCGGTGCTGCACGTGAACGGCGACGATCCGGAAGCCGTGATCCTCGCGACGCAGATCGCGATCGACTACCGGATGCAGTTCCACAAGGATGTCGTGATCGACATCGTCTGCTTCCGCAAGCTGGGTCACAACGAGCAGGACACGCCGGCGGTCACGCAGCCGCTGATGTACAAGAAGATCGCACAGCACCCGGGCACCCGTGCGCTGTACGCCGAGAAGCTCGTGCAGCAGGGCGTGATCACCGCGGAAGACGCCGACAACTACGTGAAGGCGTACCGCAAGGCGATGGACGACGGTCACCACACGGTCGATCCGGTCCTGTCGAACTACAAGAGCAAGTACGCGGTCGACTGGGTTCCGTTCCTGAACCGCAAGTGGACGGATGCAGCCGACACGGCCGTGCCGCTCGCCGAACTGAAGCGCCTGGGCGAACGCATCACGACGGTCCCGGAAAACTTCAAGGTTCACCCGCTCGTCGAGCGCGTGATCAACGACCGCCGCAACATGGCGCGTGGCGACCAGCCGCTCGACTGGGGCATGGGTGAACACCTCGCGTTCGCGTCGCTCGTCGCATCGGGCTACTCGGTGCGCCTGACGGGCCAGGACTCGGGCCGCGGCACGTTCACGCACCGTCACGCGGTGCTGCACGACCAGAACCGCGAGCGCTGGAACGACGGCACGTACGTGCCGCTGCAGAACATCGCCGACGGTCAGGCGAAGTTCACGGTGATCGACTCGGTGCTGTCGGAAGAAGCGGTGCTGGGCTTCGAATACGGTTACTCGACCGCCGAGCCGAACACGCTCGTGCTGTGGGAAGCCCAGTTCGGTGACTTCGTCAACGGTGCGCAGGTCGTGATCGACCAGTTCATCTCGTCGGGCGAAGTGAAGTGGGGTCGCGTGTCGGGTCTGACGATGCTGCTGCCGCACGGCTACGAAGGCCAGGGTCCGGAACACTCGTCGACGCGTATCGAGCGTTTCCTGCAGCTGTGTGCCGATCACAACATGCAGGTCGTTCAACCGACGACGCCGGCGCAGATTTTCCACCTGCTGCGTCGCCAGATGATCCGCCTGTTCCGCAAGCCGCTGATCGTCGCAACGCCGAAGTCGCTGCTGCGCCACAAGGAAGCCGTATCGGACCTGTCGGAGCTCGCGAAGGGTTCGTTCCAGCCGGTGCTGGGCGAAACCGACGGCGGCATCGACGCGAAGAAGGTCAAGCGCGTGCTGGCATGCTCGGGCCGCGTGTATTACGACCTCGTCGCACATCGCCGCGAAGCGAAGGCGAACGACGTCGCGATCATCCGTATCGAGCAGCTGTATCCGTTCGCGCACAAGCAGTTCGAAGCCGAAATGAAGAAGTACGAGAACGCGACTGAAGTGGTCTGGGTGCAGGACGAGCCGCAGAACCAGGGCCCCTGGTTCTACGTCGAGCACCACCTGAAGGAAGGCATGAAGGAAGGGCAGAAGCTGGCATACAGCGGCCGTCCGGCTTCGGCCTCGCCGGCGGTTGGCTACTACGCGAAGCACTACGAGCAGCAGAAGGCCCTCATCGAAGGTGCTTTCGGCCGCCTGAAGAGCGCATCGATCGCGAAATAACCGACGGAAGCGAAACGGGAAGGCGCAGCGCGCTTTCCCGTCTCCTTTGGCCCGCCGGGCGCGCTGCGCGCCGCACCGGCCGAAGGAATCGCACGAACCTCGTCACACCCCAGATTAAGCATCCAGGAAAATCACATGGCTATCGTAGAAGTCAAAGTCCCCCAGCTTTCGGAGTCGGTTTCGGAAGCCACCATGCTGCAGTGGAAGAAGAAGCCGGGCGAAGCAGTCGCGCAGGACGAAATCCTGATCGAACTCGAGACCGACAAGGTCGTGCTCGAAGTGCCGGCACCGGCCGCGGGCGTGCTCGCGCAAGTGCTGCAGAACGACGGTGACACCGTCGTTGCCGATCAACTGATCGCTACGATCGATACGGAAGCGAAGGCAGGTGCAGCCGAAGCCGCGGCGGGCGCGGCCGAAGTCAAGCCGGCCGCAGCGCCTGCTGCAGCCGCACCGGCAGCACAGCCGGCTACCGCAACGGCATCGAGCTCGGGTACGGCATCGCCGGCCGCATCGAAGCTGCTGGCCGAGAAGGGCCTGTCGGCAGGCGACGTCGCAGGTTCGGGCCGCGACGGCCGCGTCACGAAGGGCGACGCGCTGGCCGCAGGCAGCGCACCGAAGGCCGCTCCGGCTGCCGCACCGGCAAAGGCCGCGGCGAAGCCGTCGCTGCCGGAAGTGAAGGTGCCGGCGTCGGCGACGACGTGGCTCAACGACCGTCCGGAACAGCGCGTGCCGATGTCGCGTCTGCGTGCGCGTATCGCCGAGCGTCTGCTCGAATCGCAGCAGACCAACGCGATCCTGACGACGTTCAACGAAGTCAACATGGCTCCGGTCATGGAGCTGCGCAACAAGTACAAGGACAAGTTCGAGAAGGAACACGGCGTGAAGCTCGGCTTCATGTCGTTCTTCGTGAAGGCCGCTGTCCACGCACTGAAGAAGTTCCCGCTCGTGAACGCGTCGATCGACGGTAACGACATCGTCTACCACGGTTACTTCGACATCGGTATCGCCGTCGGCTCGCCGCGTGGCCTGGTCGTGCCGATCCTGCGCAACGCGGATCAGCTGAGCCTCGCCGAGATCGAGAAGAAGATCGCCGAATTCGGCCAGAAGGCCAAGGACGGCAAGCTGTCGATCGAGGAAATGACGGGCGGTACGTTCTCGATCTCGAACGGCGGCGTGTTCGGCTCGATGCTGTCGACCCCGATCATCAACCCGCCGCAATCGGCAATCCTCGGCGTGCACGCGACGAAGGAGCGTCCGGTCGTTGAAAACGGCCAGATCGTGATCCGTCCGATCAACTACCTCGCGCTGTCGTACGACCACCGCATCATCGACGGCCGCGAAGCCGTGCTGTCGCTCGTCGCGATGAAGGATGCGCTGGAAGATCCGGCACGCCTGCTGCTCGACCTGTAAGCCGAGTCTCACTGCATCGACCCGTTCTGCACGTTCGCGCTCGCGCGCGAACGTGCAGGCGTACAAGTAGAAAGGATTGTCATGTCCAAGGAATTTGACGTCGTCGTGATCGGCGCCGGCCCCGGCGGCTACATCGCCGCGATTCGCGCCGCGCAGCTCGGCAAGACCGTTGCCTGTATCGAGAAGTGGAAGAACCCGGCCGGCGCGCTGAAGCTCGGCGGCACCTGCCTGAACGTCGGCTGCATCCCGTCGAAGGCGCTGCTCGCGTCGTCGGAAGAGTTCGAGAACGCGTCGCATCACCTGACCGACCACGGCATCACGGTCGACGGCGTGAAGATCGACGTCGCGAAGATGCTCGGCCGCAAGGACGCGATCGTCGAGAAGATGACGAGCGGGATCGAGTTCCTGTTCAAGAAGAACAAGATCACCTGGCTGAAGGGCCATGGCAAGTTCACCGGCAAGACCGACGCCGGCGTGCAGATCGAAGTGAGCGGCGAGGGTGAAACCGAAGTCGTCACCGCGAAGAACGTGATCATCGCGACGGGTTCGAAGGCGCGTCACCTGCCGGGCATCCCGGTCGACAACAAGATCGTGTCGGACAACGAAGGTGCGCTGACGTTCGACTCGGTGCCGAAGAAGCTCGCCGTGATCGGCGCAGGCGTGATCGGCCTCGAGCTCGGCTCGGTGTGGCGTCGCCTGGGTGCCGAAGTGACGGTGCTCGAAGCGCTGCCGGCATTCCTCGGCGCAGCCGACGAAGCGCTCGCGAAGGAAGCGGCCAAGCTGTTCAAGAAGCAGGGCCTCGACATCCATCTCGGCGTGAAGATCGGCGAAGTGAAGACGACCGCCGACGGCGTGTCGATCGCTTACACGGACAAGGACGGCAACGCGCAGACGCTCGACGCCGACCGCCTGATCGTGTCGGTCGGCCGCGTGCCGAACACCGACAACCTCGGCCTCGAGGCAATCGGCCTGAAGGCGAACGAGCGCGGCTTCATCGACGTGGACGACCACTGCCGCACGGCGGTGCCGAACGTCTACGCGATCGGCGACGTGGTGCGCGGCCCGATGCTCGCGCACAAGGCGGAAGACGAAGGCGTGCTGGTCGCGGAAGTGATCGACGGCCAGAAGCCGCACATCGACTACAACTGCATTCCTTGGGTGATCTACACGTACCCGGAAATCGCATGGGTCGGCAAGACGGAGCAGCAGCTGAAGGCGGAAGGCCGCGAGATCAAGTCGGGCAAGTTCCCGTTCTCGATCAACGGCCGCGCGCTCGGCATGAACGCGCCGGACGGTTTCGTGAAGATGATCGCGGATGCGAAGACCGACGAACTGCTCGGCGTGCACGTGATCGGCGCGAACGCGTCGGACCTGATCGCGGAAGCCGTGGTGGCGATGGAATTCAAGGCGGCGTCGGAAGACATCGCCCGTATCTGCCATCCGCACCCGTCGATGTCGGAAGTGATGCGCGAAGCGGCGCTCGCCGTCGACAAGCGCTCGCTGAACAGCTGAGCGCGGTATAGCGCCGGCCGGCCATCGGCCGGCGCAGCCGTCTCATGACGAGGGCGGGCGGGGTTTCCCGTCCGCCTTCGTTTTTTCCGGTTTGCCCGATGAACGTCACCGAATACTACACGCGCGAGCTGACCACGCGCGGCTATCAGTCCGATCCCGCGCAGCGCGCGGCCGTCGATCGCCTGCAGCAATGTTTCGACGAGTGGGTCGAGTACAAGGCGCGCCGCTCGAACGCATTCAAGAAGCTCATCAATCATCCCGACCTCCCGCGCGGCGTCTACATGTGGGGCGGCGTCGGTCGCGGCAAGAGCTTCCTGATGGACAGCTTCTACGCGGTCGTGCCCGTGCAGCGCAAGACGCGCCTGCATTTCCACGAATTCATGCGCGAGGTACACCGCGAGCTCGAGGAACTGAAAGGGCAGGCCGATCCGCTCGACGAACTCGCGCGGCGTATCGCGAAGCGCTACCGTCTGATCTGCTTCGACGAGTTCCACGTGTCGGACATTGCCGATGCGATGATCCTGTACCGTCTGCTCGACCGTCTGTTCAACAACGGCGTGCAGTTCGTGATGACGTCCAACTACGATCCCGACGACCTGTATCCGGACGGTCTTCATCGCGACCGCATGCTGCCGGCGATTGCGCTGATCAAGGACAAGCTCGACGTGCTGAACGTCGACGCGGGCGTCGATTATCGCCAGCGCACGCTCGCGCAGGTGAAGATGTATCACACGCCGCTCGGCGCGGACGCCGATCGCGAATTGCGCCATGCGTTCGGCAAGCTCGCGGCGGTACCCGATGAAAGCCCGCTCCTGCATATCGAGAAGCGCGAGCTGAAGGCGCTGCGCAAGGCGGACGGCGTCGTGTGGTTCGATTTCGCGACGCTGTGCGGCGGCCCGCGCTCGCAGAACGACTATCTCGAACTCGCGAGCCGGTTCCACGCGATCGTGCTGTCCGAGGTGCCGCAGATGTCGCCGCGGATGGCGTCCGAAGCGCGCCGCTTCACGTGGCTGATCGACGTGCTGTACGACCACAAGGTCAAGCTGCTGATGTCCGCGGCGGTGCCGGCGGAGCAGTTGTACGTCGAAGGTCCGATGGCCAACGAGTTTGCGCGTACGGTCTCGCGCATCGTCGAGATGCAGTCGAAGGAGTATCTCGAAACACCGCGCCGCATCGTCGATACGTCGCTGACCTGAGTGCGATTTCCGGCAATTGGCGGTATTCAAACGTCAATTCCGGTCAAATTCAGGCGATCTCGGGGTATTTTCGGACTTGTCTTATATTCACGGTTGAGGTGAGCCGATATCGTTGTGTCATGGTTACCAAGGCTGGAGATGTCCATGACACCGTATCGCGATCTGACCGACCACGAGTGGCGCCGCGTCGCGCCGCTTCTGCCCGAAATGCAGCCGCGCACCGAGTTGCGCGGCCGGCCGCTAGCCAATACCCGTGCCGTGATGAACGGCGTGCTCTGGGTCATATACAGCGGCGCAACGTGGTCGGCGATGCCGCGCCGTTACCCTTCGTATCAGACGTGCCATCGCCGCTTCAAGGTCTGGCATGAGACGGGCACGCTGATGAGCGTGATGCGTGAACTCTACGGCGACTCGGGCGTGAACCTGTGCAACGAATTGTCGGTGCGGATGCGCAAGCATACGCAATCGAAGGCGGCGGAAGCGCGTAGCGGCGTGGTACCCGTGGGTCGCTCACCGAGCAGTTATGCGCCGGATGCGATGAAGCACGCAGCCTGATGTCCGCTGTTTACTGCGTTGTTTGTGCCGACGCGCGCACCAAAAGAAAACCGGCCTGACGATGAATTCGTCAGGCCGGTTTTTTCATAAAGCCGCGCGTTTCAGCGCGCGCCACGTTATTGTTGGCGAACCCAGGTCTGCGACCGGCCGAGCAGCGATACGCCGATATAGCCGCGCACGACGAGTTTCTGGCCGCCGTCTTCAAGCGTCATCTTGCACTTGTAGACCTTGCCGTTCTCCGGGTCGAGAATGTTGCCGCCGTCCCAGTGGTCGCCTTCCTTCTTCATCGCCTTGATGATCGTCATGCCCTTGATCAGCTGATCCTTGCGCTCGTCCGTGCAGGCGGTACAGCGGCGATCAGGCGTATCGTTCGCGCCGAGGCCCTTGACGACCTTGCCGGTCAGCGCACCGTCGCCGTCCTCGGCGATCTGCACGAGTGCCTTCGGCTGATGGGTGTTGTCGTCGATCGTCTGCCACATACCGATGGGGCTGTCTGCCTGTGCGAACGTGGGGGCGGCGCAAGCCAGCAGTGCGCCGGTGATGGCGATTGCACGCAACGGGCGGGTCAGTTGAATCATTGTCATCCTCCTTGTTTTGCATGTCGTGTTCGATTTGCCCGCACGACCGTCTGCATGGGGCGGGCATGTTGCGAGCTTCGCCAGAATACGTGAAACCGCGCGCCACGTTTGATAGAGGGGACTCTAATCGAAACAGCCCGCATGGCGCGGGCTGTTTGGTGACCGATCAGTTGAGCTGATACGAGAATGCGGCGTTGATGCGCGGGCTGCGTGATGCGCTTTCGACTGGCGCGTCACCCACCGGCTTCGCGACGTTCAGGTCGAGGCTGTAGAAGCGGCTGTCCGTGAAACGCACACCGATGCCGACCGACGACATGCGGTTGGGCGACGGCGTGCCTGAATGCAGGTACACACGCGCCATGTCGTAGGCGATGTACGGCGTCACGGACTTCATATACGTCCAGCCCGGCGTGAAGCCGCGGTTGACCTCCAGCGACATCCCCCATCCCGAGTCGCCCGACGCTTCGCCCGGCTGATAGCCGAGCGCGTAGCGCGTCGAGCCGAACGAGATCTGCTCGGACGTCGGCAGTGAGTCAGGGCTGTATTGCCCGGTCAGCGAGACTGACGTGCCGATCCGGAACGGCCATTCGTTGGTTTGCGTGAAGGTCGCGCCGGTACGGACGAAGGTCAGCGACGTCGGGTCGGCGTATGTAATCCCCACACCGTTAACCACGCCAGTCTGCGATTTCGATGCACCGAGGATGTCGAATGCCTTGGCGACGTTGACGCTCAGTTTTCGCACCTGCTTCGGTTCGACGCTCGTGTAGTCGAGCTGCAATTGCATCACGCGGACCTGTGACCGGTTTTCGAGGGTATTGCCGTTGATCTGGCTTTGGTAGCGGTCTTCGTTGTGTGCGGCATAACCCGACACAGTGCCGAGCAGGCTGCGCTGGTTGTTCAGCAGTATCGGATAGGATGCCGAAAGACCAAGCTTCTCGTTCTTGACGGTGCGTTCGACGGACGACGGCAGGCCCGGATTGTCAGTAGGCTTGCCGCGATAGGTGCTTGCATCGAGGCGCGTGATCAGGCCGCTGCTGCCGACAGGCACCGCGCCGCTGAACGCGAAGTAGGTCTGCTTGTCACGCCCCGGCGGCGCCAGTGCGGAGATGCTCAGCTGCTCGCCGAACTTCGTGAGGCCGTTTTCGGTCGCGGTGATGAGGCCCTGTACGCCCGGGTGGTTGAAATCGATACCGGTGCTGACGTTGAATGCCTTGCGGTCGACGGCAAGTTCGAGCGTCGTGGCGCCGTCGGTGGTTTGCGGCGGTGGTACGTTCGCCTTCACCGTGAGGCCGGGCAAGAGGCCGAACGTGTTCACGTAGCGCTCGAACGTTGCGCGGCGCAGCGGGCGATCGTCGGTGATATGCGCTGCGATCGCGCGAATCTTCGATTCCATTGCCCCGGGCTTGCCGGTGACCTTGACGTCCGACACATAACCTTCAACAACCGTGATGCGCACGACACCGTTCTCGAACGTCTGCGCGGGAACAAACGCGAACGACAGCGCGTAACCGCGTTCCTGGTAAAGCTTCGTCACGCCGTTGGCGGTTTCGATCAGATCGCCGATCGTGATGTCCTTGCCGACGAGGGGGGTGAAGCGACGCGAGATTTCCTCGAACGGTACCGACTTTACGCCTTCGACCTGGAATGTCGTCGGTGTCAGGTGGCGCGACAGCAACTCCTGCAGTTGCGGCGCCTGGGGCGCGACCTGCACGGTTACGTTCGGGCCGGTTTTCGGCGCGTTGATCTGGGGCAGGGAGTCGAGCGGGTTACCGCCGACGCGCGTTTGTGCCTGTGCCGTGCTGGCTGCCGCGATGGCGGCGAGCAGCATCATCCATCTGTCGAGTCTGGATTTCATTGTTCTTCCTCGTAGGCCTTGCTTTTCGTCTTCTTTGTAATGCCGGCGCGCGACACCAGGGTGCCGCGCGCCGCGTGCCGCAATGCCGGTTGTGTTTGTACGGTCGCACCATCCGCTCCGGCTGCGAAGGTGCGACCGTCCTCCTTACTTGCCAACGCTACCCAGCGTACCCAGCAACCCCGTTACCGGTGCCAGCAGGCCCGTCGAGCCGCCGCCCGACGTTGTCGTTCCCGTGACGCTGCCGACCAGCGACGTGACCGGCGCGAGCGGGCTCGCTCCCCCGGATCCCGCTGCGCCGCCAACTGCTCCGGTGACAGTATTCAGCAAACCGGTGACAGGCGCGAGAGGGTTTGCACTGCCTGCGCCACCCGCTGCGCCGCCGAGCGTGCCCGTGACCGTCGACACGAGATTCGTGACGGGGGCGAGCGGGCCGCCGCTACCGCCCGCCGCACCGCTCAGTGCGCCGGTAACGGTGGAGACGAGGCCCGTGACGGGCGCGAGCGGGCTGCTGCCCGAACCGCCGGTCGCGCCGCCGAGTGCACCCGTGAGCGAGCCGAGCGGCGTCGAGCCGAGACCCGACAGCAGGCCGCCGAGCGGATTCGTCGAGCCGGAACCCGACGACGTGCCGTTCTGCACGGTCGCCGTCGAGCCGCCGACGAGGCTCGTGATCAGGCCGGGGATCGGCGCCGCGCCGTTCGGGCCGTTCGGGTTGACGAGGCCGCCCGCGTTGGTCACGGTGTTGCCGACCGCCGTCACGAGCTGACCGACGTCGCCGACGAGCGGCTGGCTCGACGTGCCGCCAACCTGCTTGCCGGCCGAACTGATCGCGCCGCCGACCTGGCCGAGCAGGCCCGAGACAGGTTGGCCGAGGCCGGTCGTCGTGCCGACCTGTTGCGTGACCTGGCCCGCGGTGATCACGAGCGGCGTGATCGCCGAGCTGAGCGGCTGCGTCACTTGCTGCACGGCGCCCGACGACAGCGTCGAGCCGATCGTCGTGCCGGCAGCCGTCAGGCCATTGGCCACCGTGTCGAGCACGGTGCCGACCGGGGTTGTGACGGGCGCGAGCGGCGCGAGTTGCCCCGTGCCGAGCGCCTTGACCGTCGAGCTCAGGCCGGACACCGTGTTGCTCGTCGCGCCGACCACGTTGCCGAGGCCAGCGACGGTCGTGCCGACCGGATCCTTAGTCGTACCGATCTGTCCCAGCCCGTTGCTCACGGCATCGGCAGCTGCGCCGACGATCGTGCCCGTGCTGGAGAGCGTGCTGCCGACGCCCTTCGTCACACCGTCGCCGAGGCCGGGCACGGTGATGTTGCCGACCGTGCTGCCGAGGTCGGTGGCCGTCTGGCCAACCGTGCTGACGACGCCCTTGGTGCCGGTGGACGTGCCGCTGGTGCCGCTCGTGCTCGGTGTACCGCTCGTGCTGCTGGGGTTGTTGTTGCTGCTGGTCGGCGGCGAACTCACGCCGCCGCCGCCGCAGGCGGCCAGCAGGCAGGCTGCGGCGAAGGCCGTGAGGGGCACGCGCCACTGGTGCAGGGCGGCTGTCGTGAGAGAACGTTGCTGGGACATGATTGACTCCTCGCTGTCTTGTCGATTGATGGATGTTGGTTTACTTGCCGTGCGTGCCACCGAGCAGGCCGCCGATCAGCGACGTGACCGGTGCGAGCGGATTCGACGCCGAGCCCGAGTTCGTGACGGCGCCCGTGCCGCCGGTCAATGCCGGGGCGCCGACCGCGCTCGTTACCGTGGACACGACGTTCGTCACCGGGGCGAGCGGGCTGCTGCCGCCGGCGCCGCCTGTTGCGCCGCCGAGGGCGCCCGTCACGGTACCGAGCAGACCCGTGACCGGGGCAAGCGGGCCGCCGCTGCCACCTGTTGCGCCGCCGAGTGCACCCGTGACCGTCGAGACGAGACCGGTGACCGGGGCGAGCGGGCCGCCGCTGCCGCCTGCTGCGCCGCCGAGTGCGCCCGTGACCGTCGAGACGAGGCCAGTGACCGGTGCGAGCGGGCCGCTGCCGCCGCCTGCTGCGCCGCCGAGCGCGCCCGTGACCGTCGAGACGAGGCCGGTGACCGGTGCGAGCGGGCCGCTGCTGCCGCCTGCTGCGCCGCCGAGCGCGCCCGTGACCGTCGAGACGAGGCCGGTGACCGGTGCGAGCGGGCCGCTGCCGCCACCCGTTGCGCCGCCGAGTGCGCCGGTGACCGTCGAGACGAGGCCGGTGAGCGGCGCGAGCGGGTTGGTTACGCCGCCGGTGCCGCCGGTGAGCAGGCCGCCGACGGCCTTCACGGTGTTGCCCGTCGACGAGACCGTGTTGCCAAGACCGGTCGTGACGGGGTTGCCGCCCGTCGACGCGAGCAGGGCGCCGGCCTGGTTCAGGCCGTTGCCGACCGTGCCGAGCAGCGTGTTGACGGGCGCGCCGAGGCCGGTTGCCGTGCCGATCGTCTGGGTCGTCTGGCCGACCATCGTCGTGATCGGCGTGATGGCCGAGCTGACCGTCTGCGTGACCTGCTGGATCGGGCCGGTCGACAGTGCGTTGGTGAGGGTGTTGCCGCCGTTCGAGACGGCACCGCCGAGCGTCGACACGAGGCCGCCGACGGCGCCCGTGACCGGTGCGAGCGGCGAGAGCGGGCCGCTGCCGAGGCTCGAGACCAGGGTCCCCGTTTGCGTGACTGCGCTGCCGAGCTGGTTGACCACGCCACCCGTGCTGGCGAGCGTGGTGCCGACCGGATCCTTCGTCGCGCCGAGCTGGCCGAGACCGTTGCCGAGGCCATTGCCGAGTGCGGTCACTGCGCCGCCGACGCTTTGCACGATGCCGCCCGCGGCTTGTGTGGTGGCCGGGTTGACGCCCGGCAGCGTCTGGCTGCCGATGACGGAACCGAGGCCCGAGACGGTTCCGCCGACACCCGTCAAGATGTTGCTGCTGCTTGCGAGGACAGTTCCCACTGGGTTCGACGACACGCCCGACGTGCCGGAAGTACCGGACGTGCCGCTCGTGCCCGACGTACCGCTGGTACCGGAGGTCCCGCTTGTGCCGGACGTACCGCTCGTACCCGAGGTGCCGCTGGTGCCGCTCGTACCCGAAGTTCCGCTCGAGCCCGACGTGCCCGATGTGCCGCTCGTGCCGGACGTGGAGATCGTATCGCCGCCGCCCGAGCTCGAGCCGCCGCCAAGACCCTGGCTGATGGAACCCGAGCCGCCGCACGCGGAGAGGGAAAGCATGGCTGCAACGGTGGCCGCGATCAGAGTCGTCCGGAACACGCCATGAGGGATAACCTTAATGTCCATTTTGTCCTCGCATTAAAATGTGTTGTGAACTGCGTTGTGTTGAGTGGTGCGAGGACTACTCTGCAACTGTCGTGCCATTTCGATGCCCGACGGTTCGGCAACAGGTTTTAAACGGGGCAATTCCTTGTCGGAAAAGGAAGTTATGGGAATTGAAAGATTGTTGAATCTGTTTAAGTGCAGACGAATGAGAACGATTTCGATCGTTTCGTAACGTAACGTCACAACATTGGCGTTACGCGTGCGACGTAACGTGGGAGGCCGCGCAGGCTTGGTGGACGAGGCAACTGTTTTACAGGTGGATTAGGTGTGCACATCTAACCTATCGTAAATCCTATGTGTAAGTCGTACCGAAACGCCGTACAAATACGCTGTGCTCACGGTCATTTTTTTCGATCCAAGTCGTTAAAAGAGGTTGGAACTTAAATAGGATCGGATATAGAATCCGGAGCAGATGTAAGGAAATGTACGGTTCGGTACACAACGTTCGAGGAGGGTTGCTATCGCGAATGTTAACTTGCATCAAATGGTGAGCCATGCCCCTCGGGGCAATCTATAAAGAAAGTGCACCTGGTTGTCGTTACAGCAGATGTGGCGAACAGCGCGGGGCAACCGGCCGGATATGCGGGGATGTATACGTATAAAAGGCCAAAGAACGTAAATACAGGCACGAGGAATAAAATGAAAGCACTCATCAAGCGCTTCCTTAAGGAAGAAGACGGGGTTACCGCGATCGAGTATGGTCTGATTGCGGGTCTGATTGCGGCCTTGATCATCGGTAGTGTCACCACTATCGGCACCAAGATCTCGACGCTGTTCTCCACGATTGCCAGTTCGTTGCCGGGCGGCTGATCCTCGGTAGTCCGGTGGGCGGCGAGCGGTCCGTTTTTGCGGACCGCTCGCCCTTACGTCGACTTGGTCGGTCGATCGCGATATGGCACATCTTCTCAGCACCAGCATTTTTTTTGCCTGGGCGACGCTCGTTGCCGTCGGTGATATTCGATTTCGGCTTGTTCGGAATCCGCTTGTCGTCGTCGGGCTTTTGGCGGCGCTTGGCAGCGCATTGGTTGATGCAAATCCGTTTCGTGTTTCAGTCGAGCAGGCATTGATCGGCATGCTCGTCGGTTTCGTGAGCTTTTTCCCGCTTTTTGCATTTCGCGTCATGGGCGCGGCGGACGTAAAGGTGTTTGCGGTTCTCGGCGCGTGGTGCGGTTTGTCGATACTGCCATGGCTGTGGGTTGTCGCCAGTCTTGCGGCCGGTATACATGTCCTCGCGCTGATGACGCTGACCCATACGTCGCTGGGCGCGCTGTGGTCGCGCGGTTCGCCGACGCTCTCGCTCGGCGCACGGCGGGCAACACCTTACGCAGCCTGTCTTGTCGCTCCGGCAGCGATATGGTTGGCCTATCTCGTCGTTACCGGGGGGCTGCAATGAAGCGACAGTACCAGCTACGGTCATGGCGGCGTCAGAAGGGGGCGACGGCGGTCGAGTTCGCGCTGGTGTTTCCGCTGTTCTTCCTGATCATGTACGCGATCGTGACGTTCGGGCTGATCTTCGCGGTTCAGCAAGGCTTGACGCTTGCTGCGACCGAAGGTGCGCGCACGGCGCTGAATTATGTCTACGAGTCCAACGGGTCGGGGGCGCAGGCGCTGACCGACCGGGCGAAGGCGGCACAGTCGACCGCGATCGGGCTGACGTCGTGGCTGGCCAACGTTCAGATTCCGACACCCGTGTCGGGGGCATGCAGTTACGACGCGACCATGTATTGCGTGACGGTCACGGTGACGTATCCGTACAAGACCAATCCGCTGGTTCCGTCGCTGCCCTTGCTCGGGCTCGTTACGCCGACGCAGTTGACCGGCACGGCAACCGTGCAGATCAATCCGGCGACCATTTTATGAAACGGACGCCGGCCAGTGCGCGGCAACAGGCGCAAGCGGCGTTCACATGTCGACATAACAACATTTACGGCACTCAACATTCACCATGGGCAACAACTTGACGAAGATCATCGCCGGGCTGCTGATTGCGCTCGCCGTGCTGCTCGGGATCTATGCGTGGATGCTCGGCCGCGCTCCGGCCCATCCGCCGGCCGCGGTGCCTGCCGCGGCAATGGTCCAGACGGTGCCGGTGGTCGTGGCGACGCGTCTGTTGCCGGCCGGTCAACCGATTCCGGTCGATGCGCTGAAGTTGGCGTCGGCACCGATGATGCCGACTGGTGGATTCAGCGATCCGTCGCTGCTGGTCGGTCGCATCCCGGCGAACGACATCCTTGCCGCCGCGCCGGTCGTCGAGGGCGGCTTGACGTCGGGGTTGGCGAGCCAGGTGGCGCCCGGCGAGCGGGCCGTGGCCATCAAGGTCGACGAGACGAATGCGGTCGGAAACCGGTTGCGCCCCGGCAATTTTGTCGACGTGTTCCTGAATTTGCGACGCGACAACTCGGGGATGGCGCAAGCCGGATCGGAAATTCCCAATTCACAGGCGCGACTGCTGATGTCGAAGCTGCGGATCCTGTCGTTCGGCGACGCGACGCCCGACCGCGACGGTAGCGGTGGCCCGGGTGGTGCGGTACGGACCGCCGTGCTCGCGGTGCCGACGGCACAGGTCGATGCACTGACGCTCGCGGAAGCGAGCGGCCGCCTGACGCTCGCGCTCCGCAATCCGCGCGACGACGAGGTCGCGGCACAGACGGTTGCGATCCGCACGGCCGGCGATCTGACGCCTTCCGGCCAGGCGGCCGCCGGCGTATGGCTCGATGAACTGTCGGGTGGGCGTGCGCGCACCGCACCCCGCGTGCAGGCGCCGCCGCGTGCCCCGCGTGCGCCGATCGTCGCGCGCGAAGGCGGAAGCAGCATTGAAGTGATCCGGGGTGGGCGGACCGAAACGGTCGCTTATTGACAATCCAAGCACGGTCATCGACAGCAGTAACGGAAGGGAGAAGGCCGTACGACGGTCTCCGAAACAATGACAAAAAAACTGATTGCATACGCGATTGCCATCTGGGCCATGACCTTCGCCGTGTTGGCCGAGGCTGCCGGCGCAAACGGGTCGATTGATCTTGCGGTCGGCTCGCAGCGGCAGGTCGCTACCGGCCGTACGTTGCAGCGGATCGCGGTGGGCGATCCTTCGGTCGTCGACGTGCTGGTCATGAAGGGCAGTCGCGCCGGCAACGTACTGCTGGTTGCGAAGGCTCCCGGTTCGACGAACGTGATGCTGTGGGAGCGGGGGCGCGACGAGCCGACGGTGTGGAATGTCAATGTCGTCGATGCGGCCGCGCAGGCCGTGCTGGACGGCGCGGGACCGTCCGTGAAGGCGTATGGCGGTGCCGCTGTCGTGTCGGGCTCGGCGGCTTCGCTCGACGCGCATGAGCGGGCAGTTGCAGTCGGCAAGCGGATGGGCGGCAAAGATGCGACCGTGATCGATACGTCGACAGTCGGTAACCGGAGCGTTGTGCAAGTCGACGTGCGGGTCGTCGAATTCAGCCGCTCGGTGCTGAAGGAAGCCGGGCTGAATTTCTTCAAGCAAAGCAACGGATTCGCATTCGGCGCATTTGCGCCGGGCGGTCTCCAGTCGGTGACTGGTGGCGGAACGGCGGCGTTCCAGGCGACTGCCGGCATTCCGATCGCGTCCGCGTTCAACCTGGTGGTGAATTCGGCGGGCCGCGGCATCTTCGGCAATATTTCGATTCTCGAGGCGAACAACCTTGCCCGGGTACTTGCGCAGCCGACCCTGGTGGCGTTGTCCGGGCAAAGCGCGAGCTTCCTCGCCGGCGGCGAGATCCCCGTGCCGGTGCCGCAGGCGCTTGGCTCCACGGCAATCGACTGGAAGCAGTACGGCGTCGGCCTCACCCTGACACCGACCGTGCTGAGCCAGCGCCGCATCGCGCTCAAGGTGGCGCCGGAATCGAGCCAACTCGACTTCCAGCATGGCGTCACGATCAACAGCGTATCGGTGCCGGCGATCACGACCCGTCGCGCCGATACGACGGTCGAGCTGGGTGACGGGGAAAGCTTCGTGATTGGCGGCCTGATCGACCGCGAAACGATGTCGAACATCAACAAGGTGCCGGTCCTGGGCGATCTGCCGATCATCGGCGCCTTCTTCAAGTCGCTGAATTATCAGCAGAACGACAAGGAACTGGTGATCATCGTGACGCCGCATCTCGTTGCGCCGATCGCGAAGGGCGCGCCGTTGCCGACTACGCCGGGCGAACTGTCCGAACAGCGCGATGGGCCGGTGTGGCGGTCGTATCTTGGCGGTATCGCATCACCCGATGCAGCGCCCGGATTTTCGAAATGAATGCGGGACGAGATGTCGCGCGAAATGTAACCGGGGGTGTTCAACATGAACGCGAGAACCCTATCGTTGGCTGAGCCTGCCGTGACCGATTATTTCGTGTGCGCATCGCAGCAGGATGAACATGCCCGCTGGCTGGGCGAGACACTGGTGTCGGCCGGCACGGTGGAAGCGTTGTCGCTTGACCCAGGTGCGCTGAGCCAGCGCATCACGGGGCTCAATCCTGCGATCGTCTTCATCGATTTTTCTCGTGCGCAGGGCGCGGCGAGCGCTGCTGCGGCCGCCGTGCGGCTTGCCCATCCGGGCCTGCCGGTCGTCGCGCTCGGCACGCTTTCGGAGCCGGAAAGCGCGCTTGCGGCACTGCGGGCCGGCGTACGCGATTTCATCGACGTGTCCGGTAGTGCCGAGGACGCTTTGCGGATCACCCGCGGGTTGCTCGAGCATACCGGTACCGAACCGGCCAACCGGCACGGCAAACTCGTCGCGTTGCTCGGCGCTCGCGCGGGGATGGGCGTCAGCACGCTCGCCGCGAATCTGTCGGTGTGGCTGCACAAGCGTACGGGTTCGGGCACCCCGGAAGCGGGCACGCCTGCGTTCGGAGTCGCCGCGCCTCACGCGCGGCAGACGGCGCTGGTCGACCTCGGGCTTCCCGCGGGAGACAGTGCGCTGTTCCTCAACACGCGCTGCGAATTCCATTTCGTCGAAGCCGTGCGCAACCTGCGGCGCATCGACCGGACCTTCGTCAACACGGCGCTGACGCGTCACGCGAGCGGCGTCGCGCTGACCACCTTGCCGCCCAATCTCGCCGACCTGCGCGACGTGTCGTATGCGGCTTGCGTCGGCCTGTTGAACCGGTTGCGTGCGTTCTTCGACCAGCAGATCGTCGATCTCGGCGGATTCACGAATCATGAATTCGTTGCGCAGATCACTGCCGTGGCTGACGAAGCGTGGCTCGTGTGCGACCAGGGCGTCGCATCGATCGTCTCTGCGGTGGACCTGCTGGAAGGGCTGCGCGATGCGGGCGTCGACATCGGCAAGATTCGTCTCGTCGTCAACCAGTACGACGCGACGCTGAGCCTGACACCGGCCCAGATCGCAGAGCGGCTCGGCATTTCGCTGCTGGCGACGCTGCCGGCGCGTCGCGTGGCCATCGGCCAGGCGGCCAATCAGGGGCGGCTGATCGTCGAAACGGCCGAACGCGATCCGTATGTGCGTGCCCTCGAGCCGCTCGCAGATCGACTGGCCGGCCCGATCTCCGCCGGCCAGCGCGGTGCATTGGGCCTGTCCGCCCTCAAGCGTTTCATTCAACCTTCGTCCAGGCGATCGTAAGCGATGGCACACGACATCCAATTTGCCGACGGCGCAGCGCCGTTCTCCCAGTCGCAGCAGTTTCACGACATCAAGAATGCCGCGCACGAGCATCTGTTGACGCGCATCGAGGAACTCGGCGCCGAATTCGGCCGCTGGTCGCGCCAGGCGATCAACCAGTTCGTCGATCTGGAAATCGACAGCTTCGTGCGTCTACGGCGCATTCCGCTGAACGAGACCGAGGTCAGGGCGATCGCGGAGGCGCTGACGAAAGAGCTCGCCGGGTTCGGTCCGATCGAGGATCTGCTCGCCGATCCGCACGTCGAGGACATCCTGATCAACGGCTACAACGACATCTACGTGTCGCGCCACGGCATCCTGGCGAAGCTGCCGATCCGTTTCACCGACAACGCGCACCTGCTGCGGATCGTGCGCCGCATCCTCGCGCCGATCGGCCGACGTCTCGACGAATCGAACCCGATGGTCGACGCGCGGCTGCCGGACGGCGGACGCGTCAACGTCGTGATCGAGCCGCTGTCGATCGACGGGCCGGTCGTATCGATCCGGAAATTCCGCAAGGACCCGCTGAAACCTGCCGACCTGCTCGCCAACGGCACGTTCAATACGGAGATCGGTACGTTGCTGGAAGCGGCGGTCGAGGCGCGCTGCAACATCCTCGTGTCGGGTGGCACGAGTTCCGGCAAGACGTCGCTGCTCAACGCGCTGGCGTTCTACATTCCCGAGCACGAGCGGGTCGTGACGATCGAGGACACGGCAGAACTGTCGCTGAATCACCCTCATGTCGTGCGTCTCGAAAGCCGCCCGGGCGGTTTCGACGGTAACGGCGTCGTGACGATCCGCGACCTGCTGCGCAATACGCTGCGGATGCGGCCGGATCGCATCATCGTCGGCGAAGTACGCGGCGGCGAGGTGCTCGAGATGCTGCAGGCGATGAATACGGGGCACGACGGATCGATGGGCACCGTCCACGCGAGTTCGCCGCGCGAGTGTCTGTATCGTCTTGAGATGCTGGCCGGTTTCGCAGGTTTCCAGGGAACGGAATCGAGCCTGCGTCGGCAGATTGCGAATGCCATCGACTTCATCGTGCAGATCGGCCGTCTGTCGAACGGTCGACGCCGGATTCTTTCGATTACCGAAGTGACCGGCCTGTCGGACAACATCATCGCGACGCAGGAACTCTATCGCTACGAAGCGCGCGTGACACCCGAGGGCGAAGAGGTCGACAACTGGGAGTCGCTCGGCATTCATCCGCATTCGCCGAAGCTCGCGCGTTTCCGTCAGTCGTTGCAGGCCGCGGGCTTTGGCGGTAGCGGTGGCGGCGGATTCGGTGGCGGATTCGGCCGCGGGGGCGGGGGTTTCAATGTATAGCCTGATGGCTGGCGCGCTTGCAATGGCACTCCTTTGCGTTGCCGCCGCGTTGATGCTGTGGCGGCATGGCGAGGTGAAACGCGGCCGCGCCGACGTGCAGCGCTTCATCGACAGCCGCATCGAGCCGGCCGCGCGAGCGGCGGGTGCGCTTCAGCCTGACGCGAGACCGGTCCAGAATGTCGCGTCTGTGCCCGGTGCGGCCCGCGCGCAGTCCGCTGCGCCGGCTTCGCGCTGGGCGCAGTGGCGTGAGATCGGTACGGAATACCTCGTCAACGTGGCGAGCCGTGCAGGCATCGAGGATGCGCGCGGCAAGGCGCTTCTCGCGCTGCTGGGGTTGGTCGCGCTCGGGCTCGTCGCCGGTAATCGGGGCGGCTGGCTGGCTTGCGTCGCCGCGCTCGTGTGCGGCGCGTCGCTGCTCGTGTTCTGGCTCGTGTCCCGCATTCAGCGGCGTCGCCTGACGATCGTTCGCCAGTTGCCGTCGTTTCTCGACGGCATCGTGCGTCTCGTCACGCTCGGCAACAGCGTGCCGGCGGCGTTCCAGGCGGCACTGCTGACGACGGAGGCGCCGTTGCGCGGTTGTCTGGACCACGTATCGCGGATGTTGCGCACGGGTGTCGAGATCGATCGCGCGATGGGACACATCGCGAGCGTCTATCAAACCAAGGAATTCGAACTGGTCGGTTCGGTGCTGCGGCTCTCGGTCCGGTACGGCGGCCGCGCCGACGTCATGCTCGATCGGATGTCGACGTTCATGCGCGATCTCGAGCAGGCCGAACGGGAACTGGCTGCGATGTCGTCGGAAACGCGACTGTCCGCATGGGTGCTGGTCATGTTGCCGATCGCGATCGGCAGCTTTGTGATCGCGACGAATCCGCTCTATCTCCAGTCGATGTGGAACGATTACACGGGACGTCAGCTGTTGTTCATCGCCTTCATGCTGCAGTTCGCGGGCGGGATCTGGTTGTACCACATGGCCAAGCTCAGGTGACGGCATGACAGCCAATCAACTCGGTTCGCTCGCACTGACACTCGGCGCACTCGGCGTCGTGCTGCTGGCGCTGCTTGCAGTACGCCGCGCAAGTGCGCAGACGCGCAGCGATCGCACGCTGGCCAGCGCGCTCGAGCGGCGCTCAGCGACGTTGGAGGCAGCGGGTACGCGCGCTGCACAGGAGTCCGATGAATCCCGGCAGAATCCGTTAGGACGGAATGCGGGTGACAGGCGATCGTATCTTGTGCAATGGCTGGACCGTCTGTCGATGGTCGGGGCGCGCCTGCTCGATACCCGCCTGGGCCGGTATCTTGTCGCCGACGAAGATCGGCTGCTGCTGGAGCAGTGCGGCTACGCCGACACGCGCACCCGCGGACTGTTCCTGAGCGCGCGACTCGCCTGTGCGATTGTCGTGCCGTTGCTTTTCCTCATGCTGATGGGCTCTCAACTGACCGGCGCGCAATGGCGGGCGGGTGGGGGCATTGCGCTCGTCACCGGCTTCATGTTGCCGAAGCTGTACCTGCGACGTCGTGCTGCAAAGCGCCGGCAGGCGGTGATCGACGAACTGCCGCTGCTGGTCGACATGCTTCGCTTGCTGCAAGGCGTCGGATTGTCGCTTGACCAGAGCATCCAGGTCCTGACGAACGACTTCAAGGGGATGATGCCCGTGCTGTCGCTGGAAATGGAAATCGCCCAGCGGCAGTTCGCTGCCGGCCGGACGCGCGAGCAATCGCTGCAGCGGCTGTCGTCCGGTTTCGAGAACGAGGATCTGCGTGCGATCGTGCGGCTGCTGATCCAGGTCGACAAGCACGGCGGCGCGGTACAGGAGCCGCTCAAGCAGTTCGGCGACCGGTTGCGCGAGGCGCGCCGTGCGATGCTGCGCGAACGGATCGGCAAGCTGACGGTAAAGATGACGGGCGTGATGATCCTGACGTTGCTGCCGGCACTGCTGATCGTGACGGCCGGACCGGGAATGATCTCCGTGTTGCGCGCGCTGAGCCAGGCGCAGCCCTGATGCCGGGATGCAAAGGAAGCAAGATGAGACGCATCGATGAAATTGTGAAAGTGGTGGGCGTGTTGGCAATGGTGGGCTTGCTCGGCGCGTGCTCGGCATTCAAGGAAAGCGGGTACGGCGTCGGCCCGCAGGCGGAACGCGCGGCGCTGATGGACGCGGCGGCGCAGAAGCAGGCGGCGCCGGATACGCCGGGCATGTATCTCGGCCTGATCGAGCGGATGCAGGCTCAAGGGCTGTATTACGCGTCGCTGGCGCATATCGACGCATACGAGAAACAGTACGGTGCGTCGCCGCAAACGATCCTGCTGCGCGCCGATGCATTGCGCATGACGGACCAGCCTGCCGCGAGCACTGCGGTCTATACGCAGTTGCTCAACACAACGCTCGCCGCGCGCGGCTATCGCGGGCTCGGGCTGATTGCCGGCGGCGCGGGCGATTTTCCGCGCGCCGCGCAGGCGTTGTCGCAGGCAACCGTGCTGGCGCCGACCGATGCATCGACGCTTTCGGATCTCGCTTACGCGAAGCTGCGTTGCGGCGATATCGAGGGGGCGCGCATTCCGCTGATGAAGGCGGCCGAGCTCGACCAGAGCAATCCGAAGATCATCAGCAACCTGGTGCTGTACCTGCTCGCCTCGGGCCGAACCCACGATGCGCAGAAGCTGATGGCGCAGCAGAAGCTGTCGATGGACGTTCGCAACGATATCCGCAACGACGCGACGAAGATCGCCACGGCGGCACGTACCTGGCGTCGTGCGTCCCAGTCACCGGCTTCGGCTTCCGTTTTGACGCCGACCGGTTCGGGAAGCGTGGTCGACGTGTCGGGCTCGAATGTCGCGAAGCGTCCGTCGCCGGTTGCGAACATCCAGGGATTCGATCCGACTGCGCCTTTGCTGCAGCGGTTTGCACAATGAAAAGGGCATAGGGGGAACTGACATGACGAACAACAAGAATCCAGGTCGCGTGGCACGCGTGTGCCAAGGTGTCGCGCTTCTCGTGCTCATGGGGGCCGCAACCGCGGCGTATAGCGATCAGCCGGCGCCCGACGCGTCGGAAATCGGTCATGCAACCAACGCGCTGCTTGCATTCCAGCGTGACGGGCGCGCGGCCGGCCCGGCCTTGCCGGTACTGGGCGATGCCGCATCGCTTTCCTATCAACGCTATCTCGAATCGTTCAAGCACAAGATTCCGGAATCGATGGGGTCGCCGGTCAATACGAACGGCAACGGATCGTCCGGCGGACAGAGTTCATCGCAATCGTATTGAGCGGAGCAGCGATGAGCACTGCTCGACATGCATCGAGTCGGATGGCCGGACCAGGTCGCGCGTCGCCGCGGCGGCAGCGGGGTTCGGTCGTCGTCACGGCGGCCGTGTGGATACTGCTGTCGATGGTGATTCTCGGTTCGATCGACATCGGCAACGTCTTTTTCACGCGCCGTGACATGCAGCGCGTGGCCGATCTTGCTGCACTCGCTGCGGTTCAGAAGCTCGACGATACATGTGCGAACGTGACCTCCGCGGCCACGAGCAACGCGTCGACAAACGGCTTCACGATTGACGGCAGCGGCACCACGTCGCTGTCGGCCGAATGCGGTTACTGGGCACCGTCGGCGACCGGAACGGCGAGTTCCTTCTATTCGTCGAAATCGACGGTGCCGCTCGCGACGCAGTTGAACGCGGTGCGCGTGACGGTCTCCAAGACGCTGCCGTATTTCTTCTTCGGGCCGACACGTACGGTGACTGCAACGTCGACCGCGAAGGCGACCAACATCGATACCTTTTCTATCGGCGCGACGCTGGCCGCGGTGGGCGGCGTCGGCTGCTCGGGCGTGCCAAGCGGGAACCCCGGCCTGGTGAACGCGTTGCTGGGCTCGTTGCTGCAGGGGCAGAGCGGCACGCCGCTGAACCTCAATCTCGTGTCGTACCAGGGGCTCGCCTGTGCGAACGTCAAGCTCGGCGACATCGCCGTCGCGCTGCAGTCGCTGTCGGTCGGCAACGGGACGATCGGCGGGCTCGTCAATGCCAACGCGTCGGTCGGCACCTTGCTCAACGCGATGGTGGCGGCCGTCAACAAGTCGACCACGCTGGGTACGACGCTGCAGACAAGCGCAACCGGTGCACTGACCAACCTGCTCGGCCTGAACCTGCTCAGCAACACGGCGATCAAGGTCGCGAGCCTGACCGGACAGGGCGCCACGTCGCTGTTGACGCTGGGGCTCGCGAACACGCAGGCGGCGGCAGACGCGACCGTTAACGTGCTCGATCTCGTGATGGCGATGGCCCAGATCTCACAGGCCGGCAAGCCCGGCGTGGTGATCGGCGCCAATGTGCCGCTGACGTTGCCGAACGGCAGCTCGGTATCAATCGTCCAACTGCAGGCGCAGGTCATCAGCCCACCGACCATCGCGGTCGGCGAAGGCGGGAAGGATAAAAACGGCGCGTGGCGGACGGTCGCGACGAATGCGCAGGTCGGCCTGTATCTCGTCGTCAACCTGGGCGTGAACCCGCTGCCGGTCGTGGTTTCCGCGAACGTCTATCTGCCGCTCTACGTGCAGCTGGGCGCCGGAAGCGCGACGTTGTTGTCGACCAACTGCCTGACGTCCCCGAATTCCGCGACGATTTCCGCGCAACCGAGCGTTGCCAATCTCTGCATCGGCCAGCCGCCGCTCACGTCCGGCAATCTGCTGAACCTGCCGGCAAACTATAGCTGCACGTCGCCAGCCAAGGTGCTTGACGTCCTGGTTTTGGCTGGTGCAGTCGAGGTGTCCGCGACCGTTTCCAACGTGTCGGTGGATCTGGCCGGTAATCCGGCAACCAATACGTTCTACGGACGCGGTGGCAGCGATCCGTCGTACTACTGGACGACCAACACGAATGCGCTGGGTTCGGCGGTGAACAATGCGCTGGCGGGCCTGAAAAACGCGCAGATCACGCCGACCGTGAGTCTGCTGTTCGGGCTCATCTCGGTCACGATCACGCCGGATTTCATTTCGTCGCTGTTGTCGGTCCTGACCACCGTTCTGAGCCCGCTGTTGACCGCGCTCGACGGTATCATCGATCCGCTGCTGGACCTGCTCGGCGTCCAGCTTGGCGCCGCCACGGTGCATCAGATGTCGCTGACCTGCGGCGTCGCGCAAACAGTCAGCAATTAGAGAAGCAAGACCATCCGATGAGAACCACGCCCGCAATCGAAGAGCTCGACCTGTACGTCTGGGAAGGCAAGGCGGACATTGTCGACCGCGTCGCCCGGTGCATGGCGAGCTTCGACGTCGAAGTGATCCGCGCCGACAACGCGGAGATCTCGCCCGAGCGCGCCGCATTGCGGCCGTCACTGGCGATCATCAGCGTGACGATGATCGAAATCGGCGCAGCGTTCCTGCGCGACTGGCAGGCCAATATCGGCATGCCGGTCGTCTGGGTCGGCGCGGCGCGCGATCACGACGCTTCGCAGTATCCGCCCGAGTATTCGCACATCCTGCCGCTCGATTTCACGTGCGCCGAGCTGCGCGGCATGATCGGCAAGCTCGTCACGCAGCTGCGGGCGCATACGGCCGAAACGTCGCATCCGACCGAGCTCGTCGCGCACTCGGAATCGATGCAGGCACTGCTGCACGAAGTCGATACATTCGCCGACTGCGACACCAACGTGCTGCTGCACGGAGAAACCGGCGTCGGCAAGGAGCGCATCGCGCAACTGCTGCACGAAAAGCATTCGCGCTACCGGCACGGCGAATTCGTGCCGGTGAACTGCGGTGCGATTCCCGACGGCCTGTTCGAATCGCTGTTCTTCGGTCACGCGAAAGGATCGTTCACGGGCGCGGTTGTTGCGCATAAAGGCTATTTCGAACAGGCGGCCGGCGGCACGCTGTTCCTCGACGAAGTCGGCGATCTGCCGCTGTACCAGCAGGTCAAGCTGCTGCGCGTGCTCGAGGACGGCGCGGTGCTGCGCGTCGGCGCAACGTCGCCGGTCAAGGTCGATTTCCGCCTGGTCGCGGCGAGCAACAAGAAGCTGCCGCAACTCGTGAAGGATGGCCTGTTCCGCGCCGATCTCTACTACCGGCTCGCGGTGATCGAGCTGAGCATTCCGTCGCTGGAAGAGCGCGGCGCCGTCGACAAGATCGCGCTGTTCAAGTCGTTCGTCGCACAGGTCGTCGGCGAGGCACGGCTCGCGCAGTTGTCCGATCTGCCGTACTGGCTGACGGACTCTGTCGCGGACAGCTATTTCCCCGGCAACGTGCGCGAACTGCGCAACCTCGCCGAGCGCGTCGGTGTGACGGTGCGGCAGACGGGCGGGTGGGATGCCGCGCGGTTGCAGCGGTTGATCGCGCATGCGCGCAGTTCGGCGCAGCCGGTACCGGCGGAGAGCGCGGCCGAGGTCTTCGTCGATCGCAGCAAGTGGGACATGAACGAGCGCAACCGCGTGATTGCGGCGCTCGACGCCAACGGCTGGCGGCGTCAGGATACGGCGCAGCAGCTCGGTATCAGCCGCAAGGTATTGTGGGAAAAAATGCGCAAATATCAGATCTTTGACGAGGAGCCCGAGACCCGCGAAAGTGAGTAATTAATGAGATAAAATCGCGCTGAATTACAACGACACGGGCGGGAATAGAACTTCATGAGCCATATGACGGGGTTGGGAAAGGCGTGCGTGTTGCTCGCCGTGGTGGGAGGCATGCAGGGCGCGTATGCGCAGAGCCTGGCGGACAGCGGGTCGCCGGCAGTACAGCAGGCGTCGGCGCCGGTGGCCGCGATTCCGGTGGTCGATCCGCAGGTCCAGACGTCGGTGCAGCCGCAGGCAGGTGAGTCGACGGGGCCGAGCACGGTCGACGACCTGCAGCGCCAGATCCAGGCGCACTCGCTGACGGAAATGCGCACGAGCTACAACGGCAGCTACGGTGCGAGCCTGCTGTTCAACGTAAAGGACGGTGCGTATTTCGTCGCGCTGTTCCAGCAGAAGGCGTTCTGGCGCGTGATCAAGACTTACGACGAATCGCGTGCGGAAGCGATCTACCGCGATTTCTCGCACCAGGCGGAGCGGCTGGCCGTAAACGAACTGCGGGCAGCGAAGCTGGAATCGCAGAAGGCGCAGATGGACAAGCAGATCGAGGTCACGCAGGATCGCGCGCGGCGTCTGCAGGCGGATATCTCGATCGCACGCCAGCAGCAGGCGGCAGTCGCGGATCGTCAGAAGAGCGTACGTAACGAGACGGCCGCATTGCAGGCGCAGCAGGCCGAGCTTCAGTCGCAACTGCGGGCGTTGCAGCAGCAGGTGCGTTCGTTGCAGCGGGAGGCCGACGCCGGTTTGCCGACGACGGCACGCTGAACCCGGCAGCGGTGCGGCGACATGCCGCGCCGGCCGCACAAGTAAAAAGGGCAAGCCGGTTGGCTTGCCCTTTTGTTTTACTGGCCGTCCGGCACGATTCGCCGGCGGCGCGTCACGATCACCGGACCGTTGCCGCCGCGGGAATCCGACGGCGAAGCGTTGCCGGATGCGTCGCCGGCATCGCGCGGTGCGCCGTAGCTTTCGCGCGGTTCACGGGGTTCGCGCGGGGCGCCGTAGCCCTCACGCGGCTCACGCGAGCCGTAACCCTCGCGCGGTTCGCGCGAGCCATAGCCTTCACGCGGTTCGCGGGAGCCGTAGCCGCCGCCGTCGCCGCGCGATTCACGCGGGCCGCCGTGCGAGCCGTACGGGCTGTGACCGCCGCCTTCACGGCCGCCCGGGCGCCCGCCGGTGCGCGGCCCGCGGGGGCCGCCGCTGCCGCCCGGGCGCGAGCCGCCCGTGTCGAGCTGGATCGTGGAAATCGCGCGCTTGTAGATGCCTTGCAGACCCACGGGGGTGCGCAGCATCACCAGGTACTGGTCGAACGACTCGATACACCCCGTCAGACGAATGCCGTTGACGAGATAGATTTCAACACGCTTACGTTCCTTGCGCGCCGAATTGATGAAGTCGTTTTGCGGATGGGATTCTGCGGGATTGGCCATTGAGGTGCGGCAGGAGCCTGCGTCAGAGAATATGTTGTGCGTGTGTGTGGCGTGTGCGTCCACAAGGTGTTTGGCGGGATTCTACCCTGTTCAATCGGGAAACGCGCAGTCGTGATTGTGTCGAACCGTAACCCACTATAGACGTTCCAGCGTATTTTCGCGATTCGGCCGAACGGTCAATGTCATTTCGTTACGCCGCGTTACGACTCTCGCAGCGCCGTATCACCTTGGTTCCCGCCCGACGCGTACATTGGCTGCGCGAGCCGGGCGGGCCGGTATATCAGGGATTGAGAACATGGACAAGAGACGATGGGCAGGGTGGGTCGGGGTCATGGCGTTGCTGGCTTCCGGCAGTGCGATGGCGGGGCATGTCGACCTGTCGGTCGGCATCGGCGTACCGGTCGCGCCGGTCTATGTCGAGCCGGCGCCGGTCTATGTGGCGCCGCAGCCGGCCGTGGTCGCCTATCCGGGCTATGGATACGGCTACTACGGCGACGAGGACGACGATCGCTATCGCAAGTGGCGCAAGCACTATTACAAGCATTGGCACCGGCACCATGGCGGCGACGATGACGATTGAGCCCGAGGCCAGCCCCGCCGGCGCGCATCAGAACGCGTAGTCGGGGTTTTTCGGGTCGAATGCGGTGTCGTCGAGCGTCGCCGGCGCGATTTTCTCGATGACGATCCGCTCGAAGATCTTGCCGTCGTTGTCATAGGACTCGACGGTCCGGAAATAGGGCGCGTGCAGATCGAGCCCGAGGACTTCCTTCTTCGCGTAGAACTGCGGCCGGCCGGTCGGTGTTTCGTAGGTGAGCGCGACCACGCGCACGCCGCCGATCGTCCTGGCTTCCACATCGGTCGGCCGCTGCACGCCGGCTTCCACGTATTTCTTCCCTTCGGTCAGGTACAGGTTCGTGATGAACTCGGTACCGAGATCCTTCACCTGGTGATTCGACTGCGCGCGTGCGAGTGCGCCGTCGAGCGCCGTCCACAGCGGAATCTTGCCGAGCAGGCCGCCGAGGTGCCCGTACATCTCGTCCTTGCGCTGCGTCGTGTCGTAGATGGTCTCCTGTCCGGCATGCGCACCGCCCGGCAGCCATTTCGCATAGACGCGCAGCGGCTCGCGGGTGGTCTTCACGAGCATGCGGTCGGGCGTATCGGACCACTTTCCGCTGATGCGCTCCTGGCGCACCATCGTGAACTGGTACGACGGATAGCCGTTGGGGCCGTTACGGATATAGAGCGGCACGGCGAGCGGATCGAGTGCCTTGAAGAGCGCCGTGAGCGTCGCGTCGTCGAGTTGCGCGAGCGTGCCGCGCTGTGCGGCCGTGCGCAGCCAGCGCGCCTGCTGCGCGACCGGCTCGCGGGCGACTTTCGCGAGGTCCGCCGGCAGCGCGATGCCCGCGGCCGCGCTTGCGGCGTCGGCCGTTTCCTGTGCATGCAGGCCCGCCTGTCCGAGCGACAGCAGGCAGGCGACTGCCACGGCGGCGGCATGCCGCGCGTGGTGCTTCTTTCCTTCGTTCATCGACGGCGTCTCCCTGGGCGACGGATCGTTCAACCTTGCTTCGTGGCCTTGATTTTGGCGAGTTCCTCGTCGCGCAGCGCGCGGCGCAGGATCTTGCCGACGTTCGTCTGCGGCAGCGCGTCGCGGAACTCGACGAATTTCGGCATCTTGTAGCCGGTGAGGTTCTTGCGGCAGTGCGCGAGCACATCGTCGGCAGTCAGCGACGGGTCGCGGCGCACGACGAACACCTTGATCCGTTCACCCTGTACCTCGTCCGGAATGCCGATCGCCGCGGCTTCGCTGATGCCCGGATGCATCACCAGCACTTCCTCGATCTCGTTCGGGTACACGTTGAAGCCCGACACGAGGATCATGTCCTTCTTGCGGTCGATCAGGCGGATGAAGCCGCGTTCGTCCATCACGCCGATGTCGCCGGTACCGAGCCAGCCGTCGGCGTCGATCACCTTGGCCGTCTCGTCGGGGCGCTGCCAGTAGCCGCGCATCACCTGCGGGCCGCGCACGCACAGCTCGCCCGGCTCGCCGACGGGCGCCCAGGTGCCGTCCTCACGGCGAAAGCGCACGACGGTGGACGGCGCGGGCAGGCCGATCGAACCGCTGAACGCGGCCATGTCGTTCAGGTTGACGGGGTTCATCGTGACGATCGGCGAGCATTCGGTCAGGCCGTAGCCTTCGACGACCGGCCGGCCCGTCACCTGCTGGAAGCGTTCCGCGACCGCGCGTTGCATCGCCATCCCGCCCGCCATCGCGAGCTTCAGCTTCGAGAAATCGCGCTTGCGGAATTCCTCGTTGTCGAGGAATGCGTTGTACAGCGTGTTGATGCCGGTGATCCCGGTGAACGTCTCGTTGCGGATGATCTTCATCACCATCGTCATGTCGCGCGGGTTCGCGATCAGGATGTTGCGCCCGCCGAGCCCCATGAAGATGAATGCGTTCACCGTCAGCGAATAGATGTGATACAGCGGCAGCGGCGTGAGCACGGTTTCGACGTCGCCCGATACCTGGTCGGCGATCCAGGCCTTCGCCTGCAGCAGGTTCGCGATCAGGTTGCCGTGCGTGAGCATCGCGCCTTTCGCGACGCCCGTCGTGCCGCCCGTGTATTGCAGGAATGCGAGGTCGTCGCGCGTCGTCTGCACGGGTTGCGGCTTGCTTCGCTCACCGAGCGCGAGGGCGGAGCGCAACCGGATGGCCTGCGGCAGGTGGTAGGCCGGCACGAGCTTCTTCACGTGCTTCAGCACGAAATTGATCAGGCGTCCTTTCGCATTGAAGCCGTCGGCGAGGAGGTCGCCGAGCGCGGTGACGACGATGTTCTTCACCTGCGTTTCCGGCAGCGCATCCTGCAGCGTGCGCGCGAAATTCTCGAACACGACGATCGTCTGCGCGCCGCTGTCCTTCAGCTGGTGCGCGAGTTCGCGCGCGGTATAGAGCGGATTGACGTTGACGACGATCGCACCGGCTTTCAGCGTGCCGAACAGCGCGACCGGGTACTGGAACGTGTTCGGCAGCATGATCGCGACGCGGTCGCCGGGTTTGACGCCGAGGCTTTGCAGATACGATGCGAACGCGTCGACTTTCTGCGCGAGCGTGCGATAGGTCATCGATGCGCCCGCGCTCACATAGGCGACGCGCTCGGCGAAGCGGCTCGTGCATTCGTCGAAGAACTGCACGAGCGATGCGTATTGCGTGACGTCGATGTCGTGCGGGACGCCGGGCGGATATGACGCGTACCAGATGCCGTCGGTGTTCGGCGGAACCTGGGCCGCTGCGGTTGCTGCGGAAGATGACATGACATGTCTCCGGTCTTTGCTCTCGGCGAAGGCCGGCGCTTCAGCGCCGGCCCGTGCCCCGTGCCGCACGGTCGATCGACGGGGCGCCTCGGCGCTCCGCATGACCGCGCGTTTCAATCAAATCGTGAACAGGAAGCCGCGCGCGGCCTCGCGCGCTCAGTTCGTGGAATGCAGGGTCGCCGTATCGGCGGTGGCCGCGCCCGACGACGGCAGCCCGAACGCCTCGCTTGCGCCTGCATCGTCGAGCACGGCCGCGAAGATCGACAGTTGCGCGCTGTCGGGCATCGGCGCTTTCAGCGCGGCGACGATCAGCGACGACAGCCGCGCGATCATCTGCACGTCGTTCATCGTGCGGCCTTGCGAGAACTCGTCGATCAGGCTTTCCGTTTCGGCGCCGGCGAGCGCGCCGGAGAGTGCACCGATCGCGAAGTGCAGCCGCCAGCCGAGCTCCGTGCGCGGCAGGTGCGGCAACGCGCGCTGGAATGCGTCGAAGAAGCGGCCCGCGACGCTTGCGTAGTGCGCGGTCAGGAAGTTGCGCACGAACGGCGATGGATCGGTGTACGCGCGGCCGATCAGCCGCAGGAACCCGGGCCCACCGCGTTCGGGATTGCGCGATGCCTTCAGCGCGGGAATGAACATCGCGCCGAGCACGTGCTCGCAGGTGATGTGCGTGCCGAGTTGCGCATCGAAGCGGTCGAGGATACCGAGGCGTTCCTGGTTGAGCTGGTCGAGCCGGCGCGACAGCATTGCGTGGATCAGCGCTTCCTTGCTGCCGAAGTGGTAGTTGACCGCGGCGAGGTTGACCGCCGCGCGCGAGGTGATCTGGCGCATCGACATCGCCTCGAAGCCATGCTCGATGAACAGGTCCTCGGCCGCATCGAGGATGCGCGCCTTCGTCCCGCCGGTCTGCCGAGTGCCGGATGACCGTGCCCCGGACGGCCGTCCCGCGGATGGCCGCCCCTCCTGACTTACTGCCATGTCCCGCCTCCCATGCCGGTCGCCCGGCCGCGAACTGGTGATTTGATTATCTGATTCAAACAGTCGTTTTTATTAAGATAAAAAAGGGCGAGCGGAGCGGGCAAGCGGGGAATCTGGACAAATTCCTCTAGTTCGATGTGCGAATGCGGAAAGTATCGCGCGTGCCTTCGACAGGGCGGGGCACGCGCGATGGTGCAATGCGGCAATGCGCGGGATCAGGCGACCGTGCTACGCGTATTGACCGATTGCGTCATGTCGATGCCGCGCCGCTCGCGGCTGAACAGGATCAGCACGGCGATCACGACGGCGACGATGCCGGCCACGAGCGCGAGCGCGAAGCTGTAGTTGTTGTTGTGCGAAACGGCGAGCGAGGCCTGCATCGTCGCGTTGCCCGACGCGAGCAGGTTGCCGAGCTGGTAGACGACGCCGGGGAAGGTCGCGCGGATCTCGTCGGGCGAGATCTCGTTCAGGTGAACCGGGATCACGCCCCACGCACCCTGCACCGAGATCTGCATCAGGAACGCCCCCGCGGCGAGGGCGACCGGGCCGCTCGAGAACGCCCACAGCGGCAGCACGGGCAGGGCGATCAACGCAGCGATGAAGATGGCACGACGCCGGCCGATCCGCTCCGAGATCGAGCCGAACGACAGGCCGCCGACGATGGCGCCGATGTTCAGCACGATCGTGATCCACGACACGGTATGCGGATCGAAATGATGCTGTTCGCGCAGGAACGTCGGATAGAGATCCTGCGTGCCGTGCGAGAAGAAGTTGAACGCGGTCATCAGCACGATCGCGTAGATCGTGAGCTTCCAGTTCTGCTGCAGCGTGGCCCCGAGGCTCGGGCGCGGGCGTTTCTCCATCTGCTTCCACGCCGGCGATTCGGGCACGTGGGCGCGCACGTACAGCACGAGCAGCGCGGGCAGCACGCCGACCATGAACATCCCGCGCCAGCCGATGTACTGGTAGAACAGGCCGAACACGACGGACGCGAGCAGGTAGCCGCTCGGATAGCCGGCCTGCAGCAGCCCTGACACGAAGCCGCGTGCATGGGTCGGCACGGTTTCCATCGTCAGCGCGGAGCCGACACCCCATTCGCCGCCCATCGCGACGCCGAACAGCGCGCGCAGCACGAGCAGCGCGGTCAGGCTCGGCGCGAAACCCGATGCGAGTTCGAGCAGCGAGTAGCACGCGATGTTGACCATCAGCGTCGGGCGGCGGCCGAAGCGGTCGGCGAGCCGGCCGAAGATCAGCGCGCCTAGCGGACGCATCGCGAGTGTCAACGTGAGCGCGAACGCGACGGCGGGAATCGTCGATCCGAATTCGGCGGCGATGTCCTTCAGCACGAAGACCATCAGGAAGAAATCGAACGCATCGAGTGTCCAGCCCAGGTAGGCGGCGATCGTCACGTTGCGTTGTTCGCGGGTCCAGCTCATGTCCGAAGTCTCCTCGTTGGCTTGCGCGCTTACGATGTGCATGCGGATGCCGGCCCGGCTTGCGCGCGGTGCGGGGGCATGGATCGAGTGTAGGCCGCGGCGCTTGGCGATGTGGGGCGCGATAACGCCGAATCGGGAATAATCCCTAGGAAATGAACTGTTTCGGATTCGGCAACGGCGCTGCGCGAAACCGGCGGCAGGCCTCTGTATCATTCCGGAAGGCTGTTTGTATCTGTTTTGTAATGCGTCCGGTGAGCATCGTCACCGAATCAGGAGTCCAGATGACTGAACCTTCCGCCGCCACGCTGCCCGTGCTCGAAACTGCGCGGCTGTGGCTGCGTCCGCGCGTACTGGGCGATCTCGATGCCTGCATCGCGATGGATCGCGATCCCGAGGTCACGCGGCACATCGCGGGCCCGTGGCACGATCCCGTCGAGCACCGGCGCTTCGTCACGCACCGGATCACGCGCGACTATCCGCCGGGCCTAGGCTACTGGTCGATCTTCGAGAAGGCCGCACCCGATGCGTTCATCGGCTGGATCCTGCTGATTCCGGACTATGCGGATGGCGCGCGCGACGTCGAGATCGGCTGGCGGCTGGTGCGTGCAACATGGGGGCGCGGCATCGCGAGCGAGGCCGCGTCGGCCGTCGTGCGCCACGCCTTCGACACCGTGCGCCTGCCGCGCGTGATCGCCGATATCGCGGAGGCCAACGGCGGCTCGTTGAACGTCGCGCGCAAGCTCGGGATGCGCCGGGTGAGCGTCGTGCACGATGGCATTCCCTACATTCGACATCGTCTCGAACGCAACGACCTGCGCGTGTAGCGCGGCGCGCGCGTACACGGGCAGTTGTCGTGGATCGTCAACCGGATGCGTATCGAGGTCATGACGTATTAACGGCTCGTGCGTTCAGGAGTATCGTTGCCGGAATTTCGCAACATGGGGTACGACCATGGCACTCGGCACCGATGTTCACCTGATTCCCGTCAAGCTGGAAGAACTGCGTCCCACGCAGATGACGGTCGGCTATCGCGAAGTCAAGGCGAAGCGCAAGCACTGGAAGGGGCTCAGCAAGCGCGCGCGCAAGACCGCGATCGAATCGCACTGGTTCCCGGCCGTGCTCGGCCCGGGCGGGCTGCACTACATCACCGATCATCATCATCTCGGTCTCGCACTGATCGAGGAAGGCGAGGCGCGCGTGAACGCGATGCTGCTGAAGGACCTGTCGTGGCTCGACGACACGATCTTCTGGCGGATGATGGAACACAACCAGTGGGTGCATCCGTTCGGCGCGGACGGCACGCGCCGCGACTACGCGAATCTGCCGAAGGTGCTGACGGGGCTCGTGGACGATCCGTACCGCAGCCTCGCCGGCGAGCTGCGCACCGCCGGCGGCTACGCGAAGGACGCGACGCCGTTCAGCGAATTCCTGTGGGCCGACTACCTGCGCCAGCACGTGTCGCTCGACCAGATCCGCAAGAACTTCGCGAAGGCGCTCGATATCGCGCTGCATCGCGCACACGAGCAGGATGCACGCTATCTGCCCGGCTGGTCGGGCGTCATCGCCGTCAGGCCCTGAGCACCTCATGACGACCGCCCCGATCCGCCCCGATGCCGGCCCGCAGCATGCCGAGCATTTCTCCGCGCTCGACGCGGCCGCGCCGCCGCCGACGCGGCGCATCGGCCTCGACGCGCTGGCCGGCCTGTCGATCGCGGGCTTGCTGATCCCCGAGGCGGTCGCGTACGCGGGGCTGGCCAACCTGCCGCCGCAGGCCGGTCTCATCGCGTTGCTGTCGGGGCTCGTCGTCTATGCGCTCACCGGCAGCAGCCGTTTCGCGATCGTGTCGTCGACGTCGTCGTCGGCTGCCGTGCTCGCGGCGACCGTGCTCGCGGAGTCGGGAATGGCGCTTGCCGCGCAGCTCGCGCTGGCGGCGGCGCTCGTCGCGATGACGGGCGTGCTGTTCATCCTGGCGGGTGCCGCGCGGCTCGGCGGCATGTCGGATTTCGTCGCGCGGCCGGTGCTGCGCGGCTTCACGTTCGGCCTCGCGCTGACGATCGTCATCAAGCAGTTGCCGAAGATTCTCGCGATTTCCGTGCAGCACAGCGATGCGCCGCATGTCGCGCTCGACCTGATCAGCGGTGCGCCGCACGCGAATCTCGCGAGCGTCGTGCTCGGCGCGACCGCGCTGGCGTTGCTGTTCGCACTCGGACGGAGCACGCGGGTGCCCGCGACGCTCGTCGTGATCGTGCTGTCGATCGCGGCCGGTTATGCGGTCGACTGGCGGCGATACGGCATTGCGATCGTCGGCCACATCGACTTCCGGCATATCGAGTTCGGCCTGCCGACCCTCGACCGTAACGCATGGATGCAGACCGTCGAGCTTGCGTTCGCGCTGATGCTGATCCTGTATGCGGAGTCGTACGGATCGATCCGCAACTTCGCGCTGAAGCATGGCGACAGCGTGTCGCCGAACCGCGACCTCGTCGCGCTCGGCTGTGCGAATCTCGTGTCCGGTCTGCTGCACGGGATGCCGGTCGGCGCCGGTTATTCGGCGACCTCGGCGAACGAAGCGGCCGGCGCGCAGTCGCGCTTCGCGGGCCTGTGGGCGGCGGCCGTGGTCGCGCTGATCGTGTGGCTGCTGCTGCCGCAGCTCGCGCGCACGCCGGAGCCTGTGCTCGCGGCGATCGTGATCTTCGCGGTCAGCCACTCGCTGCATCCGTCGGTGTTCCGGCCGTACTGGGACTGGCGTCGCGACCGGCTCGTCGTGATCGCCGCGCTGCTCGCGGTGCTCGTGCTCGGTGTGCTGCACGGGCTGCTCGCGGCCATCGGCGTGAGCCTGTTGCTGACGCTGCGCAAGTTGTCCGAGCCGAACGTCAGCGTGCTCGGCAGGCTGCGCGACAGCCATGATTTCGTCGACGTCGCGAGCCACGCCGACGCGAAGCCGGTGCCGGGCGTGCTGATCGTGCGGCCCGAGGCGCAGCTGTTCTTCGCGAATGCGGACCGGATGTTGAACCGTGTGCGTGCGTTGATGAAGGCCGCGCCGGACACGCATACCGTGATGCTGAGCCTCGAGGAAACGCCGGATGTCGACGGCACGACGATCGAATCGTTGCGCACCTTTGCGGCCGAATGCGCGGCGCGCGGGTTGCGGCTCGCGCTCGTGCGGCTCAAGGTGCACACGCTGCATGCATTGCGCCGCGCGGCCGACGATACGCTTCACGACGATGCGATGTCCGAACTGAGCGTCGACGAGAGCCTGCAACTGCTGCAGGCCGGGACGCCGCCGGACGGCAGTGGCGGACCGACCGCCGCGTGACGGTGCGGTGCACCGGTAGGTGCTATTGCGAAACTGCAGTGTCGGTAGTGCGATCGATCATGTCGGTCACTTCGGCCGCCGTCGGCGCATAGGCGCCTGCATGTGCACAGGCGACCGCCGCGCACGCGGCCGCGTAGCGCAGATGCTCGGCGGCTGACGCATCGGGACGCGCCAGCTGGCTTGCGAGCCAGCCGCCGATGCTCGCGTCGCCGCAGCCGACGGTGTCGGCCACCTCGGTCGGGAACGCGGGCTGGAACAGCGCGGTGTCGCGATGCAGGAGCTGCATGCCCGATGCGCCGCGCGTGACGAGCATCGTTGCGTCGGGCGCCCACGTGCGCAGTTGCGCGAGCGCGGCGGCTTCATCGAGTTCGGGAAACAGCCCGCGCAAATCCTCGTCGGACACCTTGATCCAGTCGGCGAGCCCGGCAAGCCGGCGCAGCGTGTCGCGGTACGACGGCGCGGCCATCGGCGCACGGAAGTTCGGGTCGAACGAGATTCGCTTGCCGGCCGTTCGCGCGGCCTGCGCGACTTCGATCAGGCGCGCCGCGAGCGGCTCGCGCACGACGCCGAGCGAGCCGACGTGCACGATCTCGGCCGCATCGAGCGCACCGTCGGGCAGGTCCGCCGGATCGAACGCGAGATCGGCGCTGTTCTCGCCGATGAAGAAATAGTGGGGCGGCTGCTTCGACACGACCATCGCGAGCAGCGGCGCACGATCGACCTGCCGGATGAAGCGCAGGTCGAGCCCGGCGTCGGCACTCTTGCGCATCAGTTCGTCGCCGAAGATGTCGCGGCTGACCGTGCCGGCGAAGGCCGTCGGCACGCCGAGTCGCGCGCCGACGCGCGCGACGTTCCAGCATGAGCCGCCGGCGATGCTGTGCCAGTGCTGCGCGTCGTCGCGGATGAAATCGGTCAGCGCTTCGCCGAATACGATCAGGCGGGGGAACGTCGTCGTCATGTCGAAACCTTGTGCCGTGGCGTTGCGCACGGCCGTACAGCGGTTGATCCGAAAAGGCGGGCAGTGCGGGGCCGTCGCGCATGGCGACACGGCCCGGCACCGCCCGGTTGCGCGGGCGGACAGGCGGCGCGATCAGCGCGGCGAGCTCCAGCCCTTGTAGGTCTTCACGTTGTCGCGCGTGATGAGCGTCGGCTCGATCAGGATCATCGGATTGGCCGGCTTCTGGCCGTTCATGATCCCGTAGCCGACGTTGACCGCCTGCTGCGCCATGGCCCAGGGATCCTGGCTCGACGACGCCTGCACGAGCGTGTTGGACTTGAGCGCGACTTCGATGTCGGGTGCGCCGTCGACCGACGTGATCACGATGCCCGGACGGTTCAGCTGCTTCGCGGCGAGGTCGCTGCCGATCGCCTGCGGGTCGTTGATCGTGAACACCGCGTCGAGCTTCGGAAAGCGCGTCAGGTAGCCTTGCATCGCATTCATTCCGCCTTCGCGCGAACCCTTGCCGTCCTGGTCGCTCGACAGCACCTTGATGCCGGCGTTTTTCGCGAGCACGGCCTTGCAGCCGTTGACGCGATCGATCACGGCCGATACCTGCGGGCCGTTCTCGATGATCACGTTGCCCTTGCCGTTGAGTTTCTTCGCGATGTAGTCGCACGCGAGTTCGCCGGCCTTCACGTTGTTGGTCTGCACGGTCGCGTTTGCGCCCGCCGCGGCGACGTCGACCGCGACGACCGTGATGCCGGCCGCCTGCGCCTTCTTCACCGCCGGCTCGATCGCCTTCGGATCGGTCGCGTTGAGCAGGATCATGTCGACGTGCGCGGAGATGAAGTTGTCGATCTGCGTGAACTGCTTGTTCAGGTCGTAGTCGGCCGAGACGGCCGTGACCTTCGCATTCGGATTGAGCTGCTTGGCGCGTGCTTCGGCACCCTTGACGATCGTGACGAAGTACGGATTGCCGAGCGACCCGACCGTGACGCCGATCGATTTGAGCGGCTTGTCGGCCGCGTGTGCGGCGGAAGCGCCGAAGGCGAGTGCGCAGGCGACGGCGGTCAGGGCGGCTTTGTGCTTGAGCATGTCGTTGTGTCTCCGAAAGGTTTGTTGGTGAACGGGCGCAGGCGAACCGGCCAGCGCCGCAAGGTTGAATCGACGGGAAGGGTCAGGTGCGCGCCGAGTCGCGCTGGCGATAGCGATCGAGCGCAACGGCGCCGATGATCACGAGGCCCTTGATGATGTACTGCCAGATGTCGGACACGCCGAGCAGGACGAGGCCGTTCGTCAGTACCGCGATGATCAGCGCACCGATCAGCGTGCCGACGATCGAGCCGACGCCGCCGACGAAGCTCGTGCCGCCGAGGATCACCGCGGCGATCGCGTCGAGTTCGTATGACTGGCCGAGCTGCAGGCCGTTTGCCGCATAAAGCCGCGCGGCCGACATCACCGCGCCGAGCCCGGCGAGCAGGCCCGACGCCGCATAGACGAACATCTGGATCGCCCGCACGTTGATGCCCGACAGGCGCGCGGCTTCCGGATTGCCGCCCACCGAATAGATGCGCATCCCGAGCACCGTGCGGCGCAGGATGAACCACGAGATCGCGATGACCGCGCACGCGATGACGACGAGCCAGGGCACACCGAGGATCGTGCCGTTGCCGATGAACGCGAACGGCAACTGCGGATTGAACACGGTCGTGTCGTTGCCGATCAGGCGCGCGACGCCGCGCACGGCCGTCATCGCGCCGAGCGTGACGATGAACGGCGGCAGGCGCAGGAACGAGATCAGGCCGCCGTTGATCGCGCCGAACACGAGGCCGACGACGAGCGCGAACGGTACGCCGAGCCAGCCCCAGCCCGGAATGGTCGACGCGAGCAGCGCCGCGACGGCCGCGGCGGCGAGCACCGAGCCGACCGACAGGTCGATGCCGCCCGTCAGGATCACGAAGGTCATGCCGGCGGCGAGCACGATGTTGATCGACGCCTGCTGCGTGACGATCGACAGGTTCTGCAGCGTGAAGAAGCCGTCGGTCAGGAAGCCGAAGCCGATGCACAGAACCAGCAGCACCGGCAGCATGCCGGCGGTGCGGATCAGCGACTGCATGCGGGCGCGGTGATCGGCGCCGCGCAACAGCGGCGTACGGTTGCCCACCGGATGGGCCGTCGCGGAAGCGAGGTTCCGCTGCTTGGTCGGGTTGATCATGTCGGTAACCTGAATGTAAGAGTGAACTGAAAGGGCGGGCTCAGTGCGCGTCGGCGAGTTCGGCCTGCGAGCCGGTGGCGAGCGCGATGATGGCTTCCTGCGTGATGGGCGTATGCGTGTGGCCGCCGAGCTCGCCCGCGATCTCGCCTTCGCGCATCACGAGCACCCGGTCGGCGACGCCGATGATCTCCGGCAGTTCGCTCGAGATCACGATCACACCCACGCCGGCGCGGGCCAGTTCGTTGATGATCCGGTAGATCTCGGATTTCGCGCCGATATCGACGCCGCGCGTCGGTTCGTCGAGGATCAGCACGCGCGGCTTCGTTTCGAGCAGGCGCGACAGCAGCACTTTCTGCTGGTTGCCGCCTGACAGCGCGCCGACGTTGACGTTCGCGTGGGGGACGCGGATCGACAGCGATGCAATCGCGTCGCGTGCACGTTCGGCGCCGCGCGCGAGGTCGAGCGCACCGAGCCGCGCATCGCGGTTGCAGACCGAGATGTTGATGTTGTCGCGTACGCTCATGTCGAGGAACAGGCCCTGGCGCTTGCGGTCTTCGGTCAGGTAGACGAGGCCGGCGTCGATCGCGTCGCGCGGCGAGTGCGCGCCGAACGTGCGTTCGCCCACCTTCACGTTGCCGCGCACGCGCGGTTCCGCGCCGAAGATCAGCCGCGCGAGCTCGGTGCGGCCTGCGCCGACGAGCCCCGCGATGCCGAGCACTTCGCCGGCGTGCAGGTCGAGGCTGCAGCCGCGCACGCGCGCGCCGTCGGCGATGTCGCGTACCGACAGCAGCAGGTGGCCGGGGTCGTACGGCGCGTGTTCCTTCTTGTAAAAGCCGGAGATGTCGCGGCCGACCATCATCGCGACAAGACGCTCGGCCGACAGCGAGGCGCGCTCGAGCGTGCCGACATACGTGCCGTCGCGCAGCACCGACACACGATCGGACAATTCGTAGATCTCCGCCATCCGGTGGCTGATGTAGATGATCGCGAGACCTTCCTCGCGCAACTGGCGGATCAGGCGGAACAGGTGTTCGGTCTCGCGCGACGACAGCGGCGTGGTCGGCTCGTCCATCACGAGGATGCGTGCGCGGGTGTGCACGGCGCGCGCGATCTCGACGAGCTGCTGTTCCGCGATCGACAGCGTGCCGACGAGCGTGTCGGGCCCGAACGATGCGCCCAGGCGCGCGAGCACGTCCTCGCAGCCGCGTGCCATTGCCGCGCGGTCGATCGTGCCCCAGCGCCGGTTGCCGCGCCGCAATTCGCGGCCGATGTAGATGTTTTCCGCGACGCTCAGGTTCGGGGACAGACACAGCTCCTGGTAGATCACCGCGACGCCCGCATCGCGCGCGGCAAGCGGGCCGTCGATGTCGATGCGTTCGCCGTCGATCAGGATCTCGCCGCCGGCGTCGGCGCGGTATGCGCCCGACAGGATTTTCATCAGCGTCGATTTGCCCGCGCCGTTTTCGCCCATCAGCGAGTGGATCTCGCCGGGATAGACGGTCAGGCTCACGTTGTCGAGCGCGCGCACGGCCGGGAACGTCTTGCTGATCCCGCGCATCTCGAGCAGCGGACGGGGCGACTCAGATCGCGACATGGTTGACCTCCTGCGAGTCGGTGCGGGCGCCCTTGAGGATGCCGGCCCGCGGGGAGAAGTTGAAATACATCGGCAGCGTGGCCGCGCCGATCGCGCCGGCGTCGGCGCCGAACGTGCCGCGTACGAGCACCGGCGTGCCGCGCGCTTCGGGCGCGGTGGCCACGAGCGCGGCACGCAGGCGCGTTGTCACCGCGTCGAGCAGGCCTGCGTCGGTATCGGCGTCGAGCACGACCACCGGCGCATCGACCACACACAGCACCGCGCGCAACGCAGGTGCGAGCGCGTCGACGCAATCGTCGATCCATTCGTCGACGGCGGGCAGGCCGCGAGCGATGCAGGCTTCGAGATCGGCCCGGTTGTCGACCGTCTCGCCGTGATGGCGCAGATGGCGCGCGAGCGCATGCAGCGACGCGCGCGCGAGCAGGATGTCCCACGGGCCTCGCGGCGGCGGCGCGGAAGCGAGCCGGCTCGGCTGCACGGGAATCACGGCGATGTCGCCCGCGTTGCCGGTCACGCCGCGCAGGCAGTCGCCGTCGATCGCGATGCCGCCGCCGATCGCCGGCCCGATGAACAGATAGACGAAGTCGTCGCACTGCCGGCCGTATCCGTAGAAGAGCTCGGCGATCGCGGCCGCGTTGCCGTCGTTTTCGCCGAATACCGGAAGCGACAGCATGCGACCGAGGTCGCTTGCGAAATCGACGTCTTCCCACGCGCGGAACGTGTCGGGTGCGAGACCGAGTTCGCGCATCCACGCGCCGAGGTTGTAGGGCTGCGCGACGCCGACGCCGGTCAGGCGGGCGCGCTCGTGGTCGGGAAGCAGGGCCTGCATCGCTTCGATGTCGTGGCGGACGATCTCGAGCACGTCGGCGGGCGGGGGCAGCAGCGTGTCGTGCGAGCGGCGGCCGAGCACGTCGCCCGCGAAGTTGACGAGCGCCGTTTCGATGCGCATGCGGTCGAGATGGACGCCGATGCCGAACGCGCCGCGCGGGTCGAGGCGAATCAGCGAAGCCGGCTGACCGCGCTGGCCTTCGGTGCGGCCCGCGAATTCGATCAGCTTCGCGTCGGCGAGCGATGTGATGATGCTGCCGACCGCCGTGCCCGTCATGTTCGCGAGGCGGGCGAGGTCGGCCTTTGACGCGCTGCCTGCGCGGCGCAGCGTCTTCAGCAGCAGGCGCTCGTTGTAACGGCGCACGTTGGCCGAATTGCTGCCCTGGCCGAAGTGCGGGCTTCTCATGGCGTCTCCTTCCATGGCGCGCCGTGCAGCGGCGCATTAAATAAATCACGTTGATTTATTTAACCGCGTGAACGCCGACATGTCAGCCTAGGGAAATCCCGGTTTGAGGTGGGAGCGGGGATGGTAGTGCGGGGTGTCCGGAATCGAGGATGGATCGCGGAAGTCCGGTCATTCAGGCGGAAAGTGGCGTGGGTGGTGGCATGAACCCGGGGTAGTGGGTTGTCGCCGGATTCGCAGCATGCCGTCGCAGTTTGCTTGCGCTGGCGGCGCAAATCGAAGCGGCTGGGTCTGCTCGCGAAGATGAGGGGGAGGTTTTTCCTGAGCCGGAAATGAAAAAAGGTCGGCTAGAAGCCGACCTTTTTAAAAACAGATGGTGCCCAGGAGAGGACTCGAACCTCCACGATGTTGCCACCGCTAGGACCTGAACCTAGTGCGTCTACCAATTCCGCCACCTGGGCACGTTTTGCAGTAGCTGCTTGCTGCAAAGAAGCGAAATTATAGCGCGTCTTTGGCGGCTGTCAACAGGATTTGAGGTCGCGAACGAAAATAATTTGACGGATTTGTTTGGGCATCGAGCGAGGTGCGCAAACATCGCGGGGGCGACCGACGTGCATCGTTGAACTTGTGATGGGCGGGTGCGCGCGGGCTGATCGGAGCAAGCGCATTGCTCCCAGGGCTTGAAATGAAAAAAGGTCGGCTAGAAGCCGACCTTTTTAAAAACAGATGGTGCCCAGGAGAGGACTCGAACCTCCACGATGTTGCCACCGCTAGGACCTGAACCTAGTGCGTCTACCAATTCCGCCACCTGGGCACGTTTCGCTTGCTGCGATGCGAAGACCGCTATTCTAGCGTGTCGGCGCAGCCTGTCAACACAATTTCATTCAAAGCGATAAAAATGTTGCCCCTCGTGCGACGGATTCTCACGCGCCGACCGGAATCGCGCGTTTCGCGTCGAAGTTCCAGCGCTGCGCCTGACTCGTGTCGACTCGCGCCGGCAGCAGTCCGGCCGCGAGGAACGTGTCGGCGATCTTCTGCTGTTCGCCGAAGTTTTGCGCGACCACGGCGCGAACGAGATAACTGCGCCGCGCGTTCGCGCGTGCGATCGTCGCCGCGTCGAGCCCCCAGATCGGCGCAAGCGTATTCGCTGCGTCCTGCGGGTGGTCGCGCAGCCACGTGCCGGCCTGCGACAACTGGTCGAACAGGATCTGGACGACGTCGGGCCGCGCAGTGGCGAAGCTGGTCGACGCAAGGTAGTAGCGCTGGTATGACGCGAGTCCGTTGCCGTCGGCGAGAATCCGTACGTCGGGATTGCGGTCGACCGATGCGACATAGGGATCCCACGTGATCCATGCGTCCACACTGCCACGCTCGAACGCCGCGCGGCCGTCCGCGGGCGTCAGGTAGTGGATCGTCGCATCGGCCGGCCCGAGCTTCGCGCGTGCGAGTGCGGCAAGCAACAGGTAATGGCTGCCGGCCGCCTTCGTGACCGCAATGCGCCTGCCCTTGAGATCGGCGAGCGTACGCAGTGTGCTGTCCTGCTTGACGATGATCGCCTGCGCTTTCGGCGAAGGCGCTTCCTGTGCGACGTACACGAAGCGCGCATGGGCCGCTTGTGCGAAGACCGGGACCGTATCGGCCACGTCGGCGCTGAAATCGACGGCGCCGATGTTGAGCGCTTCGGTCAGCGGCAATCCGCTCGCGAATTCATGCCACGACACGCGCAAGCCGAGCGGCGCCAGCGCCTGCTCGAGCGCGCCGCGCGTCTTGAGCAGCGTGATGAGTGTCGACGACTTCTGGTAGCCGATGCGCAGCACATCGGGTGCGTTCTCGGCGCGCACTCGGACGCCGGCGGCAGTGAGGCCTGCGGCCAGCATCGCGCGCGCGAATGCGCGGCGGTTCATCGGCGTCATGGATCGTGCTCCTTGTCTGGTTCGTTGCATTGAAGCGAGCCGGCTAACGTACCAACAGGGCAAGCGGACGATAACCGATAAATTCTGCTATCGATCCTGCTGGCGGGCATAAGGGCGGGGCCGCGCGTGATCGCGGCGCGTCCATGCATGTGCGGTCGATCGACGCCTTCGGGTTGCATTTGATTGCATAGTCAAATATAGTCAGCGCAGAAATATCAAAGTCAGCGATTGACGTAAGCGTGAGCAACATCCGCGCGGCACGTCGATCGCTTTTTTTCAATCACTTATCTGACTTGTCAGTTAATTTCGCTCGGCGCCGGGGCTGTTCGCGTGGCGCCCGATCAGAAGGACATCCGATGAAGCCGTCCAAAAGTCCGGGTACGCCGGCGCCCCTGACCGGCGCCCGCTTTATGCTGGGAACGCTGGCAGTGGCGCTCGCCACGTTCATGAACGTTCTCGATTCGTCGATCGCCAACGTCGCGATTCCAACCATTTCCGGCAATCTGGGCGTGTCCATCGACGAGGGCACGTGGGTCATCACGCTGTTCTCGGCGGCCAACGCGGTGTCGATCCCGCTGACCGGCTGGCTGACGCAGCGGGTCGGGCAGGTCAGGCTGTTCGTCTGCGCGATCCTGCTGTTCGTGCTGTCGTCGGCTGCGTGCGGGCTCGCGCCCAACCTGACCGTGCTCCTCGCCGCCCGGATCGTTCAGGGTGCTGTGGCCGGGCCGCTCGTGCCGTTGTCGCAGGCGTTGCTGCTGGCGTCGTTCCCGAAGGAGAAGAGTTCGAGCGCCCTGTCCCTGTGGGGGATGACGGCGACCGTCGGGCCGATTGCCGGCCCCGCGCTCGGCGGCTGGATTACGGACAACTACAGCTGGTCGTGGATCTTCTACATCAACGTGCCCGTGGGGTTGTTCGCGGCCGCCGTGATCTGGGCGCTCTATCGCAACCGGGAAACGCCGGCCCGCAAGCTGCCGATCGACAAGGTCGGGCTGATCGCGCTGGTCGTGTGGGTCGCCGCGCTACAGGTCATGCTCGACAAGGGCAAGGATCTCGACTGGTTCAATTCGTCGACGATCTGGATCCTGACCATCGTGGCGGTGGTCGGCTTCGTGTTCTTCCTGATCTGGGAGTTGACCGAGGCGCGTCCGATCGTCGATCTCAGGCTGTTTGCACAACGAAATTTCCTCGGCGGAACGGTGGCGATTTCGATTGCGTTCGCGGTATTTTTCGCCAACCTCGTGATCCTGCCGCAATGGATACAGGGCTCGCTCGGTTATCCGGTGGTCAATGCGGGCCTCGTCACCGCGCCGCTCGGTATCTTCGCGGTGATCCTCGCGCCGATGGTCGGCAAGGTGATGCCGAAATCGGACATGCGTGTGCTCGTCACGTTGGCGTTTCTCGGGTTTGCCGGCGTGTTTTTCATGCGCTCGCGCTATACGACGGGCGTCGATACATGGACGCTCGTGGTGCCCACGCTGCTGCAGGGCATTCCGACGGCGTTCTTCATGACGCCGCTCACGTCGATCATCCTGTCGGGGCTGCCGCCCGAGCGCATCCCGGCGGCGGCCGGCCTGTCCAATTTCGCGCGCGTCTTCATGGGTGCGGTCGGCACGTCGCTCGCGAGCACCGCCTGGAACGACCGCACGATCCTGCATCACGCGCAACTCGCCGAGCAGGGCAGTGTGAACAATCCGATCTTCGCGAGCGCGGTTGCCGGCGTGCAGAGCGCGCTCGATGCCGGTGCGCCGAAGGCACTGACGTTTCTCGAGGCGACGTTGAATGCGCAGGCGACGATGCTGGGGCTGAACGACGTTTTCTGGCTGTCGTCGGTGATTTTCGTGCTGATCATCCCGTTGGTCTGGGTGACGAAGCCGGGCAAGGGGGTGGCAGCCGGAGCCGCGGCGGCCGGCGGGCACTGAGCCGGCGCGGGCGGCGCGTATGCGGGATGCCGCGTGTCTTGAAAAATCGTGATGTCGCAATTATTGTGTGGGTCAACAATATGCGACTCAGCGAGCACGATGGAACACTACACGCCGAAGAATTTCCTGCACACCGAAAGCGTGGGGTTTGTGCTCGTGAAAGCGCGCAACCTGATCACGTCCGAGATGGATGCGGCGTTGAAGGATCTCGATATCACGGCGCAGCAGATGGGCATCCTGCTGTCCTTGCGGACCGGCAGCGCGGCGACGCCGTTCGAATTGTCGAAGCTGCTCGGCGTCGATACCGGGTTGATGACGCGCGTGCTCGACAAGCTGGAGGACAAGGGGCTCGTCGAGCGTTCGCGCAGCGTGAGCGATCGGCGGGTGGTGAACCTCGCGCTGACCGAAGCGGGGCAGGCGGTTGCCGCGCAGATTCCGGAGATTGCGCCGAAGGTGCTCAATGCCCGCTTGCGGAAATTTTCGAAGGCCGAATTCGACGAGCTGACCCGGCTGTTGCGCAAGTTCATCGGCGAGTAAGCCGGGCGCCTGTTTCCTGGCGCTGAGAATGAAAAAAGGCCGGCTAGAAGCCGACCTTTTCAAAAACAGATGGTGCCCAGGAGAGGACTCGGTCACACATGCGCGACCCCGGCTGCGCTTGCAAGCGCAGCCTTTCGAGTCCTCGCGCAAAGCGCGCAGGCGCTTTGCTTCCTGGGCTTGAAATGAAAAAAGGCCGGCTAGAAGCCGACCTTTTTAAAAACAGATGGTGCCCAGGAGAGGACTCGAACCTCCACGATGTTGCCACCGCTAGGACCTGAACCTAGTGCGTCTACCAATTCCGCCACCTGGGCACGTTTTGCAGTAGCTGCTTGCTGCAAAGAAGCGAAATTATAGCGCCCCAATTAATCGTGTCAACACTTTTTTGCGATGCACCGCAAACCGGGCTCCGCCGCGCCTGCCGGCGGCATTCCCCGTCATTTGGCGACACAGGCGGGTGATAGAATGACCCGCCGCCGTCAATATAGAACTGTCTGAAGGACACCTCTATGTTGATGCCGTGCACCATCAGTCAACGCAACGAGAACAATCATCGACAAACCCTTGAGCAAATATCCGTACCCCATTCCGAGCCGTGAAGAAATTCTCGGCGTGCTGCGTACGAGCGACGCGCCGCTGGCCGCCAACGACATCGCCGAAGCACTGTCGATCAAGCGTCAGGAGCGCGAGGGGTTCTTCCGGCGTGTCGCCGCGATGGAGCGCGACGGCCAGATCCGCCTCGACAAGCGCGGCCACTACCAGTTGACCCATCCGTCGAACTTCGTCGCCGGGCGCGTGCAAGGGCATCGCGACGGCTACGGGTTCGTGATCCGCGACGACGGCCAGGACGATCTGTTCCTGCCGAACGGCGAAATGCAGAAGGTGATGCACAACGATCGCGTGCTCGCGCGGATCGTCGGCTACGATCGCCGCGGCCGCCCGGAAGGGCACGTTGTCGAAGTCACCGAGCGCGCGAACAAGCGCGTGATCGGCCGCCTGCTCAACGAGAACGGCGCGCTGATCGTCGCACCGGAAGACAAGCGCATCGGCCACGACATCCTGATCACGCAGAACGTGAAGAAGGCGAAGGTCGGGCAGGTCGTCGTCGTCGAGCTGACCGATTTCCCGAGCCGCCATTCGCAGCCGCTCGGCCGTGTCGTCGAGGTGCTCGGCGACATCGACGATCCGGGCATGGAAATCGAAATCGCGGTGCGCAAGTACGGCGTGCCGCACGAATTCAGCCAGCCGGCGCTCGACGAAGCCGCCGCGCTGCCCGACAAGGTGCGGCCGACCGACCTGCGTTTCCGCGTCGACCTGCGCGACGTGCCGCTCGTGACGATCGACGGCGAGGACGCACGCGACTTCGACGATGCCGTCTACTGCGAGCCGGTGAAGGTCGGCCGCGGCGACGGCTACCGGCTGATCGTCGCGATCGCCGACGTGTCGCATTACGTACAGCCTGGGAGCGCGCTCGATGCCGACGCGCTCGAGCGCAGCACGTCGGTCTACTTCCCGCGCCGCGTGATTCCGATGCTGCCGGAGAAGCTGTCGAACGGCCTGTGCTCGTTGAATCCGCAGGTCGACCGTTGTGTGCTCGCGTGCGACATGGTGATCACCGGGCGCGGCGAGATCAAGGCGTACCAGTTCTACCCGGCCGTTATCCATTCGGCTGCGCGCCTCACGTACACCGAAGTCGCGGCCGTGCTGTCGAACACGAAGGGGCCGGAGGCCGCGCGCCGCGCGGACCTGCTGCCGCACCTGCAGGATCTGTACGGCGTCTACAAGTCGCTGTTCGCCGCACGGCAGAAGCGCGGCGCGATCGACTTCGACACGACCGAGACCTACATCGTCTGCAACTCGCAGGGCAAGATCGAGCAGATCGTGCCGCGCCAGCGTAACGACGCGCACAAGCTGATCGAGGAGTGCATGCTGGCCGCAAACGTCTGCGCGGCCGATTTCCTGAAGCGCAACAAGCATCCGGGCCTGTACCGCGTGCACGCGGGGCCGACGCCGGAGAAGCTCGAGAACCTGCGTGCGTTCCTGCGCGGCATGGGCCTGTCGCTCGGCGGCGGCGACAAGCCGCATGCGAGCGACTACGCGGCGCTGATGGCGCAGATCCGCGACCGGCCCGATGCGCAGATGCTGCAGCCGATGCTGTTGCGCTCGATGCAGCAGGCCGTCTACAGCCCGGACAACATCGGTCACTTCGGCCTGGCCTACGAGGCGTACGCGCACTTCACGAGCCCGATCCGCCGTTATCCGGACCTGCTCACGCACCGCGCGATCTACGCGATCCTGTCCGGCAGGAAATACGTGCCGAAGGCGCCGGATGGCTTCGAGCTGAACACCGCGCTGTCGCCGCGCGCCCGTGCGATGCAGCAGGCCGACGACGAAACGCGCGGCCGCTCGCGCCCGAATACGGCGATCTGGGAAGAGCTCGGCCTGCATTGCTCGGCGAACGAGCGCCGCGCGGACGAAGCATCGCGCGACGTCGAGGCCTGGCTCAAGTGCTACTTCATGCGCGACAAGCTCGGCGAGGAGTACGGCGGGATGGTGAACGGCGTCACGTCGTTCGGCATCTTCGTGCAGCTCGACACGCTTTTCATCGAAGGGCTTGTGCACGTCACCGAACTCGGCTCGGACTACTTCCAGTACGACGAAATCAAGAACGAGCTGCGCGGCGAACGGACGGGCATCCGCTATCGCCTGTCGGATCGCGTGCGCGTACAGGTGAGCCGTGTCGATCTCGACGCGCGCAAGATCGACTTCCGCCTCGTGCGCGATACGCCGGTGAAGGCGCCGCGCCCGTCGCCCGCGCCGGCTTCGGCTGGCGGCGGTATCGACCGTAACGGCCCGCGTGTCCGTGCTCTGCCGCAGGCGGAAGAACCCGCGCCGCGCCGCAAGAAGGCCGCGAGCGCGCCGAGCGTCGCGGTGAACGACGCGCGCGCCGCGCGTGCCGCCGCGAAGAAGAAGGGCGGTAGTGCCGGCAACGGCGGCGGCGGTGCGGCGGCGAAGCCGACCGCGAAGAAGACCCGCGCCCGCAAGAAGTATTGAGCGTTCGGGGCGGCGCCATGTGCACGCCCTGCAGTATCGAGAGACGCCGCGTCACCGGTCATCGGCCGGCAACGCGGCGCTTTCCTTTTCCATGGATCGCGGCTGCGCGCGTCGCGCGGCCGCACGTTTGATCGAAGGTTGTTCCAGTCATGTCACGTCTGAAGGTTCTTTACGGTTTTCATGCGGTGACCGCACGTTTGCGGCACGATGCATCGACGGTTGCGGAGGTGCTGTACGACCAGACGCGCCGCGACCGCCGCATGCAGGACTTCCTGCACGCCGCGAAGGAAGCGGGCGTGCGGCTGATCGCGGCCGACGAAACGCGCCTGTGGGGCCTCGCGCATACCGAGCGCCACCAGGGCGTCGTCGCGCGTGTCGAGGACATCCCGCTCGCGCAGAACCTGTCCGAGCTGCTCGACGGCATCCAGGGCCCCGCGCTGCTGCTGGTGCTCGACGGCGTCACCGATCCGCACAACCTCGGCGCATGCCTGCGTGTCGCCGATTCGGCCGGTGCGCACGCGGTGATCGCGCCGCGCGACCGTGCGGTCGGCCTGAACGCGACCGCCGCCAAGGTGGCGAGCGGCGCGGCCGATACGGTGCCGTACATCACGGTGACGAACCTCGCCCGTGCGCTGCGCGAGCTGAAGGACGCCGGCGTGTGGGTCATCGGCACGTCGGACGAAGCCTCGGCAACGCTCTACGAAACGAAGCTCGACGGCCCCGTCGCGCTCGTGATGGGCGCGGAAGGCGAAGGCATGCGCCGGCTCACGCGCGACACCTGCGACGAAGTGATGAGCATTCCGATGGCCGGCAGCGTCGAAAGCCTGAACGTGTCGGTCGCAAGCGGCGTGTGCCTGTACGAAGCCGTGCGCCAGCGGCGCGTGAAGGGCTGACGCAGCCCGTCCCGCGCGGCTTGCGCGGGCCTCGAATGACCCGAACGACGCGTGCCGCGATCCGGTGCGGCACGCGGCCCTCCGGAGCACGCGACCGATGACCTTGTTCCGCATAGGCGCATCCTGCGCCGTGCTGTGCCTGCTGGCTGCCTGCACGTCGCCGACGCTCGTCGAACGCGGCACCTACTATGCCGACACGAGCCTGCACGCGCGTGGTGCCGATTCGCGGATCCGCTTTCTCGTGATGCATTACACCGAAAGCGACGAGGCGAAATCGCTGCGCACGCTGACGGGCGATTCGGTCAGCGTGCATTACGTGATCCCGCCGCAGCCGCGCATCGAGCGCGGGCTGCCCGTCGTCTACCAGCTCGTTCCGGAATCGGAGCGCGCGTGGCACGCGGGCGTCAGCGAGTGGCAGGGCACGACCGAGCTGAACGCGGTGTCGATCGGCATCGAGAACGTGAACCGCGGCCCGCTCGATCCGCAGAACCGCACCTGGCAGCCGTATCCGCCCGAGCAGGTCGCCGCACTGACCCGGCTGTCGAAGGACATCGTCACGCGCTACGCGATTCCGCCGACGCGTGTGGTCGGGCACAGCGACATCGCGCCACAACGCAAGATCGATCCGGGGCCGCTGTTCCCGTGGCACGCGTTGGCGCAGGCCGGCGTCGGTGCGTGGCCGGACGCCGCGACCGTGGCGGCGCGGCTCGCCGGTCGTGATCCGCATGCGCCGGTCGACGTGCGCGAACTGCAGCTCAAGCTCGCGCGCTACGGCTACGACGTGGCCACCGACGGCGTGCTCGACGCACGTACGCGACGCGTGTTCGCGGCGTTTCAGATGCATTTCAGGCCGGCCGACTACGCAGGTGATCCGGACGCCGAAACCGATGCGATCGCGCAGGCGTTGCTCGACAAGTACTTCGCCGGCACGCAACCCGCGGACTATGCGCCCGCGGCAGGTGAGCCCTGAACCCGCACCGCACGCCGAAAAACGCGGGCCGCCATCCGACTCCGGTAAACTGGCGGTTTTCCGCAATCCCGCAGCTTTACCACTCCATGACTCAAGACGAACTCAAACGCCTCGTCGGCCAGGCCGCCGCCGATTACGTGATCCAGAACGTGCCGGAAGGCGCCGTGATCGGCGTCGGCACCGGCTCGACCGCCAACTGCTTCATCGACGCGCTCGCCGTCGTCAAGGCACGCTATCGCGGCGCCGTGTCGAGCTCCGTCGCCACGACCGAACGCCTGAAATCGCACGGCATCAAGGTGTTCGACCTGAACGAGGTCGACTCGCTGCAGGTGTACGTCGATGGCGCCGACGAGATCGACGCGGGCGGCGCGATGATCAAGGGCGGCGGCGGTGCGCTCACGCGCGAGAAGATCGTCGCATCGGTGGCCGACACGTTCGTCTGCATCGCTGACGCCAGCAAGCGCGTGCCGGTGCTCGGCGCGTTCCCGCTGCCGATCGAAGTCGTGCCGATGGCGCGCACGGCGATCGGCCGGCGCGTGACCGCACTCGGCGGCGTGCCCGTGCTGCGCGTGACGAAGGACGGTGCGCCGTACATCACCGACAACGGTAACGAGATCATCGACGTGAAGGGGCTGCAGATCGCCGACCCGCGCGGCTTCGAAGCGCAGGTGAACGCATGGCCGGGCGTCGTGACGGTCGGCCTGTTCGCCGAGCGCGGCGCGAATCTGTGCTTGCTCGGCACGGAAAACGGCGTTGAAACGATCGTTTATTCGGCTAATTGAAAGATATAGAAAGCAGTCCGTAACGGTGCGCCATGTACTGTAATGAACTGAATGTTTAAATCTTGTGGAATTCGGGGCCCGGTAGGCGCAATGCGCTTCCCGGGCCTTATTTTTAGCCGTATAAATCACCCCGTCAAAAAGAGGGATAACCCTGTCAGGTGTTTACCAGATAGCGAAATGTCCTCGAACTCATCAACTTATAGATCATAAGAACAGTCGTAACCAGGGCCGGCGGAACTGCGGAGCAGGTGTTCGCAAATCGACGCACGGGGAGGTGTCATGGAGCAGGGCAAAGACCGGTCACTGGTCGCCAAAGTGATGGATGGGCTTGTCTCGGGTATCGTCGAAGACAAGTACGGCGGCATCTTGCCGCCGCAGGACGTGCTGTCGAAAGAGTTCGATGTGAGTCGCACCGTGATGCGGGAAGCGTTGTCGATGTTGCTTGCGCGCGACATGCTCGACGTGCGTCCGAAAGTCGGCACGCGCGTGCGGCCGATGCGCGACTGGCGCATGATCGATGAAGACGTGGTGAGCTGGCGCTTCCGGGCGAAACCCGATCCGCAGTTCATGCGCGACGTCATCGAATTCCGGATGCTGATCGAACCGCGCGCGACCGCGCAGGCGGCGGTGCGCGCAACGGCGGCGGACATCGCCGGCATCCGTGAAGCGTTCGATGCATTCAAGGTGCTGCAGCCGGGCGATTCCGGCTACGACACGGCGGACGAGTTGCTGCACACGCGGATCGTCCAGGCGAGCGGCAACCAGTTCTTCCAGCAGATGGCGGCGATCGTACGCGGCGCGGTACGCCTCGTGAATCCGCGTGTCGTGCAGAAGGAGGGCGCGCACGACGTCGTGGTGAAGGCGCACGCGCGTGTGGTCGACGCAATCGAGCGGCGCGATCCGCGCGAAGCCGAAGCCGCTTCGCTCGCGCTGATCGATTTCAGCGCCGACGAGATCTCGCGCGACTTCTCCGTCGACGTGCCCATGCGCGCCTGACGCGGCGCGTTTCGCTCATCCGTGTGCCGCCGGGCCGTTTATCATGACGTCCGGCCGGCAGCGTGCCGGCCACCGTCATACGACCGACACGGAAGATCAGGATGAACGACAACGACCATCGCCCGGTGCGCTTCGGCATCATCGGCGCAGGCAGCATTGCGCGCCGCTTCGCGCAAAGCCTCGCACATGTGCCGGGCGCCACGCTCGCCGGTGCCTGGGCCCGCCGCGCAGACGCCACGGCAGCCTTTTGCGGCGCGCACGGCGGTTCGCCTGCCGCAAGCCTCGAAGCACTCCTCGCGAGCGATATCGACGCGGTCTACATCGCGACGCTCCATGACAGTCACGCGCAGTACACGCTGGCCGCGCTCGCCGCTGGCAAGGCCGTGCTGTGTGAAAAACCCGCGACGCTGAACGCGGCGCAGCTCGACACCGTGCTGCAGGCGGCACGCGACGCCGGGCAGCTTTTCATGGAGGCGATGAAGCCGCCGTTCTTCCCGCTGTACCGTCAGTTGCGCGCGCACCTGCAGGACGATCCGATCGGCGAGATCCGGCTCGTGCGGGCAGGGTGCGCGTCGTCGTCGGTACCCGGCGATCATTCCGTCTATCGCCTCGATCGCGCGGGCGGTGCGCTGCTCGATATCGGGATCTACGAGGCCTTTCTCGCGGTCGACTGGCTCGGTGCGGCGCTCGACGTACAGACGCTCGGCCGCGTCGGCGCGACGGGTGTCGACCTGTTCGCGAGCCTGAACAGCGTGCATGCGCACGGCGGGATCGCACAGCTTTTTTGCGGGCTCGACGTGATGGGGCGTGGCGACGCGCTGATCGCCGCAGCCGGCGGCCACGTGACGATTCACGAGAAGTGGTGGAACCCGGTGCGCGCGACGATCAGCTATGCGGACGGGCGCACCGTCGAACTCGACGCGCCGGCTGAAGGCGGCGGATTGAACTACGAGACCGCACACTTCTGCGACCTGCTGCGCGCGGGCAAGACCGAAAGCCCGATCATGACGCACGATCATTCGCGGCAGATGATCGCGATGACCGATGCCGCGCGAGCGGCGCTCGGCGTGCGCTATTCGGGCGAGTAAGCGGGAAGGAAGGCGCCGGGCGCACGCGGGCGGCCCGGCGAACGGCCGGTGCTCAGTGCCGCGACGGCAGCGACAGGCGTTTTTCGTACCAGCGCTGCACCCATTCGAGGATCTGGCACAGGATCCAGTACACGGCCGCTGCGGCGAGATAAAGCGGCAGCGGCTGATAGGTTGCCGCGATCACTTCCTGCGCACTGCGCAGCAGTTCGGTCACGGTGATCACGGACACGAGCGACGTGTCCTTGATCAGGCTGATCAGGCTGTTCGACAGGCTCGGCACCGCGATGCGCAGCGCCTGCGGACCGATCACGTAGCGCAGCGTTTGCCCCCACGACAGCCCGAGGCTGTACGCAGCCAGCCATTGACCGCGCGCGATCCCGTTGATCGCGCCGCGCATGCTTTCCGACATGTAAGCCGCGACGTTCGCGGACAGCGCGATGACGCCGGCGGGCGTCGGGTCGAGCGAGATGCCGAGGCTCGGCAGCCCGTAATAGATGACGAAGATCTGCACGAGCAGCGGCGTGCCGCGCATCAGGCTCACGTACGCGCGTGCCAGCCACGCGAGCGCGTTGACCCAGATGCGTTCGAAGCCGTCGAGCGCTTCGCTTTGCCGGATGCTCATCATCGCGAGCACGACGGCGCCAAGCAGGCCGAACACCATCGACAGCACGGCGAACTTGACGGTCAGCACGGCACCCTGGGCGAGCACCGGCAGCGATTGGACGAGCAGGGACGTTGTCGACATGGAATACGAATCGAATGCGTGCGCGAAAGCGCAATCATAAACCGGACGAATAAAACAAAGGGCGGCATCGTCGCGGATGCCGCCCTTTCCGGCCCGCCGTCAGGCGGGAAATGCAGGCGTGCTTACTTGATCGGTTTCGTCACGTCGATGCCGAACCATTTGTCCGAGATCTTCGTGAACGTGCCGTCGGCCTGAAGTTGCGCCATCGCGTCGTCGATCGCCTTCTGGAACTTCGGGTTGCCCTTCTTGAACGGGATGCCCGACGGGTTCGCCGAGCCGACGTTCGCGCCCGGGCGCAGCGGCAGTTGCGAATTCTTCGTCAGGTACGCGAGCATCAGGCGGTCGTTGAGCGCGGCGTCGAGGCGGCCGGCCGCGAGATCGCGCAGGTACTCGGGCGCACCCGGGTACGTCTTCACGTCGATGCCGGGCACCGACTTCGCCATGTCCATGTAGTTCGTGCCGAGCGCGACGCCGAGCTTCTTGCCCTTCAGGTCATCCAGCGACTTGAACTCGCGCGTGTCGTCCTTGCGCTGGATCAGCTGCGCGGACGAAAACGTGTAAGGCGGCGAGAAGTCGAGCGTTTCCTTGCGCTTGTCGGTGATGCCGACCTGGTTGGAGATCACGTCGAACTTGCCGGCCTGCAGGCCCGCGATGATGCCGCTCCATTCGGTCGTCACGAATTCCGCCTTCACGCCGAGCTTCGCGGCCACGGCTTTCGCGATGTCGACGTCGAAGCCGACGAGCTCGCCTTGCGGGTTTTTCGAGTTGAACGGCGGGAACGTGCCTTCAAGGCCGACCCGCAGCGTGCCGCGTTGTTTCACCTGGTCGAGGAGGTCGGCCGCATGCGCGGTGGCGGCAGCGAGCGACGTGCCGATCAGGCCGGCAACCAGCAGCTTCTTCAGCAGCGCAATCTTCATCGTGTGTTTCCTTGCCCTGTCCGGGTCATTGATTCTGATAATGAGGGCCGATGATAGCAAAAATGCAATCGACCTCTAAATATCGTTTGTTTATGCCTATATTACGCGGCGCGTTCGCTGGCGACGGCCTTCACGCACTCCGCGACGAGCGCGGGGCCGCGGTAGATGAAGCCCGTATAGAGCTGCACGAGCGCTGCGCCGGCCGCGAGCTTCGCACGGGCGTCCTCGCCCGAGAAGATGCCGCCGACACCGATGATGGGCACTTCGCTGCCGACTTCGGCGTGCAGCTTGCGGATCACTTCGTTCGACGCGTCGAACACGGGGCGGCCCGACAGGCCGCCGGCTTCGTCCGCATGCGGCAGGCCCTGGACGGCCGCGCGCGACAGCGTCGTGTTGGTGGCGATGACCGCCTCGATCTTGTGGCGCAGCAACGTGTCGCCGATTTCCTTGACCTGTTCGTCGTCGAGATCGGGGGCGATCTTCAGCGCGAGCGGCACGAGCTTGCCGTGCAGGTCGGCGAGGCGCTGCTGCTTGTCCTTCAGCGCCGCGAGCAGCGCGTCGAGCTCGCCCGCGCCCTGCAGCTGGCGCAGGTTCTTCGTGTTCGGCGACGAGATGTTGATCGTTACGTAGCTCGCGAACGGGTACACGCGCTCGAGGCAGTACAGGTAATCCTCTGCGGCACGCTCGATCGGCGTATCGGCGTTCTTGCCGATGTTCAGGCCGAGGATGCCCCGATAGCGGGCGGCCTGGACGTTCTTCACGAACTGGTCGACACCGTGATTGTTGAAGCCCATCCGGTTGATCAGCGCCTCGGCCTGCGGCAGGCGGAACATCCGCGGGCGCGGGTTGCCGGGCTGCGGGCGCGGCGTGACCGTACCGACCTCGATGAAGCCGAAGCCGAGTGCCGCAAGGCCGTCGATGGCCGCGCCGTCCTTGTCGAGGCCTGCCGCGAGGCCGACCGGGTTGCGGAACGTGAGCCCCATCACGGTGCGCGGCGCGTCGGGCACGCGGGCCGACAGCGCGCAGGCAAGGCCCGTGCGGCCGGCCGCGCCGAGCGCGCGCAGCGTGAGGTGGTGAGCGTCTTCCGCATCCATCTTGAACAGGGATGCGCGGGCCAGCGGATAAAGGGAACTGAACACGGGAATAGGGCGGACAGCCGGAATGGATGACAACCCGCTATTTTACCGGGAGTTGAGCGGCAGGGGCGCGCTTCGCGTCCTTGCCCCCCGCAGCGCGCGTCAGCCCGAGCCGGAATGTCCGCCCGGCAATGGCGCGCGGGCCAGTGCCGCGTCGACGGGCGGCAGGTCGATCCGATCCGGATCGAGTATCTTCCAGCGGCCGTCGATCAGCCCTTCGAGCGGGTGGAAGTTCGCCTTGTAGGCCATCTTCGGGCTCTCGCGGATCCAGTATCCGAGATACACGTAGGGCAGGCCGAGGCTCTTGGCCTGTTCGATCTGCCACAGGATGTTGTAGGTGCCGTAACTCGTGTGCTGGTCGTCGGGCTCGAAGAACGTGTAAACGGACGACAGCCCGTCGCCGAGGATGTCGATCATGCTGACCATGCGCAGCCTGCCGGGCTCGCCGCCCGGTGTGTCGAGGTCGCGGAATTCGACGAGGCGCGAATTGATCCGGCTCTGCAGCAGGAATTGCTCGTACTGGTCGCGGCTGTCGCGATCCATGCCGCCGCCCGCGTGGCGCGCGGACTGGTAGCGCATGTAGAGCGCGTAGTGCTCTTCGTCGTAGTGCAGCGGCGAAACCGTCGCGACGAGCGTGCGGTGCCGCTTCCACATCCGGCGCTGCGTACGCGACGGCGCGAACGCGTCGACGGGGACGCGCACCGGCACGCAGGCACGGCAGCCGTCGCAGTACGGGCGGTATGTGAAGACGCCCGAACGCCGGAAGCCGGCCTTCACGAGCTCGGTATAGATGTCGGAATTGATCAGGTGGCTCGGCGTCGCGACTTGCGAGCGCGCGACGCGGCCGTCCAGATAGCTGCACGGATAGGGCGCCGTTGCATAGAATTGCAGCGCCGAAAGCGGTGAAAGCGGCAGCTCAGTCGGATGAGTCATGGGCAGCTCTCGTTGCAGGGAGGGAGTGCCGCGCTAGCGCTCGATCCCGGAGGGGGGCACCGTTTCGGCGCGGCCCGTCAGCGCGGCGAGCACACGCTTGTCGAACTGCCACGGAATCGGCGGTTCGGCTACCGCGCTGCGCACGTGAGCGACAAAGGCCTTGCGTGCGATCTCGCGGCCGCCGAGCGACGCTAGATGCGACGTATTCTGCTGGCAGTCTATCATTTCCAGCCCCTGCTCGCGAAGGTGCGCGACGAGCGTGGCCAGCGCGATTTTCGATGCGTCGGTCGCGTCCGCATACATCGACTCGCCGAAAAACATCCGCCCGAACGACACGCCGTACAGGCCGCCGACGCGTCGCCCGTCGTGCCAGGTCTCGATGCTGTGCGCGTTGCCGGACCGGTAGAGCGACGTGTATGCATCGATGATCTCGGCCGTGATCCATGTGCCGCGCTGCCCGCGGCGCGGCGCCTGCGCGCAGGCGCGCATCACGCCCGGAAAGTCGTGGTCGACGCGCACTTCCCATTCGGGCTCGCGCAGCACGCGCTTCAGCGTCTTGCGCAGCGAAGGCGACACCTTGAACTCGGCCGGCACGAGGATCATGCGCGGGTCGGGGCTCCACCACAGCACGGGCTGGCCGTCCGAATACCACGGGAAGATGCCGCGCAGGTATGCGTCGATGAGGCGCGACGGCAGCAGGTCGGCGCTCGCGGCGAGCAGCCCCGGCGCGCCGGTCGCGGGGCCGAGCGCGCGTTCGATGGACGGAAACGGATCGTCCGGGCCGAGCCAGGGGACCATGGGGCGAGGGCTCAGCCGTTGCGCAGCGAGCGGAAGATATCGCCGGTGTGCACCCCGTAGTCGCCGGCGGCGCGATCGGCGAAGAAGAATCGCAGGGTCTGGCTGACGGTCGGGAACGCGATTTCGTCCCACGGGATGTCGGCTTCGTCGAACAGCTTCACTTCGAGGCTTTCCTCGCCGGCTTCGAATCCCGGATCGGTGAGCCGCGCGAGGTAGAACAGGTGGACCTGGTGCACGTGCGGCACGTTGAGCAGCGTGAACAGGTTCTGCACCTCGACGCGCGCACCGGCTTCCTCGAGCGTTTCGCGCGCGGCGGCTTCGGCCGTTGTCTCGCCCATTTCCATGAAGCCCGCGGGCAGCGTCCAGAACCCGTAGCGCGGTTCGATCGCGCGGCGGCACAGCAGGATCTGATCGCCCCAGACCGGGACCGTTCCGACGACGTTGCGCGGATTCTGGTAGTGGATCGTGCCGCAGTGATCGCAGACGAAGCGCTCGCGGTTGTCGCCCGGAGGAATGCGCGCGATGACTTCGTGACCGCAGACGGAGCAGAATTTCATGTCGAGTGGAAGGGACGAGGTGATGCGAGTGTATCACCGGGTCGCGGCATTCTTGAACGCCTGCGCATGCCGGCCGCGTGTCGCGCGAAGCGGAAGGTGCCGATGCGCGAAGAGGGGAGGGAAATGCGACGGAAAAACAAAAAGCCCGGCACTGAGCCGGGCTTTTTGCATGAATCGGGGCGTTGGTTGCGGGGGTAGGATTTGAACCTACGACCTTCGGGTTATGAGCCCGACGAGCTGCCAGACTGCTCCACCCCGCGTCCGTCGAAGAAATGAATTATAAGGAGTTACCCGAACGTGTGCAAGCACTTTCTGACAATCGCGTGTCGTGTCTTGTAGGGACGGTACGTCGGGCGCGTGCGCTAGAATCGAACGGTTTGTTTCGCCTCTTCGCCAGCGACGCCATGCGCGATCGCATCGGCGCCGTTGCAACTCTCATTACTGCATCGACGGATTCATGGACATCGCTCACGATCTGCAATCGATCGGCGCGCAGGAACAGGCGCTCGTGTTTCCCCATTTCGACCCGGCCCGCGCGTGGGCGCTCGGCAACCGGATGCATGCGCTCGCGGCGTCTCGCGGCCATGCGGTCGCGCTCGACATCGTCACGTTCGGCCAGCCGCTGTTCTACGCAGCGCTCGCCGGAGCCACGCCCGACAACGCTGACTGGGTGCGCCGCAAGCGCAACGTCGTCGCCCATTTCCGCCGCAGTTCGTACGCCATCGGCCTGCGCATGCAGCAGGCGGGCGCGACGCTGGCGGACAAGCACGGGCTGCCGATCGCCGAATATTCGGCGCACGGTGGATCGTTTCCGCTGACCGTCGCCGGCGCCGGCGTGATCGGCTCGATCACCGCGTCCGGGCTGCCGCAGCGCGCGGATCACGAATTCGTCGTCGAGGTGCTGTGTGCCGAGCTCGGCCACGACTACGCCGTGCTGGCCCTCGCAAGGAACTGAGCGATGCAGCTTCCCGGTTACGCATGGCTCGCGATCGCGATCGTCGCGGAAGTGGTCGGCACGTCCGCGCTGCGCGCGGCGGACGGCTTCACGCGCTTCTGGCCGTCGGCGCTCGTCGTCGCCGGCTACGGCATCGCGTTCTACTGCCTGTCGCTCACGTTGCGCACGATGCCCGTCGGCATCATCTATGCCGTCTGGTCGGGCGCCGGCATCGTGCTGATCACGCTCGTCGCGATGCTGCTCTATCGCCAGGTGCCGGACCTGCCGGCCGTGATCGGCCTCGGCCTGATCATCGCGGGTGTCGTGGTGCTGAACCTGTTTTCGAAGATGCAGGCGCACTGAGCGTGCGACTGCCATTTGCCGGATGGCCCTCATGACCGATTCCACTCCCACTTCCGCTGCCGTTTCCGCCGAATCCGCCCAGCCCGACGTATGCGCGTATGTCGTGAACCGCATCGGCTTTCTCGAACTGAACCGCCCGAAGGCGCTGAACGCGCTGTCGGTCGGCATGATCCGGCTGATGCAGCAGGCGCTCGACGCGTGGCGCGACGATCCCGAGGTCGTCGCGATCGTCGTGCACAGCCCGCATCCGCGCGCGTTCTGCGCGGGCGGCGACGTGCGCTTCTTCCATGACGCATGGCAGCGCGGGGACCGCGATGCGGTCGATTCGTTCTTCATCGACGAATACACGTTGAACCACGCGATCTTCACCTATCCGAAGCCTTACATCGCGCTGATGCACGGCGTCGTGATGGGCGGCGGCATGGGCATTTCGCAGGCGGCGCGCCACACGGGCGGCCTGCGTGTCGTGACCGACTCGACGAAGATGGCGATGCCGGAAACGCGTATCGGCCTGTTCCCGGACGTCGGGATGAGCTGGTTCCTCGCGCGCACACCCGGGGCGATCGGCCGCTATCTCGCCGTGACCGGCGCGACGCTCGACGCGGCCGGCGCGCTGTACGCGCAGCTCGCCGACGTCTATCTGCCCGATGCCGCGCTGCCGGCGCTGCTCGACACGCTGCGCCACGCGCGCATCGACAGCGGCGAGCAGGCCGTCGCGTGCGTAGCCGAGGCGGCCGCCGCACACAAGGTCGTGCCGACGCCCGACACGTCGGCGCTCGCCGACGCGCGCGCGGGGATCGACCGGCATTTCGCGCAGCCGGACATCGGCGCGATTCTCGCGTCGCTCGACGCCGAGCAGGATTGCGCGGCCGTCGACGGATGGGTCGAGAAGGCGACCCATGCGATGCGCGAACAGTTGTCGCCGCTGTCGATGGCCGTGTCGCTGGAAGTCGTCGAACGTGCACGCGGCGCGACGATGGCCGATTGCCTGCGGCGCGATCTCGACCTCACACGCTCGACGTTCGCGCGCGGCGACGTGATCGAAGGCGTGCGCGCGCTGATCGTCGACAAGGACCACCAGCCGGTCTGGCGCTTCAAGTCGTCCGCCGATATCGATCGTGCAGACGTGCTCGCGATGTTCGACAGCCCGTGGACACCTGACACGCATCCGCTGCGGAATCTGCAGGACTGACGTCGGGCCGACCGACGCGCGAGCCGGAAACGAAAAGGCCGCCTGCAGGTGCAGGCGGCCTTTTGCATGGATGTCGACCGCCCGGCGGCCGAAGGGCGTGGCGCTTGCGCCCGCGTTACTCGTCGCCGGCGTCGTCCGACATGAACGCGCGCATGAACACGAGCGCGCCGAAGCCCCATACCGCGTTTGCCGCGAAGCCGGCGGCGAGCACGGGCATCATGTTGCCCGACGGCCAGATCCCGCGCAGCGGATCGATCGCGAACACGCGGGCGGCCGTCAGCACGATGCCGCCGAACACCAGCGCGCCGATCCACGATGCCTCGCGTTCCGGCGAGACGCGCAGCAGCCACGCCATCGGGATCGCGCAGCACGCGCTGATCAGCGCATTCGCGACAAATTCAGGAATGCCGAGCGGCGCGAACGGCTGCGTGGAGAAGCCGGTTGCGGCGATCAGGTCGGCCGTATGAAGGAGTGCGAGCGTGGCTTCGCGGAAGAACAGGGCGGCCAGGAAGCCGGACAGGAATGGCAGGATGACTTTCTGCATCGATGAGTGCACCGCGGGCGCGCACGGCCGGGGCTGTACGCGCGGAGTTATTCGGATAGGTGCGCCATTATAGGGCCCGCCCGCGGTGATATTCGCTCCAGCGTCGTGCTAATCACGAAAGCGGAAAACCTAAGCTCAAAAAAATCGTTCCAAAGCCCTGTACCGATCCCTAGACTGATTTCCCAGAAACAGCCGTGCAATCGCGTCCTCGCCCGCTGCACGGCCTGACCGGCGAACCATCCCGATTCGAACGCACACCATGCATGCGCCGCTGATCCACGACGCGAGCAGGGCGGTGTTTTTTCAAATTCCGGCAAGGACAGTCAAGCAGGAGCAGCAGATGAATGTGTTCTGGTTTATCCCCACGCACGGCGACAGCCGCTATCTCGGTACGGCCGAAGGTGCACGCGCCGCGGATTACGATTACTTCAAGCAGGTGGCGGTTGCGGCCGACACGCTCGGCTACGAGGGCGTGCTGCTGCCGACCGGCCGTTCCTGCGAGGATGCGTGGGTCGTTGCGTCGAGCCTGATCCCGGCGACGCAGCGCCTGAAGTTCCTGGTCGCGATCCGTCCCGGTATCGCGTCGCCCGGGCTGTCGGCGCGGATGGCCGCGACGTTCGACCGTCTGTCGGGCGGCCGCCTGCTGATCAACGTCGTGACGGGCGGCGATGCCGCCGAACTCGAGGGTGACGGCCTGTTCGCCGATCACGACACGCGCTACGAAATCACCGACGACTTCCTGAACATCTGGCGCGGGCTGCTGTCCGCGTCGCACGACAACGGCGGGTTCGACTACATCGGCAAGCACCTGCAGTCGAAGGGCGGCAAGGCGCTGTATCCGCCCGTGCAGCGTCCGCATCCGCCGTTGTGGTTCGGCGGTTCGTCGCCGGCCGCGCATCAGATCGCCGCCGATCACATCGACACCTACCTGACCTGGGGCGAGCCGCCCGAGGCCGTTGCGAAGAAGATCGCCGATATTCGGGCCCGCGCGGAAGCCCGCGGCCGCAAGATCAAGTTCGGGATTCGTCTGCACGTGATCGTGCGCGAGACCGAGGACGAAGCATGGCGCGACGCGGAGCGCCTGATCAGCCGCCTCGACGACGAAACCATCGCCCGCGCGCAGAAGGCGTTCGCGAACATGGATTCGGAAGGCCAGCGCCGGATGGCCGCGCTGCACGGCGGCAAGCGCGGCGGCCGCGAGACACTCGAGGTGTATCCGAACCTGTGGGCCGGCGTCGGCCTCGTGCGCGGCGGCGCGGGTACCGCGCTCGTCGGCAATCCGGAACAGGTCGCGGAGCGCATGCGCGAATACGCGGATCTCGGCATCGAAACCTTCATCCTGTCCGGTTATCCGCACCTGGAGGAGTCGTACCGTTTCGCGGAACTCGTGTTCCCGCTGATCAAGGGCAACGGCGCGGCGAAGGCGACCGGCCCGCTGTCCGGCCCGTTCGGCGAGATCGTCGGCAACAGCTATCTGCCGAAGGCAGCCCAGAGCTGAGTGACAGGAGGCCTGCGATGACAACGAAAACGTCGGCGACGGGGGCGGCCCTGGCCGCCCGCGCATGGCGCGGCGTCGCGCCGTGGTTCGTGCCGCTCGCGCTGCTGGTGGCATGGGAAGTCGGCGCCCGCGTCGGCTGGCTGTCGACCCGCGTGCTGCCCGAACCCGTGGCGGTCGTGCGAGCGGCGTGGTCGCTCGTGACGTCGGGGGAAATGTGGGCGAACGTGAAAGTCAGCACATGGCGCGCACTGTTCGGTTTCGCGATCGGCGGCGGTGTCGGCCTCGCGCTGGGGCTTGCGACCGGCTTGTCGAAGGCGGCCGAGGTCGCGCTCGATTCGACGATCCAGATGATCCGCAACATCCCGGCGCTCGCGATGATTCCGCTCGTGATCCTGTGGTTCGGCATCGACGAGAAGGCGAAGCTGTTCCTCGTCGCGCTCGGGGTATTCTTTCCGGTCTACATCAACACGTACCACGGGATCCGCTCGGTCGACGCCAACCTGATCGAGATGGCGAAGAGCTACGGCGTGCGCGGCTTTGCGCTGTACCGCGACGTGATCCTGCCCGGTGCGCTGCCGTCGATTCTCGTCGGCGTGCGCTTTGCGCTCGGGCTGATGTGGGTGATGCTGATCGTCGCGGAAACGATCTCGGCGCAGTCGGGCATCGGCTACATGACGATGAATGCGCGTGAATTCCTGCAAACCGACGTGGTGGTGGTCGGCATCCTGCTGTACGCGGTGCTCGGCAAGCTGGCCGACGTGCTGGCGAAATGGCTCGAGCGCGTGACGCTGCGCTGGCACCCGGCTTATCAATCAGGAGCAAAGGCATGAATGCGACGACTTCGGCGGCCGCCTACGGCCCGCTTGCCGGCGCAGACCTCGAGGTCGAACTGGCGCAGGCGCGTGTCACGGACGGCGACGCGCGGGATGCGGCGATCCTCGACCGTGACGGCAGTGCGTCCATCGTTCCGCTCGCGCGGCGGCGGGCAGGAAGCCCGGCACCCGACGATGCGGTGACGCTGTCGGGTGTCAGCAAGCGCTTCGGCGCACGCACGGTGCTCGACGACGTCGAGCTCGGCATCGCACGCGGCAGCTTCGTCGCGATTGTCGGCCGCAGCGGCTGCGGCAAGTCGACCCTGCTGCGTCTCGTCGCCGGGCTCGAGCAGCCGAGCAGCGGCGCGCTCGTGACGCGTGGCGAAGGCGGCGGCGTGCTCGACACGCGGATCATGTACCAGGATGCGCGCCTGCTGCCATGGAAGACCGTGCTGCAGAACGTGATGCTGGGCCTCGGACGCGGCGCGCGCGACAAAGCGCGCGCGGTGCTCGACGAAGTCGGCCTGCTGGAGCGTGCGAACGACTGGCCCGCGCAACTGTCGGGCGGCCAGCGGCAGCGTGTGGCACTGGCCCGCGCGCTTGTTCACCGGCCGCAACTGCTGTTGCTCGATGAGCCGCTCGGCGCGCTCGACGCGCTGACCCGCATCGAGATGCATGCACTGATCGAGCGGTTGTGGCGTGAGCATCGGTTCACCGCGCTGCTCGTCACGCACGACGTGCAGGAAGCCGTCGCGCTCGGCGACCGCATCCTGCTCATCGAGCAGGGGCGCGTGGCGCTGGATCAGCCGGTGCCGCTCGACCGGCCGCGCGCCCGCGCATCGGCCGCGTTTGCGGCGCTGGAGGACCGCGTGCTGAAACGCGTGCTCGCCGGCGGGCCCGGTACGGACGCACAGGGCGAGGTGCACGAGGCAGACAACGTTCGACCGGTCGGGCAGATCCGCTGGGCCGTTTAAATCCGGGCGGCAGCGGCCGCCCGTTCTGAGATCTTTTTCTTCGGAGCGATCAACCTGATGAGCATCACTGCAATCAACGTACGTAACCAGTTCAAGGGCAAGGTGAAGGAGATCATTCGCGGATCCGTGGTCTCCGAGGTCGACGTCGAGACGCCGTTCGGCATCGTCACGTCGGTGATCACGACCCGTTCGGTCGACGAACTCGAACTGAAGGTCGGCGCGGAAGTCGTCGCGCTCGTGAAATCGACCGAAGTATCGATCGCACGCCTCTGAGCGCGTGTCCCGCGCCGGTGCGGCGCCGCGGGCAGCCTGCCCGTTGGCGCCGCCCGGCATTTGCGCAGCGCGTTTGCCTTGGTATTCGACGTCCGGACGAAGTGCTAGGATGGAGCGACACCGATGCCGGAGGCCACGCATGACCCCCATCCTTTCCCCCGAAGCCATCGAGGCGCTGAAGTGGATCGACCAGTTCGGTGAAAGCCGGCCGGTTCCCGCTGCGTTCGACGACGTCGTCTACGCATTGCTGAACGAGGGGCTGATCTATCAGGCGGCGGCCGACCGGGTCGACCTGACGGCCGATGGCAAATCCTTTTTGTCCGACGAATACGATTGAGCGCACGGCGCCGGCCGCGCGGGCGGCCGGCGCTGCGTCGCCACGGAGCGTGCGATGGAACCGAGAGGCAGCGACCTCGGCGATTTCAGCGAGCCGTACCGCGGCTTCGAGATCGAGGTGAAGACCGAGCAGGTCTGGGACGGCGAGCATGCGCATTACCGCGTGCTGCAGGGCGATGCCGTGCGGATCGACTGGCGGCTCGTCAAGGTGGACGGGATCCTGCTGACCGAACGACGCGTGATCGAGCGCGTGCTGGACGAGGCGCGGCGGGCGGTCGATGCGGAGCTGGGCGAGGGGTAGCGTGCATGCCGGGCAGGCCTGCCCGCTGTTGCGGTAAAATGCCGGGTTGTTTCCGCGCCGTCTGGCCTGTTGCCCGAAATCCATGTCCGTACCGTCCTCGCTTCCCCCTCGCCGCGTATCCGTCGCGCCTATGCTCGACTGGACCGACCGTCATTGCCGTTCGTTCCACCGGACGCTGACGCGCGATACGTGGCTGTATACGGAGATGATCACGACGGGCGCGCTGTTGTTCGGCGATGCCCAGCGGCATCTTGCGTTCACGCCGAACGAATCGCCGGTCGCGCTGCAGTTGGGCGGCAGCGAGCGCGACGATCTGGCGCGCGCGGCGAAGCTCGGCGAGCAGTGGGGCTACGACGAAATCAACCTGAATTGCGGATGTCCGTCCGAGCGTGTGCAGCGCGGCGCGTTCGGCGCGTGCCTGATGAACGAGCCGCAGCTCGTCGCGGACTGCGTGAAGGCGATGCGCGATGCGGTGTCGGTGCCGGTTACGGTCAAGCACCGGATCGGTGTCGACGCGGTCGAGGACTACGCATTCGTGCGCGACTTCGTCGGCACGGTGGCCGAGGCTGGCTGCGAAACGTTCGTCGTGCATGCACGCAATGCGATCCTGAAAGGGTTGTCGCCGAAAGAGAACCGCGAGATCCCGCCGCTCAAGTACGACTATGCGTATCGGTTGAAGCGCGATTTTCCTTCGCTCGAGATCGTCATCAACGGCGGCATCACGACGCTCGACGAGGTTGCGCAGCATCTCGAGCATGTCGACGGCGTGATGCTCGGCCGCGAGGCGTATCACAACCCGTACGTGCTCGCGGAGGTCGATGCACGCTTCTACGGATCGACGGCAGCGACGCCGACGCGCGAAGAGGCGGAGGCGAAGCTGATCGAATACTGCGCGGCCGAACTGAAGCGCGGCACCTACCTCGGCGCGATCGTGCGGCATGCGCTCGGACTGTATCGCGGCATGCCCGGTGCACGTGGCTGGCGTCGTGTGCTGTCGGACAACAAGAAGCTCGCACGCGGCGATCTGGCCGTGTTCGACGAGGCGCGCGCGCATCTGAACGAGGCCGAAGAAGTTTTTGAAAAAAAAGCTTTGCAAGATTCAAAAGTGTTCGTATAATCTTGTTCTTCGCTGCTGAAACACAAAAGCAGCGAAGAACAAAAAGCAGTAACAGTGGTGGCTGTAGCTCAGTTGGTAGAGTCCAGGATTGTGATTCCTGTCGTCGTGGGTTCGAGTCCCATCAGCCACCCCAACAAATTCAAGCACTTGCAGCAGAATTAAGCTGATGTGTTACAGGTTTTGGAAGATGAGATTCCAAAATTTGGAAGATAGTGAAGCAAGAGCCCGCCGATGAGCGGGCTTTTTTGCGTCTTCTGTATCGCAACGGGGAGTGGAAATGCTCAGGCAGTTCGCGCAGTCGATTGCAGGCCTCACGGGGATGCTGATGCGCCTCGATAGACAGAAGCACGCTGCTTTGGGATTGGGGAGTGCGTTCATTTGCCACCGCGCTGGCTATATTTTGACGTGCGCTCATTCCTTCAATCTTACCGACAGCTTGGGAATCTATTTCCCGTTTGGACCGCAAAATGCATTCGTGCCGTTGAGTCAACGTGCGATGAACCTGCTGGACGTCGAGGTCAAACAATTCGATGCGACGCGTGACCTTGCGCTCTTGAAAGTCAAAGCCAACCTAGACATCACAATGCCAGATGACATCTTCCTTGAAGAAGATCATCTGCTCATCGGCGCTTCGGTTGCTTACGCAGGTTTCCCGTTCTCGGGTCAATCGCTGCATGTACGCCATCTCGGCGCATCAATCGTAAGTGCAAAAGTCCTCTCCGAAAGTGGCACGAAGCAATTTCAGCTAGATGCGACCATCCACGGCGGAACCAGTGGCGGCCCGCTTGTTGATATAGCTACGAACAAAGTTGTGGGAGTTGTATCCGGCCGTTTTTCCCCGATTCGACAGGGTGGCGTACAAATCTTCGGTATCGACCCCAGTGGTGATACGGCAATCGGATTCGGAACGTCAATCTCATATGGGATTGATCTAATGAGGGCGGAGGGGTTGGATGTGCGCTGAAACGCTGGATGCGCCCTTCAATGAGGCGGAATTCTACGAGGCAATCACTGACGTGGTTGCGCCGTACCAGAGGGACCAACTACTGGAGATCGTCCGTAACCCCACAGTAGAAGTGGTGCAGATTGATGCGTTGGCGATGAGTCTCTTGGGCGAGTCTCGGGTTGTCGGTATCGTTGTCCCGACGCGAACTTCAGGTTCTGATCCGGAAAATACCGCGCCGATCACAGGCTACGTCAAGCGCGAGATCATAGACCTGCTATGCACAAATTCAGCACGGTATAAGAATGAACGCAAAGAGGGGCTCAGTACTGTGAAAAATTTGATTACGATTATCGCGACAGCTGCCTCTTCGCAATATTCACTTCCAGTGGGTGTGCTTGCGGGCGCGGTAACGCTTTTGCTCATGGCGGCCCTTAAGATTGGCCGGAATGCGTACTGCGAGGCCAACAAGGCAGCCTCGTAATTCGTTCGCACTGAGATCAACGCGTCGCACGGACTTTTCTCTGGCGCCTGCGGTCGTACGTCTTTCGCACCATGCGCTCGTCCGCATGGCCGGTCGCGTCGATAATCCGGTCGTCGCCTTCCTCCTGGCGATCGGTCACGGCCGCCGGGCGCATGTCGCGCAGCGCGAACCGTTCGAACGGCACGCCGCGCGCCTGCGCCTCCTTCTCGCAATAACCCATCAAGCGCGACCAGTTCGTGTTCCACCCGCTGCGCGTGTACACCTGGCCGGCAGTATTGCCGAACACGTGCACACTCGACGTGCGCTGCAGCGCGAGTGCTTCGTCGATCACTGCCTTCAGCTCAGGTGACCACAGGACCAGCTTCACGCGTTGTTGCTCACCGGCCTTGCGCTTCGCGATCGGCACTTCGACGCCGTCGGCCGTGATCGACTGGCGGTGCAACTCGCGCATCTCGGTCGGACGGCTGACGGTCAGGTACGCCGCTTTCACGCAGAGGGCGAGGATCACGTACGTCGAACTGGCATGCTGGTCGCCCACGCTGCGACGCGATCGCGCGACCTCGACGGCGAGCTCGATTTCGTCCTGTGTCACGTACCTCTGCCGCGGCCGCGTGGGGTTGTACTCGATGCCGCGGCACGGGTTCGTTTCGAGCTCGCCGCGGCGCCGGCCGTATTCGAGGACTGCGGACAGGAGGGCGATTTCCTTGTTCGCCTTCGCCGGCGCGCCGAGCTGCGCGCGCTTGTCGAGGTAGCCGTACACGTGCTCCGGCTTGATCGCGGCCGGCGCCATCTTCCCGAAAACCTTGACCAGCCGCTTCGACTCGACGCGGTTCTCGTCGAGCGTGGACTGAGCCTTGCGGCGCTCGTCGGTGTGCGGCAAACCATCCTGCCATTCGAAGTAGCGGGCGACGAGCGCCTCGACCGTGCCAGGTTCGATCGCGTTCCCGTTGAGCGCCTCCGCGCGCTCGATCGCCTGCTTGCGGATCTCGGCGAGGGCTTCCTTGTTGTGGGCCGGGGCCGACAGGCGGAATGCCCATCTGCCATTGGGCAGCTTGTAGCCGAAGCTGACCTTGTGTTTCCCGTAATGGGCGTAGAGCCGGAAGGGCAACCCGTCCGGCCGTTTTCGTCGTCCGATCATGATTACAGTGCGGCGAAGTTCGGTTCTTCTGATGCGGCGGTACGGTGCCGGCGCGCGGGTGTCGAGGGGGCGGTGCCGTTCATGCGGGCGTCATAGTACTCGCGCGCGACGAGCGGTACGCCGGCGATGTTGACCGCGAACGGCCAGTGATTGCGCTCAAGCCAGCGCTTCATGCACGCGTGGCTGCGTGGCTTGCAACCGACCAGCTCGGCCAGCTCCGGGGTGGTGAGGTAGAGGCTCATGATGCAATCCTTCGAAATGCCACGACCCAGACCCATGGGTTCGTGTCCCAGCCGTACCCGCGCGAGGCGTTCAGGCTGTCCCAGAGATCGTGAAAAGCGCGGATGCTCGGCGGCCGGAAAGCTCCGTCGCAGTACCCGCGCATGTGATGGTCCTCGATCGTTACGCCTTCGTCGCGAGCATCCGACTCGCTGATCGACTGCAGGCGCTCGGCGCGCACGCCGGTGATCTCAAGCGTGATGCGCGACGCCCATCGCGGCATGTGGATGGACGGTGACCAGCCGCGGGATTCCTTGGCGTCGAGCGCCTGGAATGTGTTGAGATCGATGTCGACCTCGGCGCGGCCGTCGTCAGCCTGGTAAGCCAGGCCGGCATAGCGGCGTACCGAGCGGCCGCCTTCGAACGTCTCGGTGCCAATGCGTCGCACCTCGTGCGTTTCGCGAACCCATAGACGGTCGCCGACGTCACCATGCGGACAGACGTAGCAATCGCCGGTACGCGTGTGCCAGATCGCGGCCAGCTCTGGCGCGGGCGTCCCACCGACATACTTCACGGAGCCGCCGCCGGCTTTCGTCGGTTCCCACACACCGAGCGGGTTGTTGTGCGGCAGCTTCACGACGCGCCGCGTTTGCGTCTTGCGACCTTCGAGGATGGCCCGTACCATCGGGCCGGAAAATAAAATCGGGAGTTCACGCATGGTATGCATTGACGGTTGGATTGAGTGTCATCCAGGTACGGCATCGTGGGTTCAGGCCGTTGCGTCGGTTGTCGCAATTGTGTGGGCCGGCTACAGCGCTCGCAGACTGCAGGTCGCGAGCGAGCGACGTAGGCGAAAAGAAGTCGCGTCTATTCTTCGAGAAATAGCCGAAAGCGTGACGAGTGTCACAAGCTATGTTCAACGCGAATTGCCAGATCGCGCAGCATTGCACCGTGTTGCCAGCGGAATGGCGCGCTTTGAAATGGACGAGGTTCGCGGTATGGAGCGGGTTCTTAATGAAATTCCGCTTCACGATCTCCCTTCGCCGGACTTCGTCAGGCCAACACTGATGCTTAGGTCCGCCATCCGTCAGCTGCGAAATGATCTTGAAGAGGCAATTGCCAGACATCGCAAGATGGATGCGGCCGACTTCGATGGATTGTTCAGGACCATTCGAGAAGCGAATAAATTGTGCTTCGACTTGGCAAACAAGATCACGAGTACGGCTGTCTCGATATAAGAAGGAAGGCGTTCGGTCATACTAGGATTCCCGAACAACGATCACGGAGATCGATATGGCAAAGCCCAGTTTGACGCGCGTCCAATACATCGAAATGGTGAACGAGCGCATGCGCGGACATCCGGAGTACACGAGGGAAATGCATGTCCACTTTTATCCGAAGGGTATTGCGCCGGAGCATGCGAGCGGAATCTATCTCGAAGGGCCGCCCGCGGCGCGCGGCGTGCTCGCGGACACGGATGCGAAGATCTTCGAGGAGTATGACTTTGAAGGGTTGCCGACAAAGTAATTGCGTCATCGGATGACCTCCGGGAATTCGTCATGCGTGCGACCGTCGAGTAGCCGGCCGGCAGTGCGCTTGCCTGCGCGGTGAACCATGGACCAGCCATCGCCGCTCGTGGCGCCGCGCGGGTAGTCATCTACGCGGTAGCCGCCCACGGCGACTCGACCGTCAAGCGCGATAGCCGCCGTTTCAATACGGCCCGCGCCGAAGTCGCCAGAGCCTGGCGCCCATTCGCCGTGTTGCTTGAACAGGAACGGCACACCGGCGGCCGCGCACTGGTCCCGCAGCGAGCGGGCCCAGTCGGGATGCATCGGCCGCGCACCAGGGCCGCTCTCGCCGCCGACGATGACCCAGGAAATACCGCAATGCTCGTCGCACTTGATGTGTTGACCGCCGACGCGTCGGCTGATGCCGTGCTTGTCCAGCTTTTCGCAGTAGTCGAGGTGGCGCGAGATGTCGACAGGTCCGAGCAAAGGCTCCATCGACAGGAGGCGCACGTGCGCGGGCACCGTGAACAGCTTCGGGATGTCGCGGTCGGCCTCTTCCTGGTTGACGATCGTCGCGCCGATCCAGACATTCGACCACGGCCACGGTGTGTTGACGCCGCGCCCGGCGAGTTCGAGCGCCCGGCTGATCATCGGCCGGGCATTCCCGATGCGTTTCGTGAGCAGCAGCCAGTCGAGGTGCGGGGTGTTCCAGATCAGATCGAACAGGTCCGCGCGCCATGCGTCCGGGACGGCATTGTCGAACACATCGGCGAGCGACGCGCAGAACACGCGCTGGCGACGGCCGTGCTCGGCGAAGAAGTCGGCGTGCGCAGCATTCCAAGCGAGCGGCTTGCGCCAGTTCGCGGCCGACGTGCGGCGGCGTGGCGCGCCGGGGCCCCAGTTCACGGCCGTACCGCCGCCGAACCGCGCGTTACGTGCTTCGGCGTAGCAGTGGTCGCATCCGGGGCCGACCTTCTGGCAGCCTTCCCACGGATTGAACGTCGAGTCCGTCCATTCGATTTTGCTGTTCTCGCTCATGGTCTGTTGTCTGCGCCGCAGTGTGGGCAGTCGAGTGAATATCGGTCAGCGTCTCGCAGGAACCGGCCGCAGCCGACGCAGTTCACGAGATCGGCGCGCTGCTTCCGAGGCTTGGTCACCGTGATTCCGGTGCCAGCGAGCGCCTGGTCGCGCTTGATATGCTGGAAATCGACGGCCGGTCGCCACTTCGAGTCGATGTAATCCTTCGGCCACGGGATGTCAGTCGCGCGCTCGTTGTGGCGTGCCTGCGCTTCTTCCTGCGTGTACACGTGCGCTTTGCGCAGATCGGTCGTGTATCCGCTACCGCCCTGAGCCCACCACAGAACGTCGTTGCCTACGAACGAGCGGCTGTCCTGAACATAGAAAAGAGCGCTCATATCTGGATGTCCACGTATTTGGTGATGAACCGCACATCCTCGGAGTGATGCCGGCGGTAGATGATGCGGAGGCCGTCGCCGAGGTCGAGCGGCCGGCCGCGGCCGTTGTCTTCGTTCAACTCGGACTGGTGGTCGCAGCAAACCGAGCGCAGTGTGTCGGCGAGGGCGAGGGGATCGGCCAGCAGCCGAAGCAGGAAGTCGTGGTTGATCTCGATGATGGTTCGGGTGCTCATGCCGCAAGCTCCTCGTCGGTGTCGTCCATGGATTGTTGAAAGATCCGGCCGGGCTCGCCGACTGGGATCGTCACGAGGCCGGCCGCAGTGAGAAACGGATTGCGCTTCATGGCGCTTCGGGCGGCGCGCGCTGCCTTCGATTTGATCGCAGCCGGGCACGGCACGTCCGGCGCATTTCCGACAGCCCAAACAGGGCGCCACTGCGCTCGACCGACGGGCGGAATCCAATCGACGATGTGCACCTCGGTGCGGTGGATCGTCAGCAGTTCGCTGACGCGCTGCTGCGAGACTCCGCAGCGCTTCACCAGCTCGCGAACCGACAGCTGTTCCGTTTTGAGAATGGCGCGCATGTGATTCCATGCCGGCGCCGCGACCGACTTGTGGTCGCGCGGCGGCCGCGAGATCTTTAGCACCGTCCGCGCATAGGTCTGCACCGACTTCCGTGGATGTCGCGGAAACGCCGCGTAGAGCGCTTTGGATGGGATGTGGGACGGATAGAGGCGGGCGAGCAGACGTATCTCGCCGGTCGTCCACGGGTTCCGTGTCGACGTCGACATGCTACGATTCCTCCGGTATTTTCCAGCGAGCACCAGATGAAGACGGTTTTCCTGATGCGTGGGTATGAGATGAATTGCACGCCACGCCTGACCGACGACGACGAGTTCGCCGCGCAGGTGGAAGTGACGAAGGTGGGATTCAGCCGCGAGGCGGCCTTTCGGAAACTCGGCGAGTTCGACACCGAGGCCGAAGCGGTCGCCTACGCGAAGCAGTTTTCCGAAGAATGGTTAAGCCGGTACTCATGAAGACCGTGACCCCATGCAGAGAGTGCGTCGCTATCCATGGCGAATCTGCCGATTTGCAGCCGCGGCATCTCGAATTGGTTGCGGTTGTTACACGGAGGAGCGCTCCATTCGAGGAGCACTATGAGTGCCCCAATTGCGGCGCATCGCTAGCCCGGGCCGTTGCCGCAGCGCTTGAGGCGCGGACTTGGTTTCTAGTCGACGGTGTGCGCCACTGAACTGGTCGTAGTCGGTTGCTGCGCCGCAACTTCCTCGCGCGACTGAATCGGCTCTTTCATGATGAGGCTCCGGTGCGGGCGGCGTCGATGGCGTATTTCGCGACGTATCCGCCTCCCAAGTTCTTCACCGTTCCGTCTGTGTGGACCTTGCAGATGATGTAATGGCCGCCGTAAAAATGGCGCCACCGCGCGGCGTCTTCCTTGTCATCGTCCGTCACCTTGGCGCGCGGCTCCGGCTGGCCCGGATGGGCTGCAAAAAACATTGCATCCAGTAGCCCACGCGTGTATCCGCCAGCCGCTCTTATAACTTCGTGCATTGCTTCGCGCTGCTCGTCCGTCATCCCGACCCGAGCGTCTGCCTGCGCGGGACGTTCATCGCCGGCCGCCGCACACAACGCAGCGTAGAGGTCATCGGCAGATTGATATGCTCCGGATTCGTTCGTGATGACCGCGCGCATGGCGTTCGTCAATACGGGCGTTGCTGCCTGCGCGGGCTGCGGGGCGGCGCAATCGGGACACGGCTCGCCGCCTTCGTCCGGCGCATAGTAGGACGGTCCGCCGATCATTCCGCGGCCGCTGCATGTCCGGCAAGTCGCCCCTTCCGTCACCGTCTCGGTGGCAGATGCGGCGCGGGCGGCAGCGAGTTCTTCGATCACTGCGCTCGCGGCAGTGAAGTCGTTCATGCGGCCGGAATGGTCGCGCGCCCACTCAGGTACGCCGCTCGACCATTCGCCATGCGTACGCAGGTGCAGCCATTCGGCGTAGCGCGGAAACGCCGCCCGCTCGTCCGCTGGCGAGGGTGCGAGCTGACTGTAGGTAATCGTACCGTGCGGGTAGCTTCCCGAAAAACACGCGACTGATACCGTGCCCGAGTCGTTCGGCGCTGCTGCGGGCTGCTCGAGAGGGGATGCGGCGAGGATCAGATCGTCGGAGAATCGCGCGAACGAATCCGCATCCTGAAACAGCAGGCCGGAGAAGTAGGCTCCCGCGTATTTGCGCGCGATTGCTTCGATCGATTCACGCGTCAGCGCATCAGCGCGGCCAACTTTCGAACTCGTCCCATTGCCGCTGGCTGCTTGCGCGTCGACAATGCCCACGGCGGTCGAGTTCTCCGTACTCGGCCGCTGATCTGCCGCCTCGCTCGCCAGTTCGGGAGCGGGGCTCTTTCGTTGCCTAATGTTTTCTGCCGTCATGCCGTTATCTGCGGAGGACAGTCCTCGTGCATCGATTGCTGTTCCGTTTTTTTGCCCGCTCGCGCTTCGCGTGAGCGGGCTATTTTCGTTCCCAGTCGTCATGAATATTCCTTCGGCCAATGATGGAGAGCTGTGGTGAGAATCTTGTACTTCGCCGTTCTGGCTATGATTTTTGCAATCGCCTATCCGATGTTCCAGATGTACACCAAAACGGAAAAGACTTGCATGGACGCAGCTGTGTATCTGCACGACACGGTGGGTAGTTCGGATCCCGCCGATAGGGCGCGCCAGGAGCAGATGCTAGGCGAGTGCGCTGCGAATGCGAAAGCCGGTGCGTCATATGGCGACGCGGTCACCCGAGGACTCAATTTTTCGAAGTAGATTGAAAAAACTGGGCGCTATACAAGCCGCCCACAAGAAAAGCCGCGCATCCGAGGCACCGGAATTTGCGCGGCTTGGGGGAAGGTGGTCGTGCTACGATTCGCACCGAAACACGCGGGGGTGCGATCGTGCATGGTCCTTTCAAGTACATTGCGGCATTGCTTGCCGCGATCCTCCTCAGTACGTCGATGAGCGCGTTTGCGCATGACGACTACTTGATCGTTAACATTCCGGGATCTCTGACATACGTTGAGAAGCCCAGAGGGCCGGGGCTGTTGATTTCGTACAGCCTTGGCGGCGGGATAGCGAGATGTAAATCTTCGAGTCCAACGGCAACGACGGGATATTCTCCAGCGCTGCTATACGAATCCGGTTGGGGGCTCGGTGGAGAGTTCCTGCAGCCTGTCCGTCGAACCTTCCATATGCCCGACGAAAGCTAGGCCTTCCCATAGCTAGGTGCAGTAGGTCGATGCGCAGCGTGCTGATTCATCCCACTGCTGGGTGGCGGCGAGAACCAGCACGACGGCGACCAGCGCGTGTGCTTCTTCGCGCGTCATCCCGCATGCCTGCACGAGCTCGCCGGCCTCTTCGAAGAACCGGTGATTGCGCTCGAGCTTGTCCGCCGAGATCTTGGCGCCGAAGCACGCCAGCATCCACGGCTGCACGCGCTGCTGGAACGGCGCCGGCGCTTGCGTGAGCCGCGCGCGCAGCCACGCCGCAACGTCTTCGCCCTGCGGGCAACCGAATTCGCCGCAGATACCGTGGAGCAGGTCGAGATTCACGCGCACCGCGTTGTAGACCCAGCGCGCGATCGGGCGCAGGAGATCTCCGTCCTGCTGCGGCTCGATGGCGTCGAGCAGGTCGCGCACGATCTTGACGCTCGCCGAACTGTCGTTCGTGAGTTCGTCGATGTTGTCGCCACCATGCTCCGCGTCGTAGTGATGGCGGATGAACTCGCGCAGCTGGTCGACGGTATAGCCGCCGTAGGTGTTGGTGGTCATGGTGTGAGCCTCGATGGTCATGCGAATAGGTCGCCCTGCTTTTTGCCGCTCGACTCCGCGAGGTGCGTAGGGCAGAAGTGGGTATCTGCGCCGACCAGGTGCGCATGCGCCGCGCACAAGTGCCGGTCGCATGTCTTTCCCGGCTTCGTCTGGAAATCGCACTGGAAGCCGCTTGGCGCGGTGCAGCCGTCGACCGAGCAGTGGTGCGCACGCTTACGACCCCGTGTGCAGATGATTCCGGAGATGCCACCGGGAAGGCGGAACGGGGTACAGGGCATAAGGGACCTCTGACTTAGAAGGTCTGCGGGGCGACGGTCAGCGCGATCGCGATCGGCCGAACCCAGACCGGCGTCGACGAAAGCAGGAACGTTTCCCCGGACTCCGCAAGTAGCAACGTCGTGCCCATCGCTTCGGCGATCGCCTGCGCGGCGTCCGGCGGCACCGCGTTGCCAATCCGCTCGCGCCACGCCTGGTCGGAAAGGCCGTCGAGCTCGAGCTGCTCCTCCGGTTCCACGAGCGATTGCAGGACTGCCAGCTCGAGCGTGGTGAACGGTCGGTGCCACGTGCCGTCGAGCGCGCGTATGACGGCGACAGTCTTCTTGTTCGCCGCGGGCATGCGCGGGTCGGCGACGGACCAGCGGCCGTTGTCGTGGCCGGCGGCGGCCGACACTGCGCCGCTGGGCTGGTCCCAGCCGACGACTCCGTAGTGGCCGCCAGTCAGGTACGCGTCGCCGCGCTCGCGGCGCATGCCCGGGCGCGGGTCGGCAACCGCGAATGCGCCTTGACCACTGTCGCTGCGCGCGATGACCGTGCCCGCCGGTTCGTCGAAGCCCGTGACGCGGTACTTGCCGGCGCCTTCGAACCCGGTTGACGAACGCGGATCCTGCACACACTGGCCGGTGCCGTGAGCGCTGGTGACCGCGCCTGCAGCGTCATCCCACGGCACGATCCGAAATTCGTTGTTGTGCTTCGCCGGGCCGCCGTGACGCGGGTCGGCGACGGTGTAGTAGCCCTGTCCCGGTGTCTGCTGCCCCGCGATCGTGCCGCAGTGGTCATCCCACGGCAGCACGCCATAGGCGTGGCCGTCGTTCCACTTCGCGCTCTGCGCAAATCGCGGGTCTGCGACCGAGAATGAGCCGTTGCCGGGGCGGCTCGCGCCGGCGACGACTCCACTCGGCTCGTCCCAGCGATTCACACCGAGCACACCGTTGTGCATGTCCGGCACGATCAGGTAGTCGCGCAGGTGACCGTTCTCGATCGCGAGCTTGTTCAGGCTGCGCCAGTCGCTGCCGGCTTCGACGAACGCGAGGCGCACCCACGTTTTCCACTGCAACGACGGCACGCGGTGCATCGGGCCGGCGGCCTCGACGTCGCCGGGCAGCGGCATGCGGCCGAGCAGAGTCCCGACGCCCTGCAGGCGTTTGACCGGCGGCTCGTACAGGCACGCCGGCACCTTTTCCATGTGCCGCGCGACGAGCAGGAATCGCTTGCGGCTCTGCGCGAGGCCGGCGATCACGCCGCAGTCGTGCGTCGTCTCGTTCTTGGCATAGCCGTAGTGCTGGAACAACTGCCCGATCTGGTCAAGCAGGTGGCGGCCGCGCGTCGCGAGCCGGGGCACGTTCTCGAACACGATGAGCTCGACCGGGTCGTCCTTCCATGCCTCGCACATCAGCCAGACGCAGCGCAGCGTCAGCTCGTTGAGCGCCTGGTACTTCGGCGTGCGGCTGAGTGTTTCCGACAGCAGGCCGGACGCGCCCTTGCATGGAGAGGAGATGAACACGCAGTGCGGATGCTGGTAGCCGGCGGCGCGGCGCACGTCTTCCGGGGTAGCCTCGCGCCAGCCGGCCGGCGGCTCGACGTCGTGAAACGCGGTGTACTGCTCGCGCGTGAACAGGTCCAAGACCGTGCACGGCGTGCCGACCAGCGTTTCGAAGTCGCGCGCGGCCGCCGGATCGTTGTCGATCCCGCCAATGCAGCGCCATGTCGCGGTCATGTTGCCGACGCGAGAGGTGGCCTTGATGAATCCCTTCGCACCGCCGCCGAGGCCGCAGCAGAATCCGAAGCTGTTGTACACGCGCTGAACGTTCATAGATGTCGGAATATAAAGCGGGCGCCTTGCAGGCCGCCCATAAAAGAAGCCGCGCATCCGTGGCAACGGAATTTGCGCGGCTTTGGGATAGGTTGGTCGTGCTACGATTTGAACCAAAACAAACGAGGGTGCGATGAAAAATTGGAAAGCGGTATTGGCGGTGCTTGGTGGGATCGCTGCCACGATCATCATTTCTGGATTCGGCGCGACATCCGCCGGCACACGCTCGTACAGCCCCGAACTTATGGCTGCTTGGGTTCAGGCAACAGGGGCCATTGGTGCGATTCTCGCGTCTGGCTGGCTCGTGAAATGGCAATTCGACAAGCAGCGGGCGCTTCAAATCGCTGACCAGCAAGAGAGTCTTCGTATTCGCGCGATGCATTTGATAGCCATCGCCAACGAGGCGCTGACGACTGTCAATCTCATGGTATCGAGCTTCTCCAGCGACGAAGATGCGGATCGGTTCCTGAAGGGGGAGCACGATCCAAATCGTATTGAAGTCATTGGGCTCGCATTGCGCGAGATCCCTGTTCTTGAGTTGCCGTCGACTGAACTCGTGTTGCCGGTGATCATGCTTCGATCAGCCTGCGAACGCATCTCCGATGCTTCTCGCGCACTATCCGAGATGAAAGTGCAGTACCTTGGTCAGCACTATCCGGAGCGAGTGAACACGCTTGAACATAAGGTTCTCGTCGAACAGGCTGGATACGTCGACAACGCGAGGGATCAAATCGTTACCTATGTACGGCACAGAAATCTGATCTAGCCCCGCATCACGATCACATGGCTGATCAGAAAAAGAAGGGCGCCGAGAATCGGCGCCCTCAGAAAAACGCGCGGACCGAGGTAAGCCGCGCGCTGCTGCTCAGTTGCCGGAAACTGTGGACGTTCGAGAGCACCGTGCTAAAGGATTTAACGAACCTTCCAAAGGAGAGCCGTGATGTGGCGCAATGAAACGTACAAGGGCTTTGAAATCCACGTTCTCCCTGTGTTGAAGCACAATCCATCGCCCGGGCAACAGGTTCCATATAGCTATACGGGCTACGTGAATCGACCTGGCGCAGTCATTAGGGTGGAGGCGAGCGTTCGTCGTTTCACTCACTCGTCTGCCGATTTTCCCGACGAAGCGACGGCAGTTCAGGCTGCTTTCAAAGAAGGGCGGTCGATAATCGATCGAACGCATCCGGACCTCACGACAGACGGGCTTTGACCGTAAGACTTTCGGCATGACGAGCGCGTGGCACGCTCGTCGAACATCACTCAAATTGGACACTTCCGTGAGCGACACTGAAAAACGACTGGCCGCATTGGAGATTGCGATCAAACATGTCTTTGAGCACTTGCCGTCCGAGTACCTGAAAGCTGCGTGCCGGTCGCTCGACAGCGAAATCGAGAGTTGGCAGGCGAGCCCGGTTCCACCACGAACAACGCGGACGAGGTCAAACGCGATGCAGTCGGTGACTGAGTTCAATCCAAACGCCGATCAGCAGGCTAAGGAGCGACAGGCCGCCGGGGACGCGCTCATGCTGGCACGGAAGTTGATCTCGCAACACGCCTACGAGATCGAGTACAACGACTACAGCGTCGACTTCACACCAATGGACTGCGGCGACGGGGAGTTTGGAGCCCGGTGGTCCGCACGAAATAATCACCCGAATGCGCCAGGCGATTTAGTGGAAAGCGGCGACCTCGGGCATCGTGGCTCGAAAGCTGAAATGGCCAGTCTAGGAGAGCGTGAAGCGAAGCGCTGGATCGATGAAAAGTAGCCTGGCTTTGTGACAAGTGGGCTGTCCGAAGCGCGCTCATCGAGACGTCGCGCGAGACTACGGGGTATGCGCGGCGGTAAAGCGATCGGCTACTTCGGACGCCACTCGGTGCCGCGCACGATTCGGCCGACCGGTTCAAGCACGAGCACCTCGGATTCCTTCTCGCTGCGCACGAGCGCGCTGCCGCGCCGCTGGGCTTTTTCGAGCGACGTGTGACGTTTCGGCTTGCAATACCTGCCGACCGTCACGAACAGCGGCGCGCGTGCGCCGACCGGGCCGAGTGTCAGCTCGTCGATGCGCGCCTCGAGCGCCGCGGTATTCGCGCGCCAGGTATCGGCCTTGGCCACCGCGGCGTCGCGCTCGGCCGTCAACGTCTTGATAACCTCCAGCAGGTCTGACACTCGAATCTCGGCGTCGACTACATCGTCGGTACCGCCGTCCGGCACGACCGGACGTGTGACGCATGGGAGGCTGGCTGGGACCGGTGGGTACAGAAGTGCAGCCTGAGCCACGTCGAGCGGCCGTTGCTCGAGCGAGTAAGTGATCTCGGATTCGGCTTCGGCGGCCGGAGCGGTCTGCACTGGCGAGCGCCTAGCGAGCCAGTACACGTACTCGTTGCCGCCGCCCGCGCGCTTCGCACGCTCGACGATCGCCTCGCCGAGCATGCGGTTCAGTTCTTTCTTGACGTCGAGGTGGGGGAGCCCGGTTCCGGTCGCGATAGCATTCGCTGTTGCTTCCGTTTTGGTGCTGAGATAGCGCTCAAGGTCCTCTCTCATGCTGCCTCCCGAATTGCATGCTGTGCGGCCGGCGCGACCTGACCGCCTTCAACCCAGAATGCCTCGATGGCTTCAGGCAGCCCACCGGGCGGCGCTTTCAGGCTCATGAACACGAGCGCCGTGTCGATCTGGTTTCCATAGGCGAGATCGTCGAGCCAGTAGAGAAGCCGGTCGCGCTCCGGCCCGACCAGGACATCGGCGCGATCGAGCACGAGCAGCTTCAGGCCCGAGAAGTGGCTGATCGCCGCGGCGATGTGCGCGTCAACGCGCCAGCGCTCCGATTCGGACAGCAGGGCGTAAGCGCGCCCGTCGGCGAAGATCTCCATCTCCGGCGTGATCGTCACGTCGGCCCATTCCCATTCGGACATCTCGGCGAGGTCCGTCAGGCGCTCGTTCATCGGCGTGAGCGCCTCTTTGAGCAGATCGGCCGGGATCCCATTCGGTGCGAGCGCGTCGGCGATCGCTTCGTACGCTGCGACATCTTCGTGCAGCGCCGCAGCCTGCTTTGCCAGGTCGGTGGCGCCGGCGGCGCGACGTTCGATCTCGCGAAGCGTCGCGATGTCGGTGTCGAGCTGCTTGCGGCGGCGCTGGAGGTCGGCCAGCTCCGAGCGCGCGGCGTCTCCGCTCTCGCGTGCGGCGGCCGCGCCACTGTCCGCCGCATCGTCTTCGAGCGCGCGCAACTGCGTCGCGGCCGCGTCTGCGGCTTCGAGATCGCGTTTGCGGTTTGCGGCTGCGTTTTGCAGCGTCTTCAGGCCCTGCTCGTACTCGGGTAGCTTCGCAGCCGCGTCGGCGTCGCGCGCGCCGGCTGCGGCCGCCGCCGACAGCACGCCGTTGAGGTAGCGCAGAAGCGCGCCGCACTCGGGGCACGAACATTCGGTGCCGGCCGGTGCCGCGCCGGCGCGCACACGAAGCGCTTCGACCTTGGGCAGGAATTCGGTGACCTGTTCGTCGGCGAGCTGCGCGAGCTCGACCGCCTTCGCGTAACCGGCGGCGCGCGTGCGCAGATCGGCGATTTTCGATGCACGCGCACGTGCCGCAGTGTCCGCCGCGTCGGCAGCGCCGATCTGCTGCTGCAGTTCGCCGATCCGATCGTCAAGCGTCGCCCGGTCGCCCGTGAGCTTCCGCAATGCTGCCTCGTCGAACTCGACCGGTGCCGGGCGCCAGGTCGCTCCCTTCTGGCTGCCGTACGTCTCGCCGGTCGCGTTGCGCCACGACTGCTTCGCGCCGCGCGCGCGGTCGGCCGCTTCCTTCTGCGCCGCGTCGAAGCCGGCGCGCAGCATCGGCGTGATGGCCGCGAGCCGCGCGGCGGCCGGAGCCGGTACCGCGTCGGTGCGAAACCCGAGCTTGTCGAGCAGCCGGGCGCGCATTTCGTCGACGCCGATCTTCACGCCCATCAGGTCGTACAGGAACGTCCGGCGCTCAGCCGCGCCGAGGTGCGCGAACCGCTGCGCGTCGAGCACCAGCGGAAGGCGAGGATCCTCGGCGAGCTCGCGCTTGAGCTTGCCGGACGGCAGCGTGACGCTATTCGCCTGCTCGCCGCACGTGACCACGATCTGGCCACCGTCCGCCCCCTCGGTGACCAGCGAACCGTATTCCTTCTTCAGCGCGACGCGCACGGTGTCGCCGGTGAGCGCCATGCGCACGGCTTCCTGCAGGCTGCTCTTGCCGGCACCGTTCGGGCCGGTGAAGAGGGTGACCGGTTTCGCGAGCCGGATATCGGCGGTGCGAATCCCGAGCACGTTCGCTACGTAGATGTCGGTGATTTTCACGATTCCTCTCCCTGCGTTTCGCGCGGCCGCAGCACCGTGCGGCCGCCGTCCGAATCCATCGCACTGACGACGCCCTTGGCTTCGAGCAGCTCGATCAGCCGCGCGGCGCGGTTGTAGCCGATTTTGAACTGGCGCTGCACGCTCGAAATCGTCACCTTCTGCTGCTCGATCACGAACGCTTCGACTTGGGCGTACAGCGGATCTTCGTTACCGGATGCGGCTTGTTCCTCGTGCCACTCCTTCCAGCCCTTCACCCATGCGATGCACAGCTCGCCGGCCATCACGGGGCATTCGCTCTCGGGCTTGCCTTCGGCGGCCGCTTGCCGGCCGGCCTGATGCTGCTCGTCGAGCTGCGCTTGGGTCGGGCCGTCGCCGAGCTTCGGCACCTCGCGGAAATCGGCATCGACGACGTCGCTATCGGGCTTGTCGCCGTCCATGCCGTCGCCGTCCTGGTCGGTGTACTCGCGGCCGAGGTCCAAACCGCGCTGATCCGATTCGCCGCGGATCTCGTCCATGCCGCCGGTGTGCTCGTCGGGGTTCGCAACAACGACCAGGACGGCTTTGCCGCTCGCTTCGTAGAGCTCATGCAGGTTCGGCTGAGAGCCGCCGAATTTCACGACCGCCTTGACGCCGTCCTTGATCGTGATCTGGTCGAGGTCACCCTGCACGACGATGCGACCGTTGCTGGCGATGAGGTGCGTCGCCATCTTCACGTTGTGGTCGACGCGTGCCTTCAGCCTGTCGATGACGTCGTTCTGCTTTTTCTCGGAGAGCTTTACCCAGATGTCGGGCATCAGCTTCATTTCGGTCACCAACGCTGAAAGCAGGTCTTTGCCGATGCTGTCGGCGGTCATCTGGAGAACGTTCTTGTCGGTCATGTCGAAATCCTTGGCGGCGATAGAGGGGGTTAATCGGCGCTGATCGGGCCGCGTGCCCGGCGGCCGGCCGGTGCGGTCGTTTGAGACGACGCTTTGCCGGTGGCCGCCTGATCAGCCGCCGCCGTGATGGCGCGCATGCGCGCCGAGGCAAGGGCGTTCAGTTCGGCCTTGGCGGTTTCGTCAGGCACGCCGCTGATCGCGCTGCGCGCGAGGTCGAGATCCTCGGGGGTTTTGGCCGACTCGATGTCCTCGCGGATGCCGAGCACCAGGCCGCTCACGTCGAAGTCGAAGCCGCCTTGCGGTGCGTGATCAGCGTCGCCCGGTACCTCATCCGACGCCCGGGCTTCCCTCTGGCCTGCGTTGTCGCCTTCGTCTTCAGGAGGTTGCTCGTCGGTCGGCGTGGAGGGGGCCGCTACGGTGGTGCGGCGTACCTCTTCGGCCGGATGTGCCGGGCCCGCTCGCAGGGTGTCGAGCGTCGTGGTCTGCACGGTGAAGGAGCCGTCGGGGTAGACGTCCACGATGTCGGCTTCTTCCTCGGAAGTGCGACCCATGCCCATGACGATGTCGGGCGCGTGGATGTTGCCGAAGAAACTGCCGGCGCGGTACTGGAACATCAGCGTGCGGAGGCCGGTCTGCCACTTCGATCCGGCCTTCCCGTACCAGCCTTCCTCGACGACCATTCGCATGCTGACCGGCGCCGATTCGATCACGGGCATGCCGATGTCACGGTAAAGGTCGAGCATGCGGCCCGCGTATTGGCGAACCTGTTCGGGCGCGAGACGCGGTTCCGGTGTGCCCCGCGGAAGTGCCCAGGCGATGCACTCGATGTCATCGACCTCGACCTCGCGCTCTTCGAAGATCGGCTTCCGAGCCTGCTGATTCCAGCCGGTCTTTTCCTTGTACTTGGCCGTGATCTTGCCGCGGCTGATCATCTGGAAGCGCAGCGGCGTGAAGCGGCCCGACGCGTTGATGGCGGCGATCACGAACTTGCCCGACCACCGCAGCTTGCCTTCGATCATGTCGGCGTTCTGCATCACTGCGGTAATCGACATGCGGACGGCGCGCGCGACCTCGATCGCGACGAGACAGTTGCCGATCGCAGACGGGTTCTCGACCCAGATTTCCTCGCCGTTCGCCTTCTTCAGGTTGTGTGACCGGAACTGTGCCGGAACAGCATCGCTGCTCGCGTAAGCCTTGGCGATGCGGTTGGCCAGGACAAAGCCGCGCTCGGTGAACATGTCGACGGCTTGGTCCGGCATCAGCGCCGGCACGCCGCCGGCTGCCTTCACTTCGCTCAGTTGTGCGGGTGCATTCATGGGTGCCTCGTTACTCGTGGAATTTGCAGATGCCGTGCCGCGGGCAGTACTTCGCGTCGCAGAGCAGCGATTTCGGGTTGGGGAAGAAACGGCCGGTGCGGAACATGTCGGCCGCGAATTCGATGAGGCCGGGCTCGTCCTCGGTGCCGATCATCACGCGCTTGGCGTCCTTCACCGATGCGGTGGCCACCTCGGGCGTGCCCTTGGTCTTCAGGCCGATGATCTCGGCGGTGTCGGCGATCAGTTCGCCGGTCGTGTGCTCGTAGAGCATCTCGTAGGTGCCGATCTGCGGGCCGTGTCCCTTCGTGACCGCCACACCTTTCTGCACCGCGGCTGAGCCGCTCTTCAGGTCGGCGATGCCCGGGCCGAGCGCTGTGCGGCGCACGCGTGCCCGGTCCATCGTGCCGGTCAGGCGAATCGTGATGCCGCCGCCGCATTCAATGTCGAGCGGCTTCGTCTCCATTTCGACGGCGATGAAGTCGTAGCGCGGCGCGACCTCGAGGCAGTATTTCGTGGTGAGCGAGAGGCCGATGCGTTCGGCTTCCGACAAGCTCAAGTCGTCGCGCGCCGGGTCGAATTCGTTCTCCGGATCACGCAGCTTGTCGACGAAGGCACCTGCCGCGTCGTCGACCGTCAGACCGGAGCCGTCGAGGCGTGCCTGGTCGAAGACGGCCGTGCCGGCGTGGATCGCGGTGCCGAGCGCCGCGCGCAGGCCGACGACGTTGCGCATCTTTAGGAGGTGGATGCCTTCCCAGCGATACGCGCAATCGAACAGGCCGGCCCAGCTCGACGCGCGCACGGTGTAGACCGAGGGAGTCATGCCGCACCTGCAGTTTCGGCGGTGGCCTCCGCGGCCGGCGCCGGCATCTTTTCGATGCACACGTACGGGAAGCGCTCGGGGAACGGCTTGATGTGCTTGTAGAAATGCGAGCCCAGCGAGTCGGCGCCCTTGAGCGCGTCGAAGTTCGCCTGCGTGAAGCCGGTGTAGTGGTACAGCGACGTCGGCGCATTCGTCTTGCGATCCTTGAAACGGACCGCAAGCGTCTCGGATTCGGCGTCGTAGCCGATGCTGTGGATCTGCGACGACTCGACTGGCAGGGTGTCGATGGTTTTCATGTCTTGGGACTCCAGATTGAACGACGAGAGACGCGCATCGAACAGCGCGCTGGATGTGGTGGACAACGTGACGTCGATGGGGAGCGACGGTGGCGCTTAGAGGATCCCCGAGCGTTTGCTGAAGTAGTCGATTGCGATCGCGATAGCTGCAACCGCGATGAAGGTCGCGAGAACGAGCGCGCGCGCAGCACGCGGGTGCCGGCGCTCGAAGAGGTCAGCGTGATCGGTGAAGCGGCTCATGCGTGCCTCGTGACGAGGGCGGTGATGGCCGTGCCGTCTGCGTTGAGCCGGGCAAGCACGAACGTGCACACGGCGGCTATCGCGAGTGCGACAAGGTAACCGGCTATGGGATTCCATTCGAATACCCGGTCGAGCAGCGCGCCGAGGAGGTCGAAGGGCGTCATCCGAGACTCCGCAGGTAGGGGCCGGCCAGATCAGCGCCGAACCAGAGCGCGCCGATCGCGACGCCGTACGCGAATGCCCATGCCGCGCCTTCGATCACGTAGCGCAGGCGCGATACAGGCGATCGCTTGTAATCGCGCAATACAGGCAATAGGCTGTTGACAGGGGCGCGCATCATGCCTCCCGCCGCTGTTCGCGGATGCGGATTTTTTCCATCACACTGAGATGACCGGCCGACGCATTGCATTCCCGGTGCGCGAGCACCAAGTTGCTCAGATGGTCGGGACCGCCATGTGCGCGGGCCACAAGGTGTTCGAGCGAACGATCTTCTTCGCTTGTCGGTGCTCCGCAGTAGAAGCACGCATCCCCATCACGGCGCAGCAATGCGTTGAACATCGGCAGCGTGCGGTCACGCCCCTTAACGCGCTTCTTGGGCGCTGGCGAAGCGCGCCAAGGCTTGCACTTCTCGAACGCATCCCATGCCTTGAGCGATTCGCCCGTCGGCGTGATACCGCCACGCGCGTTGCAGTACACGACAGACGTACCGTGCGACGTCTTGAACCGAAGAACTTCCCACTCGTTCGTCGGCTGCAAGATTTGCGCGCCACGCTCGACGAGAAAAGCCTCGAACTTCGCGCGCCTGCTAGTGAATTGCGCGAGCGATTTCATCGATCCACCCCTGCGATCGTCACGATCCGCACCGGCTCCGGTGCAGCCTTGCGGCCGGCTTTGATCAGGGCGGCGTCGAGCGTCATACGAACGCCGGACGTGAGCAGGGGCGTGCCGTTGTGCCGCGCTGCGTCGTCCTCTGCGGCGATCATTTCGAGGGCGGCGGCCATGTCGGGCGCGGTCTCGATCAACTTCGCATTCGCTTCTCGCTGCTCGACGTGGGCCAGCCACATCCCTTCACAGAACTCGTGATCGAGAACTGCGTTGCTCGGTCCGGCGCCATACAGGCCCTTGTAGTCGGGCGCCCAGATCCATGGCCCCGGCGTGTGCTTGATCTCGTTCATGTGGTCCCTCGGTGTGGTGTGATTGCCCGCAGTGCGGACGCGGTGGTCAGTGCAGGTGGTGCTCGTCGGCGTTGATGTGGTCGATTCCGCGCTTCAGTTCACGCAGAAAAACGACGAGCGCGAGGATTGCCAGCGCCGCCGCGCCGACGAGGAGTCGCGCCATGTCAGGCCCCGCGAACGAGGCGAAGCGTGCGGTGGTCGCTGCAGTGGCTAACGCCTGCGTTTCCGGGCCCGAGTTCCGCGCCGCACGACGAGCAGTACGTCATTGCGTGCCGCGGTGAGACGGCTGCGAGGTCGGCGGTCGCGATGCGACTTGCGATTTCGGCCTTGAGCACGTCCTTGCAGAGGTTCCAGACCTCGTACACGTCCTCGATGTAGCCGCGGCGCAGCGCGGCGTCGAGCACGGCGATCTGCTCGGTCGAGAACGGAAGCACGTCGAACGTGACGGCATCGGCGATCGCTTCATTGCGCTCGTCGCGCGCCAGCGCGGCATCGTCTGCCGCGGCTTGCAGTTGGTCGGCGTGCTGCTCGGCGCGGACCGGGAGAACGCGGAGATTGTGCTGATGGGGTCGAGGACTATGCATCGCATCCTCCAAATAAAAGTAGGATTACTAATGTAATTTCTGTCTTGAACTGAAACGCTGCGTGCGCAGCCCTCACTGGTGACGCCTCAGAAGAAGAACCGCCACCGGTCAGAACTGCATCACTCGCGCGCCCGACTACTCCCGGCCGAGCCGGCTCCGGGCCGCGCGAGGTTTGTGCCGATTACGAAGCCATCGGTCACGTGGTGCTGGCTGTCTTGCATCAGGTTCGTTCAAGCCTGCAAGCGGTAGCCAAACATCGGCCTAGCGCGCTGCGCCTGTCCTGACTCACGACGCTGATCGCGCCGGCCGGTTGCTCCGCGTGTGCGGTCCCGGCATACCTTCGATTGTTAGAGAGCGATCCACTGGAGGCGGTGGCGCGGCGTCGGTGCCGCGTTGATGGGAATTATAACTAAGGTTATCGACGTGTCAACAACCAAAGTTATCATGTGGTGCGGAAATTTGTAACAACGCGACGACGAGCAGACTGGTAAGCGCCTGCTGACAACAGTTGAAAGATTTCGGGAACTGGGGATAAACTACTGTACATGCATACAGTATTGTGACAAACCGAAGACGAGGGCGTCCTGTGGAAGAAGAATCGAAGACGCGTCTGCGCTGCAGGCCCGGGGACTTGGCTAGGGTGGTGACGAGCAGGAACCCTGCGCTGGTCGGCACGATCGTGGCGATTCAGCGGCTGCGGTCAGATGGTCGATGGGATGTGCTGCTCGAGAAGCCCGCGTTCGGTTTCACGGGAAGAATGAAGCGGCCTGTCGTTACGCGGGAGTTTTCATTCTGGGATGCATCGCTGGAGCCGCTTCCACAAGAAGCGTGGAGGATCAGTCGCCGACTGGCCTGTCTTCGTCCTGAGCAGACGAACGGTGCGGAGCTGACTGTGCTAACAGCCCACTGATGTACGCCTCGACTTTGGCGCGGCCAATCTCGTCGAGCCGATCGTAGCCTGGCGGAACCGGCTCGGCTTCATCGCCGAATTCGAGCCACTCCAATGTGGTTTGAAGCGCGCGCGCGAGTGCGAACCCGTTCGTGGTCGTAGTGCTGCCGCCTCTTTCAACCTTGGCGATTGCCGGCTGCGATACGCCGACAAGTTCCGCGACGTGCTTCTGGGATAGGCCCAGTGCCTCGCGACGTTCCTTCGCCCGGCGCCCGAATTCAGGATTTTCCATAGCGGGCATCCTATAACCTTGGTTGTAAGCCGGCAAATAACCAAAGTTCTTGCGGATAAATAACTTTGGTTATAGTATTGCCGCATGAAACCGACCAATTGCTCCGTGCCGGCTCTGCTTGCAGCGATCCAGAAAGCTGGGTCGCAGTCCGCACTTGCCCGCCTGATCGGCAAAAAGCAGCCACACATTCACAAGTGGCTGCATTCCCCAAATGCAATGAGACCTGAGAACTGCGTTCTCGTGGGGAATGCCGTCGGCATCCCATACAGGGACTTTCGTCCCACCGACTGGCACCTGATCTGGCCTGATCCCGCCGTAGCAACTGAGCTGGGACGTTTGGGCGCGTGCACTGCAGAAGGGGGGCAGCGCGACGCGCTCCGTACAGGCGTCGAGTGATGGCGATGGTTCGCATTAGCTGAAAGCTGGCCAGGTGTTTTCCTGGCCTTTATTTCGCCCCGGCGCCAACTGGGTAAGCAAGTGGGTAATCAACTGGGTAACGATTGATTTTTCGTATGAACCAGACCGAATTCAGGATGTTCGCGCCGTGGGTCCAAGCCGCGACGCTGCCGGACGGAGAAGTCGAGGCGATGAGCTTCGAGGACTGCCTGACGCGCGCGCTCGAGCTGGGCTTGCGCCGCTTCGACCGGAAGACCCTCGCGCTGAACTGCGGGATTCACTATCCGCACTTCGCCGACTTGGTCGCCGGCCGCCGTCCGTTCCCGGCGACGAAGCTGCACCTGTTCTGCATGTTCACGGGCTGTGACTACCCGCGGCAGTGGCTCGCCATCCAGGAGCGCAAGGCGATCGAGGAATACCGTCGGCTCAGCCAGCAGGCGATCGGCGAGTTCGTTCAGCAGGCGTTCGGCCAGCGGCAGGCGGCGGCATGACCTTGACGCTCAGCCACCGCGACGTCGGCAAGCACTTTGCCCGCAAGCTCGGGCGCCCCATGACCTACCTCGGCCTCATTGAGGAAAAGCACCTTTTCATCTTCCGCGATCCCCCGCAGGACTACCTCGCGTTCCGGGCCGACCAGCTCTGGATGCTCGAGCGTGTGCGTCCCGAGGCGGCGCCGATCGACGGCACAAAGGAGGGCGGCTCGTGCTGACCCAACTGTTCGAGCGCGCGGCGTTCCGCGCAGGCTGGCGCGCCGCGCGCGCCGGCGTCCCGTTGCACGAGAATCCGCTGCGCGGCGCGCTCGCGCAGTTCGCGAAGCAGTGGGGGCGCGGCTGGGCCGCGGCGAACGACTGCCCGCGTCCGTACAGCTTCTACGACTGGGAGCAGGGCATCTGCGCGGCGTCACCTGAGCCGTATCGGGAGGCAGCGTGAAGCGCCCATCGAAAGCCGCGATCGCTCGCGAAAACGTCAGCCGGCTGGCGTCGATCGGCCTCGCCGCGCTCGAGTATGACCATGCACGTGTCGACGCGAATGCTGAGCGCAAGTCGCTGATTGCCGCCCGCAAGCTCTGGAGCGAAGACCCCGAGCGTAGCGACGACACGCCGCACGAGTGCGAAGAGCAATACGCGCTGTCGGCGAAGAAACGCACGCGGGCCCGCGCCAGACTGCTCCGACAGATCGCGCGGTACCGCGAATGGCTGGCCGAGGTGACGGCATGACGTGGGCGCACGACGACCTCGCCAAAGATCTCGCTGCGCATCTTCACGGCGCCTCCGATCGCCTCGTATGGACCGACATGCAACTCGGGCCGGCCGGCTCGCCGCGACCGGACGTTTACACCGTGCCGTGCTCGTTCGCGCGGTTCCAGCCGGTCGCGTACGAATGCAAGATCAGCGTCGCCGACTTCCGGCGAGACGTGACGGCCGGCAAGTGGACGTCGTACCTGCGCTTCGCCGCCGGCGTGATCTTCGCCGCGCCCGCCGGGCTGCTGAAGAAAGAAGACATCCCCGCCGGCTGCGGCTTGATCGTGCGTGGCCCGGACGGCTGGCGCTCGCTGAAGGGCCCGACGCTGAAGAACATGGAGAACCTGCCGCGCGACGCGTGGATCAAGCTGATCATCGACGGCATGGCGCGGCTCGCGGATCAAAACCACGAGCAGCTGCGTGCAGGTCTGTGCAACGAATGGACGCTCGAAAAGAAGCTTCGCGCGCGCCTCGGCGACGTTGTCGCGGATGCCGTGCGGGACCAGCTGCATGCGGAGCGCCGACTGAAGACGGCCACCGAGCGGCTCGAGAACCTGGCCGAGGAGGCGGAAAACGAACGGCGGCTGATCCTCGATCGAGCGAAGGAGCATGCGGAGCGCGACGCGGCGCAAGTCGACGCCGCACGGATCGAGCTCGCGCGTGCGCTCGGGCTGCCGGCGAGCGCAGGGGCATGGGAAATCGCCAGCGCCTGCAAGCAGGCCGCACGGCGGATCAGCGTTGATCCAGAGGTCAAGCGACTCCGTCAGCAGCTGGAGCGCATTCAGGTTGCGATTGAGTCGGCTGCCGAACCGCTGCCGCACATCGCGCGGGAGGGTGCATGACAGGAGTCACGCGCCCCGTCCTGAGATATCACGGTGGCAAGTTCCGCCTCGCGCCGTGGATCATGTCTTTCTTCCCGGCGCATTCCTGCTACGTCGAGCCGTTCGGAGGCGCGGGATCCGTGCTGCTTCTGAAGGATCGCGTCGGCGCCGAATGCTACAACGACCTCGACGGCAACATCGTCAATATCTTTCGCATCCTGCGCGATGTCGATCGCGCGCTTGAACTGCAGCGGCGCTGCGCGCTGACGCCGTTCGCACGCGACGAGTTCGACTGGTCCTACGAGCCGGCGACCGACGAAATGGACGCCGCTCACAAGCTCATCGTGCGTTCGTTCATGGGCCATGGCAGCGACAGTGCCACGCGCAGTTGCCGCACCGGCTTCCGCTCGAAACTGACGGACGGGCGCGTCCTGCCGGCCTACGAATGGGCCACATGGTCTGACGCGATCCCGGTGTTCGCGCGTCGCCTGCAGGGCGTCGTCATCGAAAACCGTAACGCGCTCGAGGTAGTGGCGCGGCTCGACGCCGAGTCCACCTTGTTCTATGTCGACCCGCCGTATGCGCACAGCACGCGTTCGTCGCTTGCCGGTCGCAGCTCGAGCACTCACGGCTACCGCCATGAAATGACCGACGACGATCATCGCGCACTCGCGGCGGCGCTCCGCGGCGTGCGCGGCATGGTGGTGCTGTCGGGCTATCCCAGCGCTCTGTACGACGACGAGCTCTACTCGGATTGGGAGCGCTTCGAGCGTCGACACCAGGCCGACGGCGGGCGCGTGCGTACGGAAGTCGTCTGGCTGAATTCCGCATGTACTGCAGCGCTCGAGCAAGAGCGCGCGCAGGCGAGGCTGATTTAATGAACGACCTCCCGAATCCTCTCACCCCAGCGGACTGCAACCTCCGCGATTTTCCGTTTATGCCGCTCGAGGTGAAGCGCCTGTTGACGTCCGAAACGTGGATCCTCGGCACCGGCGACGAGCGCGCGGCCGCGATCACGTTGTGGCTTGAGAGCTGGCATCAGATTCCGGCCGCCAGCCTGCCGGCCGACGACCGCATGCTCGGCCATCTGTCGCAGGCGAAGAACTGGAAGCGCGTGAAGGATCACGCACTGCGTGGATGGGTGAAGTGCGCCGACGGTCGGCTCTATCACCCGGTCGCCGCTGAGAAGGTGCTGGAGGCGTGGTTGTCGAAGCTCACGAGCAGCCTGTCGGGCTCAGTCGGCAATGCCAAGCGATGGGGGATAGAGATCGACACGGTTGCCGTTCGCAAGCAGGTTGTCGAGGCAGCGCACCTGCTGAAGGGCGTCGCCCCCCAATCGGAATGGCTGCGGAAAAAGCAGGTGAAAGACATCGTGGCCGATTCGAGTCGCGATCCCAACCCGATCGCCCCCCGATCACCAACGCAATCGCCCCCCGATTCGCCCCCCGATCGCAAGAGAGAAGGAGAGGGAGATGTAAACACAGCAAGCGGCGGCGGCACAGCACAGGGAGGTGGGGAAGAACCGCCGATCGCCGCCGCCGCTTTCGTCGAAATCCTTCGCTCGTCGGGCGTCGGCTTCGCCGCCGATGACGCGCGGCTTGCCGGTTGGCCCGCGCGCGGCGTGACGGTCGACGACCTGCGTGCGGCCGTCGCCACGGGGCGCAAGCGCCGAGAGCGAGAGCGCTCCGAGCAGCCGCTCAACGTCGGATTCCTCGACACGATCCTCGGCGATCTCCTCGCCGCGCGCGCCGCGACGCCAGCGACAGGCACGTGCGCCGTCGGCGATTGGTGGCGATCGTGGACCGGCATCGTCGAGCACGGCAGCACGCTCGGCGTCGAGCAGGGCCGCGACGAACCTCCGTTCGATTTCAAGCTGCGCGTGTTCGAAGCGGCCGGCGACGGCCCGTGGTGGGACGACCACAACCGCGCGTTTCGCAACACTGCCGGGCCCATCGCGGCCGGCGCTTTGATGGGGGAAGGGCGATGAACTGCAAAGTCGGCGACATGGCCGTGATCACGCGTGGCAAAGCCCGCGACCGCATCGTCGAGGTGAAGGCGCCTTACGGCGATTACCTGCACCTCGGCTTCTGCTGGTTCGTCGAGGCACCGACGCCTATCCCGGCGACGGACGTTCTCACGTTTCGGCCATGCGAGCTGAAGACCGGATGGATTCCGGATGCGTGGCTGCGCCCGATCAGCGGCGTGCTGGTGACCGACGACGTGGCCGGCGAGGTGACGGCATGACCCAGCAGTCGCTCATCGCGGCATCGCCGGTCGCGCAGCGCGTCGAGTTCGTCGTTCCGGGTGCGCCTCTCGCGAAGGGGCGGCCGAGGTTCGCACGCCGCGGCGCGCACGTCACAACCTACACGCCCGAGAAAACCGAGCGGTACGAGAACCTCGTGAAGATGGCCGCCCGCGCGGCGATGCGCAGCGCCGCACCGTACGCCGGCCCGATTCGGCTGATCGTGCACATCGGCCTGCCGATCCCGGCGAGTTGGTCGAACAAGCGCCAGGGCGAGGCGGCCGCCGGCGCCATCGGCGCGACGAAGAAGCCGGACGCCGACAACGTTGTCAAGGCGTTGAAGGACGGCATGAACGGGGTGGTGTACGTCGACGACGGCCAGGTCGTCGACCTCTGGGTGTCGAAGCGCTACGCGCGCACGCCGGGCGTGCGGATCGAGGCGATCGAATTGAATCTGAAGTCAGCATAAGGAGCGGGGCCTTGAAAGCAAACGGAAAACTCACGATCAACGCCATCATCGCGGCCATGAAGCCCGGTGTTCGGTATTCGGCGCACGACCTCGCACGCCGCATGAAGCATCCCGTTTCGTCGGTGCGCCAGTTGCTCGCGCTCGACGTTGCGCTCGCGCGGCTGGACTGCCATTCGGAGAGTCGCGGCCGGATGTACTCGCTCGCGGGCACGAGCCGCTCGCCGGGCACGCACGTCGACACTCGGATCCGCCCAGACTTCACCAGCAACCTCTCGGGCTACATGTCCGAGCTCACCACGCGCCAGGCGCTGGCGATGACGACGCGGGGTGTACGATGAGCGACATCGTCGAGTTCAAGTCCGCGTTCGACGCGGTCCGCTTCGCGCTCTGCTACTCGTCGCAGCAGTACGGCGAGACGATGCTGGCGAAGCGGTTGCGTGGCGAATCGATCGGCACCGGCATGGGCCTGGTTGGGCTCGACGGTGCCGGGCAGGCCGGGGAGATTCGCCGGCATCTCTGGGAACTGCCGGAGCTACACCTGTCCGTGATCGTCGCGCGCGCAGCGCCGCACGACCTGCCGTGCTCGTGCGGTGCGGTATGCTGCAGTGGCCGCACACCGAATATCGAATGGCAGGCGGCGATCGGCTGGCTGATTCGGGCGTCCGCCGCGTACTGCTCGGGGTTCTCGCACTACCGCGTGCGTCGAGCGATCATCGAGCGCCTGTTCGGGGTGAAGTGCGACCTGGTCGACATCGCGCACGACTGCGAAGCGCACGTGAACACCGTCAGCAAGCAGAACTCCGCGGTGCGGAAGTGGATCGAGGGCGACAAGAAAACCGGCGAGGCGGGCGTCGAGGGGCTCGCTTGGTCCGTTATCGAGCGACGGTTCAGCGAGCTCGGATTGCTGCAGGAACGATCGACTGCTTGACAATGTGTGTTTCGCACACAATAATCCGCCATATTCGATACACGTCATAGGTGCGTCCGAAGCAAGCAAGCCCGCGAAAGCGGGCTTTTTTGTTGCCTTCGCGCCGCGCTATACTCAACCCGGCCTTAGCGGTGCCGGCGGGAAAGACGCAGCGAGGTGATCAGCCAGCGCGCCGAAAGGTGCAGACGGGTTTCCGCCGCCCTGCTGGCACCAGAATTTCCGAGCCCGCTGAGCGAAAGCCAGCGGGCTTTGTCACTTTCTCGGCTTTTAATAAGTCACACCTGATTTGCTACAGGGCGTCTATTTCCTTGGCGATCTTGGCGACAAATGCACCTACAAATTTTCCAAGCTCCTCGCCATTTTTGGTTGGGTCCATAAACCATCGGTCGCCGGTGGCGGGCGCGATTAAACCGGATGCGAGTGCTGTTTTGACGAGTTCGACGGCCTGCTCTGTTGCTCGTGCTGTGGTCATTAATGCTCTCCTGTTAGCGCTTATTAGACGGGTGTCCGCAGCTGCGTTCGCGGCCATGGAGATATTGCGTTAATTAAGTGATTTCAGTCAATGTTGTTGAATTATTTTAATAGTTTCTTTTTTTAATAAAATTGGCGGAATTGGCTTGATTGTTTAATTATTTGAATCAAACTGCAGATATCACAAGATGATCAGATCTGCTGTGAAAGCGAATATGTTGCCAGTATCTCGCCCATCGCCGCCTGACGGCTTGTTTGACGACTTGAACTGGATACGGAGAATCGTGCCGGCCGACGGCGTCGCCGAGTGGGTGAACGAGACGCTCCTGCGAGCGGGCGCGTCGCTGCACAATCCCGACCACGCGCACCTGGTCGACGCTGACGTCGCCTATCTCTGGGCTGCCGTCGAGAACGTCCGTCAGATGCGCCGCGTCGTCGGCCAGTGCGAAGAGGTGACGATCCGCGCCGGCGGCTGGCAGCGCGCCAGGCAGGAGCAGCAGTTCCTCGAATGGTTCGGCCGCGTGCCGGCCTTCCTGATCACGCTCGACGCGCACTACGCACGCGATTGCAGTGACCTGCAGTGGTGCGCGCTCGTCGAGCACGAATTGATGCACATCGCTCAGAAGACGGATGAGTTCGGCGCCCCAGCCTTCACGAAGGATGGGTTTCCCAAGCTGGGAATCCGGGCGCATGACGTTGAAGAGTTCGTCGGGATCGTGGAGAGATACGGCGTTGGTGATCGCGACGGATCCATCGCCAAGATGGTCAGAGCCGCGAACGCAGGCCCGACCGTTTCGTCGGTATCAATCGCGCGCGCATGCGGGACATGTATGTTGAGGTCGGCATGAACGAAGAACAGTGGCGTGTCATTCTCCAGTGGCCGAACTATGCAGTCAGCGATCATGGGCGGATCAAGCGGCTCACGAACCGGAACAGCGGTATCGCCGGCAGAGTGCTCGCGACCTTCCTGGTTTGCGGCTACCCGTCGGTGAATCTATCTCGTCCTGGAAAGCGCCAGTCGGTTCGTATTCATCGGATCGTCGCCGAAGCGTTCCTCGAGCGGCCGGCCGGCGCGTCGGAGGTGAATCACATCGATGCCGACCGTGCCAACAACCACATCTCGAATCTGGAGTGGGTAACCGCGAGCGGCAATCGGCTTCACGCGTACCGAGCCGGCGGTCTTTCGGCTGTCGGCGAGCAGAACGGGTACTCGAAGCTGACCGAGTGCGCGGTGCGTGAGATCCGCCAGCTCGATCGCAGCGAAATCGGGCTGGCGCAGAAATTCGACGTCTCCATCCGTACTATCCGCGATGTCCGAGCGCGTCGCACTTGGACGCACATCTGACGCGCGGCGCCGCGTAGCCTATCCGAACGTTTCCCGCTATGGCAGCACTTTCCGACGCGATCAAGGTGTACATCGTGCAGGCGCTGGCGTGCTTCGAGACGATCTCGCGCACCGCGAAGGCCGTGCGGGAGGAGTTCGGCGTCGAGGTGTCGCCACAGCAGTGCGAGCGCTACGACCCGACGAAGCGGGCGGGCGAGACGCTCAGCAAGAAGTACCGCGTGATCTTCGAGCGCACGCGAGAGGAATTCCTGAACGACACCTCGCGCATCGGCGTCGCGCACCGCGCGGTGCGCCTGCGCAAGCTTGATCGCGCCGTCGGCGTCGCCGAGGAGCGCGGCAACATCCCGCTGATGGCTCAACTGCTCGAACAGGCAGCCAAGGAATCAGGGGACGCATTCACGAACAAGCACCGGCTCGAACACACCGGTAAGGACGGCGCCCCAATCGATCAGAGGACGGTCGTCGTCGATGAAAAGCAGGTCGCAGACGCCGTCGCCAAGCTCGAAAACGAGTATTGACCCCGCCATCGAGCGGGCCGTCCTGAAGGCGAAGTGCGAGCGGGACCACCTGTTTTTCAGCCGGTACTTCTTCAAGCACCGGCAGGCGATCAAGTTCCGCGTCAACTGGCACCACGTGCTGATCGCCGACACGGTGCAGCGCGTGATCGACGGCACGCTGAAGAACGTCGTCATCAACGTGCCGCCGGGCTCGTCGAAGACTGAGCTGGTCGCGATCAACCTGATCGCGCGCGGCCTCGCACTGAACCCGCGCGCGCGGTTCCTGCACATCAGCTACTCGGACGACCTCGCGCTGCTGAATAGCGAGACGGCGCGCGACATCGTCGCATCCGACGAGTACCAGGCGCTCTGGCCGCTGAAGGTGGCTGACGACGCGAAGTCGAAGAAGCGCTGGAATGTGCTCGTCGATGGGAAGAAAGCCGGCGGCGTGTACGCCGTGTCGCTGGGCGGTCAGATCACCGGCTTCCGGGCCGGCCACATGGCCGAGGGCTGGCAGGGCGCGCTGATCATCGACGACCCCCTGAAGGTCGAGGACGCGTACAGCAAGACGAACCGGGACAAGGCGAACCGCAAGCTGCTGTCGACCGTGAAGAGCCGGAAGGCGAATCCGGACACGCCGATCATCGTGATCATGCAGCGGCTCGCCGAGGAAGACCCGACGGGCTTTATCAAGGCCGGCAAGCTGCCGGGCGACTGGGAGTTCATCGAGATCCCGGCGCTGATCACCGACGAGTACGTCGCGAAGCTGCCGGCGCACATCCGCGACCGCGTCGAGTGCGAGGAGCGAGACGAGGACGGTCGGTACAGCTACTGGCCGTACAAGGAACCGCTGCAGGAGCTGCTCGCACTCGAGAAGGCCGACGCATACGTCTTCAACGGCCAGTACATGCAGCGGCCGTCGCCGCTGGGTGGCGGGATCATTCAGAGCGGCAAGTTCCTGCGCTACGGCGCGCTGCCGCAGCTCCAGTACCGGAAGATCTTCGCCGACACGGCGCAGAAGACCGCCGAGCGGAACGACTACAGCGTGTTCGAGTGCTGGGGGCTTGGGTACGACAACCGCCTGTACCTGATCGACCTGGTGCGCGGGAAGTGGAAGGCGCCCGAGCTGAAGCGTCGCGCGATCGACTTCTGGAACAAGCATGCGGCCATCGGCGCCGACGATCCGGGCGCGCCGGTGCTGCGCCAGATGAAGGTCGAGGACAAGTCCAGCGGTACCGGACTGATTCAGGACATTCAGGCCGAGGGCGGCATCCCGATCGAGGGCATCGAGCGCGTGAAGGACAAGCTGACGCGCGTGATGGATGTCGTGAGCCATATCGACGCCGGCAACGTCGGCGTGCCGCTGGATGCCCCATGGGTCAGCGATTTCTTGACCGAGTGCGACTCGTTCACTGCTGACGACACGCACATGCACGACGACCAGATTGACCCGATGGTCGACGCAATCAACGACATGCTGGGAGGCGCGAAGGACCTGTCGGTCTGGGAGCGGCTTGCCGGTTGAGCACGACAGGATTTCCCGGAATGTCGAAACGGAAGCAACAGACGCGGCCGCCGCGCGCGCCGGCGGCAACGCACGGCCATCGCACGGTCGATTCGTTCGCCAACTTCGAAGCGCGGCTCGGATGGGGCGCCGACAACCAGGCGTCAGCGGCGCAGTACACGCTGTCGTACCAGAGCCGCAACCGAGTCTGGTTGGAGGCGGCGTATCGCGGTTCGTGGATCGTGCGCGCCGCGGTGGACGCGATCCCGGAGGACATGACCCGCAAGGGCATCGAGATGTCCGGCCTCGATCCGACCGACGTGTCGAAGATGGAGACGGCGCTCACGCGCAAGGCAATCTGGGATCAGCTCTGCGACACCGGCAAGTGGGCGCAGCTGTACGGCGGTGCGATCGCGGTGATGCTGATCGACGGCCAGGACATGTCGCAGCCGCTTCGGCGCGAGACGATCGGGAAAGGTCAGTTCAAGGGCCTGCTAGTGCTCGACCGCTGGATGGTTGCGCCGCCGGTCGGCGAAGTCGTGACCGAGTTCGGCCCCGATCTCGGCATGCCGAAGTTCTACGACGTGCTGCCGACGGCGATCGGTTTGCCGCAGGGGCGCATTCACCATTCGCGCGTGCTGCGGATGGACGGCGAAGCACTGCCGTTCTACCAGCGCATCAGCGAGAACGGCTGGGGCCTGTCGATCCTCGAGCCGATGTGGGACCGGCTCATCGCGTTCGACAGTGCGACGGTGGGCGCTGGACAGCTCGTCTACAAGGCGCATCTGCGCACGCTGAGCGTCGAGAAGCTGCGCGAGATCATCGCGGCCGGCGGCCCGGCGCTCAACGGCCTGCTGAAGCAGGTCGAAATGATCCGGCTCGGGCAGTCGAACGAGGGCATCACCCTCATCGACGCGACCGACAAGTTCGAGACGCACCAGTACTCGTTCAGCGGGCTGTCCGACGTGATGCTGCAGTTCGCGATGCAGCTCAGCGGCGCGACGGGTATTCCGCTCGATCGCCTGTTCGGCCAGCAGCCGGCCGGCCTGAGCGACACCGGCGAAGGATCGCGCCTGCTGTATCACGAGAAGGTGCACACGCGGCAGGAGCGGCGGCTGCGCAATCCATTGCACGGGCTGCTCGACGTGATGTGTCGTTCAGAAATCGGGCAGCCGCTCCCCGAGGACTTCTCGTACGAGTTCAACCCGCTGCAGGAGATGTCAGCCGCCGAGAAGGCGGAGATCGGCAACAAGACGGTCGACTCGGTGACGAAGGCCGTCGACGCCGACCTGATTCCCCGCAGCCAAGGCATGCGCGAGCTGAAGGCGTCGTCGCCCGACACCGGCATGTTCGGCGACATCCCGGACGAAGCAATTGAGCAGGCCGAGCGCGACGAAGAGGGCGAGGACCCGCCGGGTATCGATCCGACTCTTCCGCTCGGCCCGGCACCGGGCGCGGCCGCGCGCACGAACGATTCTCTGCTTCGCAGGCTTTTCCGACGTCGATGATCCTCACCCTCGATCGAAAGCGCGACCGGCGCAAGAACCCGGTCCGGCTGAGCGGCGCCGAGCGTCAGTACGGCAGTCAGTTGCGAAAGATCGCCCATCAGGTCAGCGTGCTCGTGAACGGCTTTCCGGCCGATGACGCGTCGTATGCGCCGACGATCGAGGAACTGTTGCGGCGGTACGCCGAGGCGCTCGCGCCGTGGGCGGAAGCGACCGCCGCGCGCATGATCGCCGACCTGAACCGGCGTGACGAGCAGATGTGGATGAAGCAGGCCGCAGACATGTCGCGCGCGCTGCGCGAAGAGATCCGCGGCGCGGCCACCGGCGAGACGATGCGTGCGCTCCTGTCTGAGCAGGTGCGGTTGATCAAGTCAATTCCTCTGGACGCTGCGGAGCGCGTGCACCGGCTGACGCTGGAGGGAATCGTCGACGGCGCGCGCGCCGCGCAGATCTCGAAGGCGATTCAGGAGTCCGGGCAGGTCGCGAAAAGCCGGGCCGACACCATCGCGAGAACCGAGGTTAGCCGCACGGCCGCGACCCTCACCGAGGCGCGCGCGCTCGACGTGGGCAGTCCCGGCTACTTCTGGCGGACGTCGGGAGACTCGGACGTGCGCGAGGACCATCGCGAGCTGGAAGGCAAGTTTTTCACGTGGGACAAGCCGCCGGTCGCGGATAAGCGGTCCGGCGCGCGGGCGCATCCGGGCTGCATCTACAACTGCCGGTGCTGGGCGGAAGTTGTGCTTCCGAAGGACTGAAATGGCGAATCGAATCACTTTGCGCGTATGCGTGCGCACTGCATGGTGGCTGCCGCTGTATGTCCGACTACTGGCCGCCTGGTGTCGTCTCACCCGGACCGAACCCAACTACGAGCGAGTCCGCAGCGTCATCGCGCGCGGCGTCCGAACCAGCATCGAACACTGAACGTTCAGCAATCGCGCGCACTCCGTAGCAGCCGGGCCAAGCCCGTTAGACCCGACTGATCAATGCCCAAGCATCTGCACATCTACTTCCATACGTATGACGCGTCGTGGGAGGAATCGAAGCATCCGCGAGCCGCGAACGGCCAGTTCGGAGCAGGCGGCGCCACTGGGCCGACGGCGGCCGCGCCGACGACGCTGAAGGGCAATGAGCTTGGCGACTTCACCAGCATGAAGGAACTACGCCAGAAGGCGATCGCCTACGGCAAGCAGTTCGCTGGGAAGAAGTTCAAGAACGTGGCGACGGGCAACCAGATCGAGGTGACGAACGGTGGGATCCGACACACCGTGGCGACCGGTCACGATGAGGTGCTGCGTTCCATCCCGGCATTGCCGGACCTGTTGACGAAGGCTCGGTTGATCGACTCGCAGACCGACAAGCGCGGCGATCCGAACGTCAAGGCGGTCGAGACGTACTCAGCTCCGCTCAAGCTGGACGGCAAGAACTATCGGGCGGTGATCACGGTGAAGGTGTTCTACGACGGCCATCGGTACTACAACCAGGGCCTGGTGCGGGAAGGGGAATAGGGCCGGCCGTCGTTTAAATAAGGCACCCCCTGCCTTTCGGCAGTCGGCTCACCTCCGGCGACCGTCCCAGTTCGCATTATAGCCAAGTCCTCGCGACTTGCAGATTCCCTGCTGAATCAACGACGTACCTCCAATTTCGATCCAGATGCGGACCATTCGAATTCCAACGGCGGACCACGCTTGTGGTTGCGGCGCCGGCGGCGCGCGCGCACGCGCGCATACGCGCGACGGCATCACCGCGTCGGGCGTGTATGCGACCGAGCAACTCGGCGAGCGGCAGTCGATCACGCCGGAAGGTTTCCTGCTCTGCGAGGCCGTGCCGATCGCGCGCGTAGGCGCGCAGGACTACGCCTATTTCGAGCTGCCCGAGATCGAGGCGAAGGATGGCGTCATCGTCGCCGAGCGCACGGCCGACGTGCTGTTCAGCCCCGAGACGCTCGCCAGCTTCGAAGGGAAGCCGATCACGATCGACCACCCGCCGGATTTCGTGACGCCGGCGAACTACATGTCGGTGGCGCGCGGCACGGTCCGCAACGTACGGCAAGGTGAGGGTGACCAGGCCGAGCTGATGCTCGCCGACCTACTGATCACCGACGCCGAGGCGATCCGACGTGTCCAGAGCAAGGGTGCGGACGCGCTCACGCAGGTCAGCAACGGCTACGACGCCGACTACGAACAGATTGCGCCTGGGCGGGCGCGACAGGTGGTGATCGTGGGCAACCACGTCGCCCTCGTGAAAAGCGCCCGCTGTGGCCCCGTGTGTTCGATCGGGGATAGCAGTTCCAACCTACTCCCGACAGGAGATGCAAGCATGGCAACCAAGAAAGGCTCCAAGTTCGTCGACGCGTTGCGAAAGGCGTTCATGACGCGCGATTCCGAAGCGTTCGAGAAGGTCGCGAGCGAGATGACCGGCGACGAAGGCGGCGAGGGTGGCGACGGCCAACCCCAGATTCACATCCACATGCCCGGTACCGGCGCCGATCCGAAGGCGGCGGTATCCGCGACGGGCGACGATGGTGTGGGCGGTGGCGAAGGCGATCCGCTCAAGCAAGTGCTCGACGCGATCCAAGCCACCAACGGCAAGATCGACGCGCTCGCCGATCGCGTGACGAAGCTCGAAGGCGGGGGCACGCAGACCGGCGACGGTGACGGCGATGACGACGATCTGGACGGTACCGGCACGATGGACAGCGACGGTGCCGGCGAAGGCGACGACGACAAGACCGGCACGCGTACTGGCGACAGCACCGCGCTGCGCGACCAGTTCCAGGACGCGCTCTCGCGCGCCGAGATCCTCGCGCCGGGCGTGCGGCTGCCGACCTTCGACGCGAAGGTTGCACGCAAGAAGACGGTCGATGCCATCTGCGTGCTGCGCCGCCGTGCGCTGCGCGCCGCGCTGGAAAACGAGAACGCCGAACTGGTCAAGCCGGTGGTCGGCGGCGCGAACGTGGCCAGCATGACCTGCGATTCCGTGACGGCGTTCTTCAATGCAGCGTCGGAGGTCGTGCGCGGCAAGAACTCCGGCATGACGCAGCGCCGGACGAACGATTCCACTCAGGCCGAGCGGAAAGACATCAACGCAATCCACGCGGAATTCTGGAAGGTCCGCAAGTAAAGGAGCCGACATGCCCTCGTTGCAAGCTTATCAATATCGCATGCCGGCAGGCTTTGCCGGTGACCTTCAGCGCGCCGAAGTCGCCACGATCGAGACGCAACTGATCGATCCGGCGGTGCCGCCGACGGCTTTCGGTGTGCCGGTGAAGATGGTGAACGGCAAGATCCAGCCGATCAACAACGCGGCCGACACCGCCGCGCTCGTCTACGGCGTGAACCTGCGCGCGTACCCGATCCAGGGCAACGGCAACGATCCGCTCGGCACGTCGACGCCGCCGACCAGCGGCCCGACCGACATCCTGAAGCGCGGCTATTTCAATGCCGCGCTGGGCGGAACCGCGCCGGCCACGAAGAACGGTACGGTGTACGTGCGCGTCGCGGCGGCCGCCGCCGGCAAGCCGCTCGGTGGTTTCGAAGCGGCATCCGACGGCACCAACACCGTCGCGATGCCGGCGAACTGGTACTTCACCGGCCCGGCCGACGCATACGGCATCGTCGAAATCGCCGTCAACATCTGATCCGGCGCTGAACAGCGCTTCACCCGAAGCCCCGCAATCGCGGGGCTTTTGCATTTCTGGAGCCATTACATGGACATGTCCGAACTGAAGCACCTGCGCCGGGCCGGGGCCTCGATCCCGATGTCGGCGGCCGTCGCGGACGCGACGCGCCGGCTGATCCGCGCGCGTACGCAGGACCAGCAGTACACCTACGATCGCCAGACGATCGACTCGACCGGCGCGTTCCTCGTCGGCCAACTGGAACGCCTCGACCAGACGCTGAACGAGCCGCTCGTCGAGTACACCTGGTCGCGCGACATCTACATCCGCAGTGACGTGTCGGCGGCCGACGAAGTCGCGTCGTTCACGAACTCGGCGTTCGGGATGAGCGGCGGTATCAACCCGAACGGCCTGAACTGGATCTCGAACGAGGGCAACGCGCTCGCGGGCCCGTCGGTCGACATCGGAAAGACCGCTCAGCCGATGCTGCTCTGGGGTGCCGAGGTCAAGTACACGGTGCCCGAGCTCGTGAAGTCGCAGCAGCTCGGCATGCCCATCGACTCGCAGAAGGTCGAGGCGATGAACATGAAGCGCAACATGGACCTCGACCAGATCGTGTACTACGGCGATCCGCAGATGAGCTTCACCGGCCTGGTGAACTCGATCGGTGCTGTCGGGAGCGTTTCGAACGTCGCGAACGGCGCGGCCGGTACCCCGCAGTGGGAGACGAAGACTCCGAAGGAGATCCTCAAAGACGTCAACGAGATTCTGACCTCGGCATGGCAGGCGTCCGGCTGGAAGGTGAAGCCGAACCGCCTCATGCTGCCGCCCGCGAAACTCGGTTGGGTTGCATCGCAGATCGTCAGCGACGCCGGCAACAAGTCGATCCTGACGTACCTGCTCGAGAACAACATCTGCACGCAGCAGGGCACGCCGCTCGAAATCCTCGAGCTCAAGTGGCTGATCGGCGCCGGCGCCGGTGGCACGCAGGGCCAGCTCGGCACCGTCGATCGGATGGTCGCGTACAACAGCGACAAGAAGTACGTCCAGTTCCCGATGACGGACCTGCAGCGCACGCCGCTCGAGTATCGCTCGCTGTTCCAGATCACGACCTACTGGTCGCGTATCGGCCGCGTCGAATGGCGCTACGGCACGACGGCCGCTTACCGGGACGGTATCTGACATGACAAAGATCAACGTTCTGACGGCGTTCACGATCCGGCTGGCACGCGAGGGCGAGGAAGTCATTCGCCGCGTCGAGGCTGGTGTGCAGGAGGTCGAGGACTTCATCGCCGAGCACTGGTACGCGAAGGCACACACCGGCCCGCTGCCGGAGACTTCCGGCGATTCGGCTGGATCGCAGAGCGACGCGACCGATCAGGCGGCGGCAGCCGCAGCGGCGAAGGCGAGCCTCCAAGCCGAGTCCGATCGTCTCGACAAGCTGCGCGCCGAGCTCGATACGTTCGGCAAGGGCCTGGACGACCGCGCGGCGGCGCTCGACACGCGCGAAGCTGCGGTTGCGGCGAGCGAGCAGGATCTCGCCGCGCGGGTTGCCGCCTTCGACGCAGCCCAGAAGGACTCCGCGGCGGTCGCGAAGGATGGCGCAGCCGACGGCGCGGCGCAGAAGTCCGGCAGCGGGAAGAAGGCATAATGGCCTCCCGGCGCTGCGCCATGCTGGCGCGCGCCGGGCATCCGCATATTGGCAAGGTGACACGTGGATATCGCCCAGTTCCGACAGTCGTTTCCCGAGTTCAACGACACGACGACATACCCCGACTCGCTCGTCCAATTCTGGATGACGGTCGCGGTCTCGCTCGTCAATGCCGATCGCTGGGGCGAGCTGACTGATCTGGGCGTCGCGCTGGTCACTGCGCATCATCTCGCGCTGGCGTTGAAGGATCGGAAGACGGCGGCAGTCGGCGGCGTGCCCGGGCAGGTGACCGGGCCGCAGTCGTCGAAGGCCGTCGACAAGGTCAGCGCCAGCTACAACACCGAGGCCGTCGCCATCAAGGACGGCGGCTTCTGGAACGCCACGATGTACGGCGTTCGTTATCTCAGCCTGGCGCAGATGATGGGCTCGGGCGGCATTCAGCTGTAATGCCGCAGCTGCCCATCGGGAGAATCCCATGGGCAGCATGAAAATCGATCGCCTCGACGAGGTGCTGAAGTCGATCAGCGGGCTCGTGCAGAAGGAGGTGCTGGTCGGCGTGCCGGACAGCACCGCTGGCCGGAAGGATGAGGGCGAGCCGCTCAGCAACGCCGAGATCGGCTACATCATGGAAAACGGCTCGCCCGCGAACAACATCCCGGCACGCCCGCATCTGGTGCCCGGCGTGCAGGACGCGCGGCCGAAGTTCGAGCCGCAGCTTCAGAAGGGCGTCGAGGCGGCGCTCGACGGCGACCTCGAACAGGTTGAGCGTCGGCTCAAGTTGGCGGGCCTCGCGGGCCAGAATTCCGTGCGCGCGAAGGTCAACAGTAACGTCGCCCCCGAACTGGCCGAATCGACGCTGGCCGCGCGTCGGCGCCGCGGCGTCACGCGTGAGAACACGCTGGTCGACACGGCCCAATATCGCAACGCGATCACATACGTGGTCCGCAAGAAGTAGTTCCCAGTCTCTCCGATCCAAGAGCGGCAACGAGCTGCCCTTTTTCGTTGGTGCCCGCGCTATGGCCTTCCTCGACGTAACCGAGGTCCTGCTCGATCCCGATTTCATGGATACGGGCCTGATCTGCAATCGCATGACGCAGACGGTCGACGGCCATGGCCGCGCACAGAACACCGCGACATCGACGCCGTTCGCCGCCGTCGTGACGAGCGACAAGGGCGACATCCTGCACCGCAACGCCGACGGCAGCCGGATCATCGGCTCGATTACCCTGCACACGATGTTCCGGCTGATGGACGGGAGTGCCGGCCATGACGCCGACGAAGTCGTGTGGGCGGGGCGCACCTACACCGTCGTGAACGTGAACGACTATTCGCACTTCGGCCGCGGCTTCGTCTGCGCGACGTGCGACCTGAAGCCTCTTTCGGGATGACCCCATGAACGACAGCTCGACCGGCGGATACCTGGCGCCAGCCGTCGATGCGCCGCCGGCCGAGGACGATGCCCTTGACGATCTGGTGCACGACCTGATTGCGGGCGTCACGGCGCTGCCGCCTGACCTCGTGCGGCCGCGCTGGCAGCCGACCGTGCCGAAGCAGCCTGAGCCGTCCGTCGACTGGTGCGCGTTCGGCGTGCAGGAGCAGGAGCCGGACGCGGGCCCGGCGATTCATCACGACGGCACGGGTGACGGGCACGACACGTATATCCGGCACCAGGACGTCGATGTGATGTGCACGTTCTACGGGCCGCGTGCGAAGGGTTATGCGCAGCGGCTCGCCGACGGGCTCGCGATCCCGCAGAACCGCGAGCAGCTCCAACTGCAGGACATGGCATTCGTCGGCGTCGGCCCGATCCGCGCGGCACCGGACCTCGTCAACCAGCAATGGGTGCGGCGCTACGACATGACCGTGACGCTACGCCGCAAGGTAACGAGGCGGTACAGCGTACTCAATCTGGTCGGTGCTCTCTGGGTAATCGAGTGAACTATATGGTGCTGGGGCCGCCTGCGCTATGGTTCGGGTCGAGTAAGTTGCGAAATGCCGCCTCGAGCGCTCTTCTTGCAGACGGAATCTCATGTTTTAGAGCACCCCATGCCTTCATGTGCTGTTCGATTTTCGCTTGCTGATTCTGTGCGGTTAATGACCCGTCCGGGATGTTTATCCATGCCCCAAATTTAAGGAGGACTTCTCGAATCGTCTTCGAAAGCTCGTCGACTTTATCGCACACATCTTCTGGAACATAGAGCCGATTGTGCTCGAAATGAATCATGAATTGTCTGAGACTTTCGCTGGCGTCGCTGTATTTTTCACTCACTGGAGTGTCGCCGGCCAATTGAAGTGGTGCGAGTGCGGAGTCGATCTTGATAATTGCATCGACGAGCAAGCGATTCGATTCGGATATCGCGGCCGCTCGCTTTTCGTAAAGATTAGAAAATCTGAGCTGGTAGTCATACGATTTGAGTTGCAGTTCTGATTTTAAATTTTCTGATTTTATTTGATTCGCGTACTGGCTGTCTATTTCGTACGCTTTTAGTTTAAATGTGAGCTCGCTGTCAAATTTCTTAAGTTCTTTGGATAGCCATTGTCCGATTAGCGATTTTGCTAGATACGCGACTGCGCCAATCAATATTGTTGGTCCGCCGACTGCGGCTATAACGATTTTCCAAAGTTCCATGTGAATTCCCCGTAGGTGGATTGGTGTTTATTTACGTATTGCGAGAAATATCCTACAGGAATTTTCTTTCTTGCAGATTACATGTGAGGGATATATGACCACGGGATTGCCGGTATCGCGTCTGATCAATGTGATGATCAACCTTGCCGCGCTGGCGGCGCAGGGCGCGAATTTGAACACTGCGTTGATTCTCGGCCCGTCGGCCGTCATCGATACCAACGAGCGAGCGCGCTCGTACGGTGGCATCGACGAGGTGACGGCCGACTACGGCACCAACACGCCGGAGTACTACGCGGCGGCTCTCGCGTTCAACCAGGTGCCGCAGCCGCAACAGATCATGATCGGCCGTTGGGCGAAGACCGCCACCTCCGGATCGCTGCGTGGCGGTGTGTTGTCGACGGCGCAGCAGGACATGACCGCCTGGAAGGCGATCACAACCGGCGCGTTCAACATCACGATCGATGGCACCGCGAAGACTGTCACCGCTCTCGATTTCTCGGCGCAGACGAACCTGAATGGGGTCGCGACGGTGATCAACGCGAAGCTGACCGGCGCGACGATCGCGTGGAACGGCTCGCGGTTCGTGGTGACGTCGAGCACGTCCGGTACCAGCTCGACCGTTGGGTTCGCGACCGCGCCAGGCAGTGGCACGGACGTGTCGTCCATGCTCGGACTGACCAGCAGCCTCGCCGGTACGCCGGCGGCCGGCATTGCACCGGAACAGCCGGTGGACGCTGCTGCGGTGTTCCTTGACCGCTTTGCGAACCAATTCCTCGGTCTCGACTTCGCTGACGCGTCGATCACCGACGCGCAGCACATCGCGGTCGCAACGCTCATCGAGGCCGACCAGCGCCATATTTATGGCATCACGACGCAGAACCCGCAGGTGCTCGACTCGACTGTGTCGACCGACATCGCAAGCAAGCTGAAGGCGCTGAATCTCCAGTACACGGTCGTGCAGTACTCGAGCGCGACGCCGTACGCGGTGTCGTCGCTGCTTGGCCGGCTGCTGACGGTGAACTTCGACGGGAACAACACGACGATCACGGTGATGTTAAAGCAGGAGCCGAGCGTCGCTGCCGAACAACTGACCAGCACGCAGGCGAACACCCTGCAGGCGAAGAACTGCAACGTGTTCGTGAACTACAGCAACGACACGTCGATCATCCAGTATGGCGTGACACCGAGCGGCCTGTTCATCGACTCGGTATACAACGCGATCTGGTTCCGTAACCGGATCGAGACGGACGTCTACAACCTTCTGTACCAGAGCCCGACGAAGATCCCGCAGACCGACGGCGGCAACGCCACGATCGCGGCCACGATCTCCGCGGCCGGCGAGGCGGGGGTGAACAACGGGTATCTCGCGCCGGGCGTCTGGAATTCGGCCGGTTTCGGCGCGCTGAGTCAGGGCGACACGCTGGCGCAGGGCTACTACGTCTATGCACCGCCGATCGCCACGCAGTCACAGGCCGATCGCGAGGCGCGCAAGTCCGTCACGTTCCAGGTCGCGGCGAAGGAAGCCGGCGCGATCCACAGCGTCGACATCCTCGTCAACGTCAACCGCTAACAAGGGCATCTCAACATGACGACTTACAGCTTTCAGGACGTCGCGGCGACGATCGTGGGCCCGGGCGGGGCGTTCTCGCTCGGCTACGGCGAAGCAACCGCGGAAGAAGGCATCACGATCGTGCGCGCGGGCGACAAGAACACGATGACGATCGGCTCGGATGGCGAGGGCATGCACAGCTTGCATGCCGACAAGTCTGGTCAGGTCACGCTGCGCTACCTGAAGACCGCGCCGATTAACGCGAAGCTGATGGCGCTGTACGACGCACAGTCGCTCGACAGTCGCCTGTGGGGCAAGAACCTGATCGAGGTTCGGCAGACGGCGGCCGGCGACGTGATGACCGCGCGCAGCTGCGCGTTCAAGAAGGCGCCGGATCTGAAATACGCGAAGGACGGCGACATCGTCGAATGGGTCTTCGACTCGATCAAGATCGACAACATCCTCGGGACGTACTGAGCATGACGACCGAAGTCCAACTGAACAGCGTGCGATACGCGATCGGCAAGCTGAGCGCGATGCAGCAGTTCCACGTGTCGCGGCGCATCGCGCCGATCATCCCGCCGATGATTCCGGTGCTGATGAAGTTCTACGCCGAACTCGAGCAGGCCGATGTCGCGCGCGAGCAGGCCCGCGCGAACGCCGCGCTTGCGGCGCTCACCAGCGGCGAGGAGGCGGCGCCTGTAGTCGACCAGCCGCGCGAGCTGCTGACGCTCGTCGACGCAATCGCGCCGGTGCTGCAGCCGTTCGCTGATGCGCTGGCCAGCCTGAAGGACGAGGACGCTGAATACGTCTTCGGTACGTGCCTGTCTGTCGTCGAACGCTGGCAGGGCGCCGGTTGGGCGAAGGTCTGGAACATCGCTCACAAGACGTCGATGTTCGACGACATCGGAATCGACGTGATGCTGCCGCTCGTCGTGCGCGTTGTGGTGGCGAACCTGGGCAATTTTATTCAAGGTCTCCTTTCCAGCCCCGGGGCGAGCGAGACCTCAGCTCGTTAGAGTTACGGAGCCTTCCGGGAGGAGAGGACTGGCTGTTGTATCCGGTCATGCGCGGCATGTGTAGCTACGAGAGCTTGAAGGATGGCACGTTGGACCTCGCCGACATTGCGCTGATGAATGACATGCTAGCGGTTCAGGGCGAGAATCAAGCGCTTATTCAGGAGCATCTGAGTAGGATTCAAGAGGCAGGCGCCTAAACTCGTCCTGCATCTCCTTCAGCCGTGCAATTCTCGCTTTGTGCGCTTCCTCCGCTGTGGCGAAGTTCCCGACATGGATTTGCTTCCCGTCGAGACCAATGCGAGCGCGCCATACCCCTCTACTGGGTCGCCAGTCGACTCCGGCATAGCCAGACTTGTTGCACGCGTATGCGCCTCGGTTGCGCATGTTTTCGGCATGCGTAGCTTCGCGGATCTGAGTGATTCGATTGTCAGATCGGCGACCGACTCGATGGTCGAGTTCGTCGTCCGGCCATCTCCCGTGAATGTACAGCCACGCGAGGCGATGCGCCTTGTGCATTACTCCGTCGATGCTAATGTCAACGTACCCTTGGTTGTTGCTGCCGGCCTTCGATCCAGCTTTCACGGTTCCGCGAGATACGCGCCACTTGAATTCGCCAGTTCCAGGATCATAGTGAAGTAGCTGTTTGAGACGATCCTGCGTGAGTGCTTTTGTTCGTGACATACGCGGTTTAGATGTCAGACGGTATCGACCTGAAATGGTACCCATCATCGGATTAAAAAATGGCCGATAGCGTAGTCATCCGTGAATTTCTCGTGGCTTTGGGCTTCAAGGTCGACGAGAAGGGCCTGAAGAACTTCAAGGAAGGCGTCGAAGGCACGACGAAGGGCGTCAAGCAGCTGATCGCCACCGTATCCGGCGCCGCGCTCACGGTGAGCGCCGGCGTCGCGGCATTCGCGTCGAAGCTCGAGCGCCTGTATTTCGTGTCGCAGCGCACGGACGCATCGGCAACCAACCTGCGCGGCTTCGAGTTCGCCGCGCGCAACATGGGCGTCTCCGCCGAGGCGGCCACCGGCACGATCGAGAACCTTGCGCGCTTCCTGCGCAACAACCCGGCGGGCGAGGGATACCTCGCGACGCTGGGCGTGCAGACGCGCAACGCAAACGGCGAGCTGCGCGACACGGTCGACATCATGTCGGACCTCGGGAAGTCGCTGGCGAACAAGCCGACCTGGCTTGCCAGCCAATACGGCAATATTCTCGGCATTGACGAGAACCTGATGCTCGCGATGCGCAACGGGGACTTCGAGAAGCTCCTGAAGCAGTATCGCGAGATGTCGCAGACGACGGGTCTGGACAAGGCTGCGGACGACTCGCACCGGTTCATGACGCAGCTGCGCGGCCTCGGCACGTCGTTCGAGAATCTCGGCATCCGTGTCGAGGGCGCGATGCTGCAGAAGATCGGGCCGAGCCTCGATCGCTTTCAACGGTGGATGGACGAGCACGGCGATGAGATCGCGAATCGGATTACCGATGTCGCGAACGCTGTCGTGAAGGCGGCCGCAGCAATGGGGCCGCCGCTAGCCTGGCTGGCCGACAAGTTTGTAGAGCTCGATCGTGGCACCGACGGGTGGTCGACGAAGATTCTGCTACTCGGCGTGGCATTGAAGGCGCTGGGTGTGTTTCGGATCGCTGGCGGCATCCTGAAGATGGCAGGGGCCTTGCGCGCAGCGGGTGCGGCGACGACAAGTGCTACTGCCGCGAGTGGCGGTCTGCTTTCGGTGCTCGGCAGTCTCGCGACGGCAGTGGCTGCCGTCGGTGCTGCGTTCGCAGGTTGGAAGATCGGCGATGCGCTGCGCGATAAAGTCGACGGGCTGATCGCTCAGCTGTCGGGCGGCCGCTTCCGCTCGTTGTGGGACATCCTCACGCTGAAAGATCGCCGCGGCCTCGACGCGACCGGCGGCTACACGCAGGAGGAAATCGACAGCGTGAAGGATGGAGGCGGCGCGAAGCTGACTCCGCCGCGCTCGGATCAGCCAACGACTCAGGCGCCATCCAGTGCGCCGGAACCGACTCCCGTTCGCGAGTCGTCGGGGACACCGGCTCCTGCCACGGCAGCGGCACCGGCGGCGGCGCCGGCTCCATCAGGTGCGTCTGTTCCGGCTTCAGCGCCGGCGCAGGCTGGCGAAAGGGCATCAGTACCGAGTTCGGTAACGTCCGGTCAGGAAAATCTGACTCAACCGCCGCAGCTGCCGGCGCCGCAGATCGAGCGTGTTTCCATTCCCGACGACAGCGGTCTCGCTGGCCGTCTCGGCCAGCTCGCGGACACGGCGTTCGGCAAGCTGATCGCACGCGGTGAAGGCGATTACAACAGCGTGAATCGCGGCGCGCGCGGCGGTTACCGTGCCGGCACTGAGAACCTCGAAGGCATGACGCTGGCGCAGGTCATGGCCGCGCAGCGTGCCGGGCAGTTCAACGCGGCCGGCCGCTATCAGATCATCGGCAGCACGCTGGCCGAAGCTGCGCGTGGGTTGAAGCTGAAAGGCAATGAGATGTTCGATCGACGGCTTCAGGATCGGATCTTCGAGCAGTACCTGGTGCGCAACAAGCGGCGCGCGATCGCCGACTACGTGGAAGGGCGAAGCGGTGACCTGCGCGCGGCATTGCGGGCAGCATCGCGCGAGTGGGCGAGCGTGGCAGATCCGGATACCGGTCGCAGCTACTACGCTGGCAAGGGAAACAACCGCGCGAGCATCTCGGCTGCCGAGATGGAGGCGGCGCTGCGCAATACGCGCGCGACCTATCAGCAGCCGGTTGCCGCGATGGCGCAAGCCGCGGCCACGTCGGCGGCTGCGACGAAGGTCGAGGTGAACCAGACCACGCAGATTCACGTGAGCGGCGCTGGTGATCCAGCCGCAGCGGGCCGGGCAGTTGAGCGTGAGCAGCGTGCGGTGAATTCCGACTTGGTTCGAAACCTTCAGGGGGTAGTCGCATGATTCTCGACATGATCATGATCTCGCCGAAGAAGATCGGCAGCATTACGGTGCAGGTCGCGATCGAGGAGGTTTACAACGACGAGCTCACGATCACGGAACATCCGGTCGAGCAAGGGGCGCAGATCACCGATCACGCCTTCAAGCGGCAGCCGGATGTTGCGATACGTTGCGGCTGGAGCAATGCCGATTACGAGGCACTGCTCGGCGCCGCGGAAGCGACGTTCGATGGCGGTGGCCTGCCATCGGCGCAGTACGTGAATGCGATCTACTCGCAGCTGCTTGCGTTACAGCAGGCACGCACGCCGTTCGATGTAACGACGAGCCGCCGCTTCTACCAGAACATGCTTCTGCAGGGGCTGCGGCTCACGACTGACGCCAAGACGTCGAGCGCGCTGATCCTGACGGCGACGCTCAAGCAGATCCGGATCGTGTCGACGCAGGTTACGAAACTGCCTCCGAAAGAGAACCAGGCCGACCCGGCGTCGACGGCCGAGACCGGAAACGGCGGCACGAAGGCCGCCATGCCCGCGACGCCAGCGCCGGGCGGCGCGGTACCGCCGGGGAGTATGTGATGCCGAGCTTCTTCGAGATTCCGTTTTCTCCGCGCCCGGAGCGCTTCACCGTGACGCTGAGCGGGACTGACTATCGCCTGACCGTCCAGTACCGCAAGGCCGGCGGCGCGGGGTGGGTGCTCGACATCGCTGACGCATCGGACAATCCCCTGGTATCGGGCATACCGCTGGTTACCGGTATGGACCTGCTCGGCCAGTACAAGCACCTTGGGTTCCAAGGACGGCTGTGGGTGCAGGGCGCTGCTGATCCGGACGACGTTCCGACGTACGAGGATCTCGGCATCGGATCGCATGTTTTCTGGGTGACGGATCAATGAGCGTTCAGCAGTTCGGCCGGAAGGTATCGCTGATCATCGGCTTCGACAGCGGAGAAGCACTCGACCTGTCCGAGCTGCGGATCGTGTTCCGCGTACAGCGCGGCGACCTGCAGACGCCGAACTCGGCGCGGATCCGCGTCTACAACGTGTCCGCGAATACGGCACGACGAGCCCAAAGTAAGGAATTCACGCGCGTCGTGCTGCAGGCCGGCTACGAGGGCAACTACGGGATCATCTTCGATGGACAGATCAAGCAGGTACGGCGCGGGCGCGAGAGCCAGACGGATACATTCATCGATATCACTGCGGCGGACGGCGACTCGGCGTACAACTTCGCCGTGGTGAACACGACGCTCGCGGCCGGGTCGACGCCGGCCGACCATGTGGCGGCCGTATGCACTGCGATGGGCCAGTATGGCGTGCAGCAGGGCTATCTACCGGAATTGCCGTCGAACCCGCTGCCGAGAGGCAAGGTGATGTTTGGCATGGCGCGGGACTTCATGCGATGGACCGCGCGCACCACGCAGACCGTCTGGAGCATCCAAGACGGCAAGGTGGTGATGGTGCCCGAGACGGCATACATGCCTGGCGAGATCCCGGTGATCACTTCCGCGACTGGCATGGTCGGCCTGCCGCAGCAGACGGCGAACGGCATCGAGGTGAAGATGCTGCTGAATCCGAGCGTAAAGATCGGCCGTCTGATCTGGCTCGACAACGCGAGCATCCAGCAGTACGAGTACAGCTTGAATGTGGGCCAGCAGGCCGAGAACGAGCGGATCGAGATGCAGGCGAAGCTGCAGGACGACGGTTTCTACTACGTGATGCTCGCAGAGGTGAGCGGCGATACGCGCGGCGAAGAGTGGTACACGAGCGTGGTATGCCTCGCGGCCGACGTCACGGTGCTACCTGACTCGTTCAAAGACAAGGCGGCGGTGCCATCCGCCGACGTGATCAAGAGGTTCGGCTAGCGGCCGTACGTCGGAAGCGCCTTGATGGTCATTTTTGCCCAGTTTATGTAGCTGCTGACGTCGGCCCGCGCCAGAGTATTGAGCGGGATGGATTTCGTCGGCATCTTCGGAACGATGATCACGGCGTCACCGTCAATCGTCTCGCCCCAGCAACCGATGTCCCAGACGCCGCGGTAGGACTCGTAGCGTCGCATGTTCTGCGCGTTCGCCAGCGGCAGGTCGCACTTCTGCGCGGTGTACAGGATCGTCGGGAACTGATTGTCCACCGTCACGCCGACCTTCATGCCGGCGAACGGGTAGACGTAGGCGTCGTCAGCGATGGCGGCGAGCGGCGCGAGCAGCGCGGCGATCAACAGCAGTTTTTTCATTTTCATCCCATGGATCGACGTGAAAGGGTAGGCGACCCGGAGGTCGCACTGCGTGAAGCGTTCGACGGCGTGCGCGCGGGCATCTGGACTGCATTGCCCGGCGTCATCCAGTCGTTCGAAAGCGCTGCCGACCGGCCGCCGACATGCAGCGTGCAGCCGGCGATCAAGGCACAGGTGCGCGGCATCGACGGCACGATCCAGAGCGTTGCACTGCCGCTGTTGGTCGACTGCCCGGTCCAGTTTCCAGCTGGCGGAAATTGTACGCTGACGTTCCCAGTCAAGCAGGGTGATGAGTGCCTTGTCGTGTTCGCCTCGCGGTGCATCGACGCGTGGTGGCAGTCGGGCGGGGTGCAGGAGCAAGCCGAGCTCCGCATGCATGACCTGTCGGACGGGTTCGCGCTGCTCGGCTTTCGTTCGCGACCGCGCGCTCTCGTCGGCGTCAGCGGCACCTCGACGCAGCTGCGCAGCGACGACGGCGCGACGTATATCGACCTGAACCCGGCGCTGCAGAAGGTGAAGATCGTTGCGCCGGGCGGTTTCGATGTGGTGGCGCCGCTGTCGACATTCTCGGCGGCCGTGACGATCACCGGGCTGCTGACGTTCGTCGGCGGCATGGTCGGCAGCGCCGCGAGCGGTGCCGCCGCGGTGTTCAACGGCATCCTCAACGTGATCGGCCAGATCACGGCGAACGGCAAGCGTGTCGACGACACGCACACGCACTCCGATCCGCAGGGCGGCAACACCGGCCCGGTCAACTGAGACTCCCATGCGATACCGAAAACTTGACGCAGACGGCGACTACGTCTTCGGCGGAGGCCCGGCCGACTTCCTCGTGAACACGCCCGAGGCGGTCGCGCAGGCCGTGCTGACACGCCTGCGTCTGCTGCGCGGCGAATGGTTCCTCGACACGACGGCCGGCATGCCATGGGACACCGACGTACTCGGGAAGTACACCAGCGGCAAGTACGACGCGGCGATCCGCAAGTGCATCCTCGCCACACACGGTGTGACCGAACTCACGAACTACTCGAGTACGGCTGATCCCGAGACGCGCGTGCTGACGGTTACCGCGACGATCAACACCATCTACGGAACCACCACGGTACAGGCGACATTGTGACTCTCACGACCCTCGCACCCACCATCGACGCGAACGGTATCACCGCGCCGACGTACGCGGACGTGCTCGCGTTTCTGCAGGACCAGTACAGATCGATCTACGGCGCCGACACGTACCTGGAGCCGGACAGCCAGGACGGTCAACTACTCGGTGTGTTCGCGAAGGCGATCAGCGACGTCAACTCGGTCTCGATCGCGATCTACCGGTCGTTCAGCCCCGCCACCGCGCAGGGCGATGCGCTGTCGAGCAACGTCAAAATCAACGGCATAGCGCGGAAGATCGCGTCGTACTCGAGCGCGGACCTCGTGCTGATCGGCCAAGCTGGCAAGACGATCACGAACGGCGCGGCGAAGGACACCAACGGCGTGCAGTGGTTGCTGCCGGCGACGGTGACGATCCCGCCGAGCGGCACGATCACGGTGACGGCCACGTGTGCGTCGATCGGCGACGTGTCCGCGCGTGCCGGCACGATCAACCAGATCGCGACGCCAGCGCTCGGCTGGCAGTCGGTGACGAACCCGGCGGATGCTGCCGAGGGCGCCCCAGTCGAAAAGGACCCGGTGCTGCGGCAGCGGCAGACGGTGTCGACCGCGCTGCCATCGCTCACGGTTCTCGACGGCATCATCGGTGCAGTGGCGAACGTGCCCGGCGTCACGCGGTACGTCGCCTACGAAAACGACACGAGCTCGACCGACGCCAACGGCATCCCGTCGCACTCGATTTCGCTCGTCGTCGAGGGTGGCGACGCGACGGCGATCGCGAATGCGATCGCGGCGAAGAAGACGCCGGGCGCTGGCACGTTCGGCACGACGTCGATCGTCGTCGCGGACATCTATGGCCGGCCGATCACGATCAGCTTCTTCCGACCGACAGGCGCACCGATCGGGGCGACCGTGACGATCAAGGCGCTCGGCGGATATACGACGCAGGCGGGTCAGCAGATACAGCAGGCGGTGTCGGACTACATCAACGGCGTGCAGATCGGCGGCGGCCTGTCCGGGAGCGTCGAATGGGGTGACGCCCTGACCGCGGCGAACAGCGTCGGCGGTGGGGTGACGTTCAAGCTGTCTGGGCTGACGCTCACTGGGCCGCGTGGCGCCGGCATGCCGGATGTTGCGCTGCTGTTCAACGAAGCGGCGTCGTGCACGCCGGCGAACGTGACGCTGGTGGTGACCTGATGGCTGACCTGACCGAATACACCGCGCTGATCACGTCAGAGCACAGCGACAAGCCGCGGTTCATGGCGACCGTCGAAGCGCTCGTACAGCCGCTCGTAGACCAGATGGGCGTGCTGCAGAGCATGCCCGGCAGGTTCGACCTCGATAACGCGGTAGGCGTCCAGCTGGACGACGTCGGGCTCTGGGTTGGAGTGTCGCGGAAGATCCGTACACCGCTGACAGGTGTCTATTTCTCGTTCGACATCGCAGGCCTCGGCTTCGACCAGGGCACCTGGAAGGGACCGTTCGATCCAGATTCGGGGCTGACCGTACTGGACGACGACACGTACCGGCTGGTCATCCGCGCGAAGATCGGCGCGAACCACTGGGATGGGACGCTCGAGCAGAGCGCGGCGATCCTGAACAGCATCTTCGACGCGGACACGCACGTGTTCATCGAGGACCACCAGGACATGTCGATGACGATCGGCATTGCCGGGAAGGTCCCGCCGGCGACGTTCCTCGCGCTGCTTTCCGGCGGATACATCCCCCTGAAGCCCGAAGGTGTTCGGGTCAACTACACGGTCGTCACGTCCGTCGACGGATCACCCCTGTTCGGATTCGACATGAGCAATCAGCTTGTGGCCGGGTTCGACGTCGGAGCCTGGAGCAGGCCCGTTTAACCGCCTATCGCATTGTCTGCAAGCCACCTTCGGGTGGCTTTTTTTATGCTCGGAGCATTGATGGCAACGAACGACTTTCTCGTGTTCGGTGGGGGCAGCTCCCCGAACGTTATCGACCAGGTGACGTACGCGGCGCTGGCGGCCCGTCTGTCGGGATTTCAGTCCGGCACCGCGCTGTCGGCGCAGCTCAACAAGGTGTGGCGCCAGAGCTCGATCATGGCGGCGGTGCTCGCGCAGTTCACCGCTAACTTTTCCGGCCAGAATTCGGTCGACGACGGCACGATTGCGACGCTCCTGGCGAACTTGCAAGCAGCGATCAACGCGGCTGGGATCACGGCTCCGCAGTTCGACAACACCGCGAAACTTGCGACTACTGCATTTGTTCAGCGGGCCGGCGGGAATTTTCAAACTCGAAAGTACGTCGTAGGGTCCGGCACCCTTGCGGCTTCCGACACGGGATCGTGGATACAGGCTGGTGGAAGCGGGCCATCCACAATCACGTTGCCTGCGCCGACGACTATCAATCTCACGTACACGATCACAAACGTCACAAATAACAGCACGTCGGTCACCATCGCGACGCCCTCGGCGAACATCTACAACCAAGCGATGGGAGCATCGACGTTTTTAATTGACGTCGGAGCGACGGTTGAACTCGTTTCCGATGGATCGAACTGGACCATCGTCAGCCACTATACGCGCAGCCCCATTGCGCAAACACCGGCGCAGTACGACAACAGCTCGCGCATTGCTACGACAGCGTTCGTGAAGCAATCCGGTGCGGCGTTTTCGGGTATTCAGGGTATCAATGCCACGGCATCGTTGAACGGCGGCCACGTCGGAGCATTCATTTGGGCATACGGCACAGGTATAACTTTGACGTTGCCGCCTGTCGCTGGCGTTCCCAATGGGGCAACAATCACGATCGGCACTCCGGTCGGCATGACCGTTAAGGGGAGCGGAACCGAGAACATCAACAGCCAGGTCGGAGGCTTGTCGAACACGTTCGCTCTGAACGCGGGCGAGCAAGCTCAGTTCGTCAGCAATACTGGCGCTTGGTACCTGTCAAGCTACACGACGGTTCTCGGAACGACGTCGCCGCAATTCGATAATTCGAACAAGCTTGCGACGACCGCGTTTGTTCAGCGTGCACTCGGGAATTTCGGCAGTTTTACTGCGTTCAACGTAAACACTACTCTCTCTGCCTTCTACGCAGGCCAAGCAATCCAGTGGTATGGCGCGTCCGGTGGCACTCTCACGCTTCCATCTGGATCGTCGATGCCGAGCGGCGGAGCAATCCTGTTTTTCAATTTCGGAAGCGGCCCCCTTGCCATCGCAACGCAGGGTGCGGATTTCATCTGGTCGAATGGTAACGTCCAGCCTGTGACACTCCAGGTCGGTGATTCACTGCTTCTGGTTGCGCGCGGGAGTACCGAGTGGGATGTCGCGGGGGGGACTGCGGCTATTCAGTTCGCCCAAGTCCGAGGCGTTACGGCCGCGCAGTTCGACAACAGCACGAGACTGGCGACGACGGCGTTTGTGCAGCGATCTACTGCCGCCGTCGTCGGCTCGATGCGCAACGCCGCAATGTCGGTCACATCGGCAAGCGCATCGGCGACGTTCACCGCCGACGAGGTTGTCGTCGAAACAGCGCTCGGTGGCGCCGCATTCCGGATCGCCAACTTCAACAAGACGATCAACCTCGCAACCACTGGCGCGGGGGGCATGGACACCGGTTCGGCGCCGGCGCCGGGCTTTGTGGCGCTCTACGCGATCTACAATCCGGCTACGCAGGCGACTGCGCTGCTGGCCACGAACGCAACATCGTCAACGGCCCCCAACGTGTACGGGGGCGCGAACATGCCGTCCGGCTATACGGCATCGGCGCTCGTTTCGGTGTGGCAGACGACTTCGGGCGGTCTGCTCAACGTGGGTAGCCAGTTCGGCCGCACGATTTCGACGCCGGGCTTCACTGTACTTAACACCACGGTGTCCGCTGCGAGCTATATCTCATTCTCCGTTGCCGGCGCAGTGCCGCCGAACGCGAAGACGTGCCGAGGCTATCAGGCAATTTCTGGCAATACTGCGTCAGCGGGTCTTTCTTCAAACATTGCCGGTTCGTCGGGAGGGGTTGGTGCGGTCGGTCAAGGCGGTACGATGCCGACGAACGCATCATCGGTAACAACGTCATTCCCCCACGTCCCGCTCGTCACGCCGCAGACCTTGTATTACATCGCGGCCGCATCAAGCGGAACGCTGACATTCACGGTCGGCCTATACGAATACACGTTCTGAACAGGTGAAAAATGGAAATTTATGTCTCATTCTCAGATGCCACCGAGGACAAGATCGTCGCATCGTTTTCGTGTCCTCAAGACCCCGATGTGTGGCCGAACCAAGGGACCGTGGATAGCGCCGATGAGCGGTGGACATCCTACGCCGCGCTCTTTCCTTCCGGAACGTTCAATTTGCTGAACGGCTGAAACTTCCGCAGGCCAGATAGCAACGGCTTCTCGATGGCGAGATGCACTATCAGGCCAGAGAGAATGGACAGGGCCGCTGCGGCAGCGAAGACGAGATTGTTCCTATCCCCCGTGAACGCCTCGATTCCCCAAATGACGAACGGGTGCGCGAGATATATCGAATAGCTCGCTGCCCCGAGCAATTGGGTGACTTTCGATCGAACAAGGAGGGATGAATCGAAGGCAGTGGAGCCGACAAGAATCATGGCCCACGGAACACCCCAGCCGATAGCTGCGTTGATTTTCGACTCAGGCGAGTGAAGAGTAAGTAGCGCGATCCCGACGCAGATCAGCATTAGCGATACGCCACGGCTTGGGGTGAGCCTGGCACGTATTGCCATGCCGATCAGGATGCCCGCTGCGAACTCGATCATTACTGGTTGACAGTAGTATTCAGCATAAGGAGCTTGCACCGACTCATGCAATGTGCCGAGCGCCAGCGTGGTAGTTGCCGCAAGGCCCATGGCGCTTGAGCCGAACATAAGCAGGACCGCAATTAGCGCGTAGAAGAAGATTTCGTAATTAAGCGACCAGCCCGGATAGAGAATCGGGAAGTCACCAAAGTGCTCGGACGGCAGAAAGAGGGCGGACGTAACAATATCGAGGATCGGTGGGAAATGCCCTGATTTGGCGATATAGACTCCCACCGCTCCGATGGTTCCGATCCAGTACAGCGGGACAACTCGTGTAAATCTCGCCCAGAGGAAACTGGGCATACTGGTCTGGTCATTGACGGAAAGGTACATTACCGCTCCGCTGATGATGAAGAACAGATCGACGCCGGTAGCGCCCACACGCAGATTGATCCCTGCGCCAAGCGTTCCGGCATGATAGAGAACGACCGCGATGGCGCCGACTGCGCGCAGGGCCTGTAGTGAGAGTATCCGCACAATGCGCTCTTTCTTTGGGATTCGGGATTCTCTCACACAAGGCTTTAGCGGGCTCCCAGTAGACCCGCCACAATCGGCCGCAACACCGCCTCCGTATTTGCCGCCTTGTATGCATATCCCGCATCCGTCGGATGCGTCTGGTCTTCGCTTAGCCACGCCATCCAATTCGGAAGCGTCTGGAATTGATCGAATTGCGCGATGAGTGGTGCATTCAGTTGCGCTGCGAGTTGCCGGAGCACGGAGACATATCCGTAGATCGGCGCGTTCGGATTTTGAACGCCGTTGACCGGATTGGGCTCTTCGAAAACGCAGATCTTGCCGTACTTGCGCGCGATCTGGCAGAGCTGCGACATGTTGGCCCAGTAAGTATCGACTGTTTCTATGGGGATGCCTTCCGTTGGCTTCGATGCGTAGTAGCTGGCATTGAGTGCGAAATTGAAGACGACGATCTTCGCCTTGCTTGCAGCCATCACCTGGTCGAACGGCGGGTGAACTCCATCGGTGCCATTGAGCAATTGCGCGGCTTCCGTTCCGCCGACGCCTTGGTTGTTGACGATTGCGCCGGCCCCGAATCGCGCCTGAAGCATGTTCTGCAGGATCGCAGGTTCGCTGTCCGCAGTGTTGAATAGTCGACCACCGATAGTTTGTACGCCCTTCGATGTGCTGTCGCCGAAGACGTCGATCAACGCCGGGATGGTGTCGGCCTTCGCATGCGGAATGGGGCTACTCGCGTCCCCATCGCCGCGGCCGCATGCTGACAATGCACAGGCGAGCGCGATCCCCGCGGCGAGCGCGGCCAAGTTCATTTTCATGTTTTACCTCGAGTGGTAGATGCCCAGAACGGGCGAGACAAGATCAAGGTTTGTAACCAGCCGCCTTCGGGGCGGCTTTTTCATTACGGGGGCTCGATGAAGAGCGAGGTCGTTGCGAGCGCAGCAAAGGCTGTGCCGGCGGTTGGCGGCAATCTCTGGTTATGGCTTACGAGCCACGACATCAACTGGTGGGTAGCCGTCGCGACCATCGCGTACATAGGGCTGCAGGCGTACTACCTGGTCAAGAACAAAGGGAAGAGGGCATTGCTCGATGGTTAACGTTCCGAAGAAGACGCTTGCCAGCGTTGTAGGGGCTGCTGCGGCAGCCCTTCTTTTTTCCATGGTCCCGAAATTCGAGGGGCTCGAGCTCGTCGCGCGGCCCGATCCGATCGGGATCATCACGGCGTGCAACGGCGACACGAAGGATGTGCACGCCGGGCAGCGATTCACGCCGGAGGAGTGCCACGCGCGCCTGGAGCAGCGGCTCATCGAGCATGCCGAGCCGGTGCTGAAGTGCACGCCGGGTCTGAAGGGGCACACGAACCAGCTCGCGGCAGCTGTGAGTTTTGCCTACAACGTCGGCGCGACTGCGTACTGCGGCAGCACGACAGCGAAGCGGTTCAACGCCGGTGACTGGAAGGGCGCGTGCCGCGCGATGAACGAGGCGGACAACGGGCGGCCGCAGTGGGTGACGGCCGGCGGCCGCGTACTCCCGGGTCTGGTGAAACGGCGCGCTGAAGAGCGTGCACTGTGCGAGCGCGATCTATGACGACCACGAAATCCCACGAGACGCGGCGCACGCTTGCCGAGGACGTCTTCTATCCCGATCACGAGCCGCGCGCCGAGTCGCCGACGTTCCGCGCGAGCAAGCGCGCGATGAAGGCGGCCGGCGGCTACGTTTGCGCAGTCTGCGGTGACGACCAGGCCGTCGAGTCGCACCACCGTTTCTTCGAGTGGGCGTTCTCGCATGCGATCGACTGGAAGTGGATCCGCGGCGTCGCGCTGAACCAGGTCGACACGATGTTCAGCCACAAGCTGCAGCGCATCGTGCCCATCCCGCGCCAGCATCCGGTCTGGGACGTGATCCGGCTGACGCAGGGCTTTGACTGGGAGGCGTTCGATCCGGCGCGGCCGGAGGCGTTCGTCGACTCGACCTACAACCAACTGCTGCTGTGTGCGCTCCATCACCGGGGCAAGGATCACGGCCGGCACGAGGAAAGCGATCCCGTCTGGAGCGTGCAGGCGTTCCTGCTGCCGGGCTTCGTCTACTCGCCGGACGAGCTGAAGCAACTGCACGCGAAGGAGCCGAAATGACCTGGTTCGATCCACGTGTTTGGCTGGCCATCATTGTGGCGGCTGTCGTCGGCCTCGCCGGCGGCTACTTCAAGGGGCACGTCGACGGCGCGCGCGCGACGGTCGTGGCCGCGCAGAAGGCGCAGCTCGACGCCGCCGCGGCCGCGCGAGCCGAGGAACAACGCCGCACCGCGGCACAACAGGAGATCGCAAACGATGCGAACCAACAACGCACGGCCGCGCTGGCGGATGCTTTTGCTGCTCGTGCTGCCGCTGGCAGCCTGCAGCAGCGTGTCGACCAGCTCGTCGCAGCCGCCCGCCATTCCGCCGCTACCACCGGAGGCCCGGCAGCCGGCGACGCCCTCGATCTGCTTGCCGACGTGCTCGGCCGCGCTGACCAGCGCGCGGGCGACTTGGCAGAGTACGCTGACCGCGCCCGCATCGCCGGCCAGCAGTGTGAGCGCGACTACGACGCCTTGACGGCGGCCGCGCGCTGAAACCTTCCACATTTGACGGGCTCGCAGTCATGGCTGCTGCGCGTCACATCATCCCAGCGCGCCCCTTTTCCTTCCGGAGAAGGTGGCGCAGCTCCTGAAATTTTCCATTCCCACCACTCAGCTCCCCGCGGTCGGGGATGTTCTTGTCGACGTAGTCGAACCACTCCTGAACCCTGTCCAGCGATTTTCGAAGAGCAAGAATCTCGAGGATGAGCCAGCGCACCTGAAGGTCGGTGTACTCGCGCCATAGGGCTCGCAACTCGGCATCGGTCGGCGCATCAAATTCCGGCATCTTGGGCTTCAACTTGAAGCGCGGATCCGTGAGCGGCACGCGGTTGCGATCAATTCGGGTGGCCTCGATCGGCGTGCACGAGCTCAGGAACGTCGACCTCTCGTCCTGGTCGATCCACAGTTCAAATTCCAGCTTCGTGAGCTCGATAGGCGTCCTCCGGCGCGTCTTGTCGCCTTGGAACCCGTACTCCCAGATGTAAGCCCACTCTGGCTTGATCACGTCGCCACCACTGTATAAAAACACAGTATATTTCGCGATAAGCTACCCTAGTCAAGGCCGGAAAAATGGGGACGGGCGATGTGTACAAACTACCGAGCGCCGCACGAGGACTACGAGATCCGCGAACTGCGGATCGAGCCGTTCAGCGACCTGTACCGCGACTTCCCGTGGAAGCCGGAGATCTACCAGGACTACCTCGCGCCGATCGTCGCGAATGTCGACGGAAAGCTCAGACCATTGGCGGCCGGCTTTGGCTTCTGGCCGCGCGCGCTGCAGAAGGCCAACATCGAAAAAGCGAAGGAGCAGGGCCGGAAACCGCCGATCATGCGCAGCACCATGAACGTGCGTGACGACAACCTCGGGAAGTCGCCGTTGTACGGGCCGGCCTGGCGCGCCGGGCGCCGCTGCCTGATCCCGGCCGACTGGATCTACGAGCCGTGCTACGAGACGGGGAAGAACGTGTGGCACCGGATCGGGTTGATCGACTGGCGAACGATGTGCGTCGCTGGGATCTGGCGGACGCTGATGAGCCCGGACGGGACTGAGCATCACACGATGTCGATGATCACGGTGAGCGGCGAGGGGCACCCGATCTTCTCCCGCATGCACAAGCCGGAGGACGAGAAGCGCGCGGTCGTGATCCTGCGGCCGGACGACTGGGAGGAATGGCTGACGACGTCGAACGTCGAGGCCGCACGAGCGATGCTACAGCTTTATCCTGCTGGCGAGATGGTAGTTTTGCCGAAGTGACCATGGAGGTCGAGTTTGGTAGCATTCGATCCATAGTAAAAATATCGATCGGGGGAACGCGATGCATCCAACGCTGGAAAGTATAAAGACTGAACTGAACCAAATTGCGAGTGAACTTCAGACTAGGATTCCAAACGACGAACCATTTAGCATTGCAGCATCAAACTGGAGTTTTCCCGGGCTTACTCGGATTGAGCTTAAAGAAGAGGTTGATAGTATTATTTCCTTAATTAACGAGCGGGGTGACCAGGTTCCGCTTGAGGAAGCATGTCCGCGGGTTCAGGATTATGTTCGTCGACTCCAATTCCTTCGCACAAGTACTATAAATAATATTCCTGGAAATGCCGGAATCGGGGTTCCGGCCTTCGTACTTACCCTTCTGGGTCTACGCACTGCTCTTGACGTTGTATTCAAGAACTTTGCCCCCAGCGGAGCGGAGAACACTGCGGAGGCTCAACGGCGCTTAACTCGTCGGCTTAGAGCACTTGAGGCGCAGTTGAATGGCATTGAGCCGAGAACCGGAAATATTGATGCGATGCTCTCTCGCGTCGAGAATGCATACGAAGCCGCGGATAAACTCCCGGAAGATTTGGAGTCGTTAGACGAGGCCCGAAAACAAGTGATATCGTATGTCACTGGGGCGACAGACGATTACAAAAAAATTATTGCGGTGAGGGATCACGCAGAAAAATTCAGCGCGGAGATGAATCAAGTCGCTGCTGAGGCGAGGGCTGTGCTTCAGCGGTGTGAGACTGCATATTCAGCGGCAACGAGTGTTGGCCTTGCTGCGGCATTTACTGAACGATCGTCTGTCTTGTCACGGTCGATGTGGATTTGGGTTGCAGGGTTGATATGTGCACTGGTGGCGGGAGGCTTTTTTGGTTCGAAGCAACTACATTCATTGACCAATTTGTTCAATAATCCAACGGTTGCGCCGTCAGTAGTTGCACTCAATATGGTTTTGTCATTGCTGTCGATTGGGGCACCGGTTTGGTTTGCATGGCTATCAACGAAGCAAATCGGGCAACGCTTCAAATTGTCGGAAGACTATGCATTCAAAGCATCTGTGTCGCGAGCTTACGAAGGGTTCCGACGTGAGACCACGCGATTCGACAAAGAGATGGAGGCACGTTTGTTGTCGACGGCGCTAACACGTCTTGACGAATTGCCGCTCCGGTTCGTCGACTCCGAGAATCATGGCAGTCCGTTGCACGAATTAGCATCGTCGCCAGTGGTGAAACAGGCGCTAAATTTGGTGCCAGATTTTGCGGACCAGGTAAAGGACCTCGCCAAAGCGGGCATCGGTGCCCTCAGTGCGCTGAGAACGGCAAAAGAGAATACAGCCACACCATCCGAGCAGCCAGCGCCGAAGCAGACTGAATGAAATTCCATAGGGGGCGGGATTCTCGACCATGAGAGGAAGCGAAATTATTCTGGAAGATGATGAACTTGTGTTACGCCAGACACGGCGTTCACGACACCACATATTCCAGTGTTTCGTTGTAAGTTATTGAAATATAATGGAAATGTATAAGGATTGTGATTCCTGTCGTCGTGGGTTCGAGTCCCATCAGCCACCCCACCGAATGCATTAACAAAACAGGCGCTTAGGCGCCTGTTTTGCTTTGCGGGAGGCGATCAGGCGCAATAGCGTCGATTCAAGCCTCGTCGTCTCCCTCCAGAGCGTTCTGCTCGCCATCCATCCATTTTGCGCATCCAGTCGGGAACAACTCGGTGTCGTGCTTGAGCTGTATCGCTCACACGAGCGGGTCATTCCGGCCAACGGTATCGCGATCGCGTAGACATGCCGAGTGTCGTACTTCGTGCAGTCGAAAATTGCGGTGCCGGGAATCCGAGTGAATGAACGCAGCCGCGCCAATGCGCCGAAAGGAGCGGGCGGTCAAATTTCCGGTTGCGTTTTGCGCGCGCTATTGGCGGAGCGGCGTTCTACGGTAAATTGATGGGCTCCACAGGATTTGGAATTCGAGGCTTCTCGGGGAATCCATGCGGTCAAAGAGTAAACCCGTTGGCCAGACAACGGAACGGCAAACCGATTCAAGGCCAAAGATTACGGTTATGACGACTCTCAGGGTGGTGAGGACGTCGTTTTATCTGCTCGCTGGAGTCGCACCGGCGATGCCCCTGCTGATCTTGTCGTGGCTTGTGTTTATCCATTTTTTGCTGGATTGGACCGTGGATTGGCCTATAGCGTGGTCTTTTCTTTTTTCCACCGCAGGCGGCATCGGCTTGCTTCTCGCAACTTGCGTTTTGCCGCAAAAGGCGCGAATCAAATACGTTGCGGGAGTCAGCGTTCTATTGATCTGCGGGAGCGTCGTCAGCTTGCCGTCGGCCATTGCCTCGTTCGAAAAAATCATCGATAACCACCGAATCGGTTATCACATGCATCCGGTGGATTTTGGTGACTTTGCCCTCATCGCGTGCAACGTCGTGGCGATCGTGTATCAGCTGGAGGTGCTTGCAGCACTGCTTGTAAGACGCTTGGCCAGGGTTCCCACCCGATAGGTTCCGATCCGCGTCATCCTCGCAACGTCATCGCGCTGTTTCCCTTTCTTGAGCAGGTGAGTCAGGCGCTGAAGCTGGCGCAAGATGCTGGATGCGCTCCGGCCTTCATCTATCAAAACGTCGTCGCCGCTATTCGGACGGCAAGCGCATGGCGATGGGGTATGGTGCGACCGAGTGGGATTGTTGTTTTTGCGCGTCCGGTCAGACGCGCATTCGAACGTAGCGAATGCCGCGAAAAGCAAACCCGTCCTCACCGATCGACCACATTGCTCGCGATTCCCGCCTGAGCCGATCGAGTGTTTCGAAACACCACCCACGACCACAAGGCGCCGCCAGCCACCTTGGCGACGAACTGCAGCGCGGCGATCGTCGGAAACACGGCCCCGAACGCAATAAGCGGAAAGATGATGGAGTCGACAGCGGCACCCGCGACGTTCGCGCCGTTTGCGCGCGCCAGTATCGGAAAGCGACGTGCGAGTTGAAACACGACTGCGCTCGCCACGGCTGCCGAACCGAACGCCACCAGGGACGCGACGGCGATTTCCTTGGCGGCAGGATTGAGTGCATAACTGACGACACCGGCGGCCGCGATCAACGCAAACATTCGCGACCAAAGCGCGCGGCCTCGCCAATCGAGGTGGAGCCGGTCTCGAATCGCGAGATCGAGGCCGATCAGCAGGAACGCGATGATCGGTGTAGCAGCCGGCCCGAAATGAGCGACCATCAGATTGGCGACGGCGACCGCTGCGATATAGATCAAGACGTACATGATTCCCCTGCGGTAAAGAGTGCGCGCTGCGTCGATTCGGAGCCGAAGTTTGCCATACATGGCCGATTGGACAGGATATCGCCACAGTGCCGCCGGTATTCGTCAATCCATCGTCGACGCGAGATTGTATGGCCGTATTCAGTCGACGTGATGTTGCGCAATTTCCTTTTTCAACTAAGGTTCTCGCTCCCGGTGCCGTTATCTTTTCTGGACAGCCCTCGTGCCTCGAATGCTGATCCGTTTTCTTGCCTGCTCGCGTTTCGCGTGAGCAGGCTTTTTTCATTTATGGCGGAATGAGACAGGGACTTGGCGCGAGCCGACAGCGCGCAACAGTCTTACATTGGTGTAACGTATCGACTTCCTCGTGCCCTCATGCTTTGCAGGGCCGTTCGATCCCGACAGCCAATGACAGTGTCGGGATTTTTTTTGCCTGTGCCTCGTTGTTTTGGCAACGAACTGCAGCGGTGCACGAACCCGGCATGGCGTCCGGCAGACAACTGCTGACGCGATCGCGTCAGGCGTGACGGAGGCGAACGCCTGCAAACATCACGAGCCAACGTGCGGCGACGGCACTTGCAAGGTACGCGACGATAACCTGCGCGTGGCGACATTGAGCCTTGCGCGCCTCCACGCGGTATATTTCGCGGCGAGACGTTCCGATCAAGAGAACAAGTGGAAAGAGTAACCACCGATGCCGGAAACCCGTGCCACGCTGCGTGCCGCGACAGCGCAAGACGCACGGCACATCGCTCGCCTGCACACGCTGAGCTGGCAAACCGCATACAGCCATATCTTGCCGGCGACCTACCTGTCCGACGAGGTGCCGACGGAACACGCGACCCGGTGGCGGCAATATTTCGATCGCAACGAAAACGAGCGGGGCCTGGTGCTGATCGCCGGGGCGGACGGCGAGCCCGTGGGGTTCGTCAGTGCCGAGCGCCCCGTCGATCCGGCGCTGGGCGTGCTGCTCGACTGCCTGCACGTCCATCCTTCGCGTCACGGAGGCGGCACGGGCAAGCACATGATCGAAGCCGTCCGTGCATGGGCGCGAACGCTCGGCGTGCACCAGGTCCATCTGAAGGTATTGGCGGGCAACGAGCGCGCGATCGGTTTCTACGAGCACAACGGATGGCAACTGGCGGGTATCGAAACGAGCCGCATCGGCCAGACGGAAGTCACCGACCGGATCTATGCGATACAGGCCTAGCCACCTGGCCACATTCGAGCGAACGGCCGCATGATGCGCGGCCATCGCCGGGCGAAAGCCGAACGTACTTCACGGTGACACGCCGCAGTACTGCACGAGCAAATCGGCTTCCGTTTCGTGCACTTCGACGGGCAGGGTCGTTGCACCTGCATAGGCAAGATAGCGAGCGCGATGCTGGCCGTTCCGGAACGACGCGACGCCGACCTTCGACAGCCCGGGGATGCCGAGCAGCGTTCGCGTTCTCGTCTCGCGAAACGTGATGTACGGCATGTCCGGAATCCTGTCCTGTTCAGGATCGAGGAATTCGCGAATGCCCGCGGCTTTTCCTGGGGCCCAGTAAAGAACAGGCGGCAACACGTAGTCCGTCGTGTCCCGGTCGGCACATGCCAGCAGTTTCGGCAGGTCGATCGTCACGACCCGGTGTCGCGTATCGTCGCACGAGAATACCCGCTTGAGGTGCGTATGGGCATACGGAGTGTGCCCGGGAAGCTGGACAATCCAGACCTCTACGCCATTTTGTTGTGCGCGGGCGAGTGCCATTTTTTCCTCTGGTATTGCAAGCGGCCGTCTTGGCCGGAGTTTAGCAGTGCGATTGCGATGGCGAAGCAGGGCAATACCCGGTACAGGAAAGCGCCGAGGGGAATGGTGAGCAAATCGAGTACAGTCATGTGTCGGCGATCGTTATCGACAGGTTATGAGAATATCGTGATCCCGCCAGCGGGAATGATCCGTCGCGCGAATTTCATGCAGAGTTCACACTGTGTCGCGAAACCCGTCAAGCGCGGATGATCACAAGAACAGAGAGGGCGGATTGGCCGGAGAAAACCATGTCGTCGAAACTTGAGATCGAATATCTCGATTACTGTTTCACCGCGACGCTCGAAGTCAGGGAGTCCGGTCGGATGGGCGTTGTCGATTGGCATCTCGAATCCGATTCGCGAAGCAAGACACTTGCGTGGACCGTATTCGACCGCTATCTCGAGCGGAATGATTTCGCGGATGAAGAGGATGCGCGTGCCAATATCGTCGACTGGCTGGAGCGGCTGGCCGCTCCGGGATTGGGTGCTTCCGCGGAAATGGCGAAGGCGAATGTGGTCGTTGCCGGCGCGGTGGTGACGGGCGCATCGACTGCATCGAACGCGTCAACGACATCGACCACATCGACTGCCGAAATCGTCGGCGAAACCGTCATCGACATCGCCAGCGATCTCGACTGGATCGAGATGGTTGCCGAATGGCTTTTCAGCTGACCGGCATGAGGACGAAACCCGGCTGTCATGATGCGGGCTCTTGTGTTCGCGAAACATGGTTTCAAAAAAAGATGCAGAAAAAATGAAGCCTGAATCGTGTCGATCGGAAAAATAGAATAAACCTGCTTTGACAGCAGCCGCGACTTAACGGAGACTTGCGCCGGGCCTGAAGATATCCGCTTGCATTAAAACAAGATCAAATTCCAGACATGAAAAGAAGAGCGCTGCTGACGGCGGGCGCGATCGTTGTCGCCGCCGGCCTGACAGGCTGCACGGCAATGCTGTTCGAAGATGGCCGATATGAAGAGACGGTCGACCGATTTCTCGTCAGCGAGGACGGCAAGAAATTCGTCGTGCTCGGCGAGAAATATCACTACATCTTCGATATGCCCGAGCATCTCGGCGCCGTGCTGGCATCGCCCTACCGCAAGTCGATCAACGCATCGCTCTATGAATTCGTCGCGCAGGGCAGCAAGATCTCGGGCAAGTTCCGGCTCCGGCTCCGTCGCGCCGATATGACCGACGAGGGCTGGGACCGCGCGCTGGAGGACGGTTTCACGATGCGCGGGAGCAGGGATCTGGAGATGAAGGGGGAACTGGCCGGTTCGCGTTATCTGGCCGATGGTTTTGCACAGGGCAAGACGTGGTCGTCGTTTGCGCATTCGTACAAGATCGACGTCACCGATCGCATCACCACGGCGGGCAAGGCCGTGCGCGTGCTCGCGACGCCCGTCACGCTCGCGGCCGACGGCGTGATGATGATCGGGGCGGTGGTGCTGTCGCCTGTCATCGTGGTGTTGCTCGCGCCGGTCGCGGGCGTCGCGCTCGGGCCGTGACGCGATCCGCGCGGCACGCGAGCGTGCCGGTTGCCGCGGCATTGTCACCAAATGGTGAGTTGCCGCACAGATCGTTGCGCGGCCGGCGCTCACAATCTGGCCGGTTGACCGTTCTTCCCCGGCCCGGTCAACCATTTCCCCGCTCGCTCGCGCAGGAGCGGGGGCTTTTTGCCCGTCCGACGCCGCAAGGCCGCGTCGGCGGAACCGGACAGGCGTTCGGCGGGCAGCGCAATCGCACCGGTTGCGTGTCCCTGCATCCGATCGCCCGGTCCGCACGTATCGCTTTCCTCGTGCCTGAGCGAACCCTCAGGCCCATCGCCGGTTTCGGCCGGTGATGCCTTGGTCCCGGCGGCGCGCATCAATGCCGCCGGGATGTTTTTTGCGCCGGATGCGTTGCATCACGTCGCTTGCGGCGGGCAGGTCAAACCGATCGGCCAGCCTGTTCGACGCTGGTTTCCCATCCGTCGTATTCCCCTCCGAACGAATGTACCTCGCGATTGATCGCGACCGTATGGCGTGTGATGTCGGCCAGTGCCATGGTGCCCTCGTGCGAGAACCGTACGGCCGACTTGCCGTCCTCGGTGGGGGCGACCGATTCGACCGGATAGCCTTTCGCTTCGGCCCAGTCCGCGAACTGATGCGCGTCGCTCTGGTCGGGGAAGTACGCCCAGTGCATCACGCGCCGGCTTACATCGCCGGCGTTGCCTTTCTTCCGCAATTCGTCCAGCACGCGCATGTCGCGCATGATCTGCCGGTCGTCGTCGGTCGGGTAGAGCGTCTGCCAGTACGCTTCCTTGTCCGGATCGTCCTGGTGCGCGTACTGCAACGCGTAGGTCGTCTGATCGGCCAGCGCGTCGATGATCTCCGCCGCGGCCTCTTCGTCGAGCGATACGTAGAAAAGGAAATCCCGATGGCCGTCGACGGTGATGCGGCCGACCTGCACACCACCTTTCGCCGTGATCGTGGCGTCCAGCAGGTCCTCGATCTTCGCGAGATCGGCGAATTCGTCGCCGGTCGGCAGGCCTTCCGGCGTCGGATGCGCAAAGGGGACGCGCACGCTGAGCAGCGACGTGCGCGGATCGCCTTCCGCGATTTCCGCAAAGTCGTGGTTGAAGCTGATGAAAGCCTGATGGTCGCCCATTCTGGCAGGGAAGGTTCCCCAGGCGTCGGTCATGTGTTTCTCCCGTGCACGATTGTCTGTTGACGGTTGTAAAGCGTCCCAATGTATCATCGAAAATCGCGTTGACCGGAGGGGCGCACATGATCGCGAGTCTGGGCATCCTGGTGCCGGTCGAAGACGATCGCTTTCGGGCGGTGGTGGATTTCTACCGTCTGGCGCTTGCGCTGCCGGTTCACTACGAAGGCGTGTCGGCCGCGGGGAATCCGTGGCACCGCTTTGTGATGGGCGGAGCAACGCTGACCGTTCACACCGGCAGCGGCGGCAGGTTTCCGTATCCGGAGTTTCGGCCGACCGGCCATGGCATTGCGCTGGCCGTCGAAGTCGCGCATGTGTCGGAAGTCGTCGCACGGCTCGAGTCGTGCCGCGTCGGCATCCTGAACGAGTGGGACTACGGCGACGGCACGGTTGCGATTTCCGTGGCGGACCCGGCGGGAAACGTCTGCGAGATCTGGGGCCGTCCGTGACCGTGCATCGGTACGGCGGGCCGCAAAAATATTCGAAGGAGATGCCGATGTCGATGTTTGCGGTGAATGGTGTGCGAATCGATCCGCTCAGCGCGCGCGTGACGCACGTGCGCTGGGCGGCCGTGAATCCGTCCGACCGGTCGTGGGCGGCGACGCCGAGCGAAGCGCCGGTGGCGGACGTGGCGCGCGCGCTCGCGTCCGGCAACGATGTCCGCGCAATCTTTTCGGCATCGGACGCCACCGCGATCGGGCCCCGGCTCAAACGCGTGCTGTATCGCGATGCATCGGAAGGCATCGAGCTCGACATCGATGCCACGAACGAATCGCGCACGTTGCGCGATCTGCCGCAAATCTGACCGAAGCGGCATGCGCCGTCGCATGAATGGCGGCACCTGGCCGAACGGTAGCTCGCACGACGTCGATCGCGAGGAGTAGTATTGGACGATCGTCGTGCCGCATGGCCGGTTGTGCCGAACGGTTTGACGGGTCACGCGATCTTCAGCGAGCCGTTACCGGAAGCGAACTTCGCAAACGCGTACGAGATCATGTCCAGATCCCTCATCGCTCCGTGGGCATCCGCGCTTTGTCTGGCGCTGTCGGCTTGCCAGACGGCGTCCGAGCCGCCTCCGCTGCCGTCGCCCGACACCGCGTCGGCGGCCGCAGCCGTTCCGGCATCGTCGCCAGCCGCGCCGATCCGTGGCATCGGCCTGGCGCCTCATCTGGCAGGGCAGAGTCACTGGGCCACCGGTCAATGCACGACCAACGGCACCGTCAAGGTGTGCAACTGAATATGACCGGTGCCGGCCGGGCACTGCCCGTTCCGCATGGACGAGTGCGTGCTGCCGTGCGTCGATGCGTACCTTTTTCAATCACGATCATTTCCCGTCGGCACGCCGACCGTTTCAGCGCATCGACGGGGTGTCCAACTTCGCTCACCCGGCGGCCGTCGAGGTGAGCGATCGCACAATGAAAGACGCACTTGAATCCATCGATTCCGGCTGGCACGTCGATCCGGTCGCGGGAACGATCATCGGCCAGTTGCCGGTGACGCTGGCGGTTGACAGCCGGAGCCTGAAAAGAAGGGCGATCGCGTGCATGGTGCTGGCCGCGGCAAGCTTGTGCGGTTATGCGGCCGCTCCGGCACTCTGGCCGGTAGCGGCGCTGGCCGGATTGCTGGCGCTGGCGGGGGCCGCCTTCTTCGTGTCGTCGCGACGCAGGATGGTGCTGCATGTCGACGAGACGGGTTTCAGGCTGATCGGAGGCGTACGCGAACAACCCGCCACGCCATGGCGTGATGTCACCGAATTCCGGATCATCAGCGTCGCAGGCAATCGCTACATCGCCTACCAGTTCTCGGCGCATTCGTCGCGCACCAGGGTGCCGGGCGGCGTGATGCTGCCGATTGCCCGGTTTGCCGATCTTCCGCTCGATGCGGTGGCAGGACTGCTCGAGGCATGTCGCCGGCAGTTCGGCATGCCGGACAACGAGGTCGACCGAACGGGCGGGTGACGCCCGATGCGGCGACTCCGGGCGTCCTGATACTCGAGAAAACAAAAAAATGCAGGGCGCCGTGTCGATTTCCGCCGGGGTCGTCCGTCGTAGCATCGGAGGCGTGCGCATCGCGCGTCCGTCCCGATTCCGATACGACAACCGACCGAAGGAGTGACACCCATGTCCACGTCCGTCAAACCGATCCCGGAAGGGATGCGTACGCTGACGCCGCACCTGATCTGCGCCGGCGCAACCGCAGCCATCGACTTCTACAAGCGCGCGTTCAATGCGAGCGAACAGTTTCGCCTGGCGATGCCTGACGGCCGGCTCGCGCACGCGTGCCTCGTGATTGGCGATTCGACACTGATGCTGGTGGATGAAATGCCCGAACACGGCGCGCTCGGGCCGAAGGCCCTGAAAGGCACGCCGGTCTGCCTGCACCTGTACGTGCCTGACACGGACGCGGCGATCGCGAAGGCGGTCGCGGCCGGCGCGACGGTGACGATTCCTGCCGCAGACATGTTCTGGGGCGACCGCTACGGACAGGTCGAGGATCCGTTCGGACATCGCTGGTCGCTCGCGACGCACCAGCGCGACCTGACGCCCGAACAGATCGCGGAGGCGATGGCCAGCGCGCCGCCGTGCGGCAGCTGACACAGCCGCGCCACCGCAGTTGAACGGCAGGGCGGCGGCATGTGCCCGCGCTCACGCGCTGGCCGACCTGCCGCGCTGCTTGTGCTCGTACATCCGCTGGTCGGCCGATGCGAGCAGGCCGGCCACGTCGTGATGGTGCGCGGGGTCGTAGTCGACGTGCCCGACGCTGAACCGGATGTCATAGCCGCGCGCGTCGGCCGTGTTGCGCAGCGCAAGCGCCTGCGTCACGCGGTCGACCGGCTCGGCGACGTCGGCCGGATCGGTGGCACTCAGCAGCACGACGAACTCGTCGCCGCCAAGCCGTGCGATCACGTCGCTGTCGCGCAGTGCGCCCGTCAGCGTGTCGGCAAATGCCTTGAGCGCGCGGTCGCCCTCGGCATGGCCGAAGCGGTCGTTGATCGCCTTGAAATCGTTCAGGTCGAAGAACAGCAGCACCGCGTGACGACTCAGGCGATCGCACAGGCTCAGCACGTGGCGGGCCAGGATCTCGAAGCCGCGGCGGTTCGTCAGCTGGGTGAGCTCGTCGGTGGTCGCGAAATGCAGCGCGGCGATCTCGCGTTCGGTCATGTGGGCGAGATCGCCGAGCAGCGCGAGCTCGTCGGGTTCGAGCGAGCGCGGCCGCGTGTCGATCAGGCACAGCGTACCGATGGGCGCGCCGTTCGGCGCCGCGAGCGGCCGGCCGGCGTAGAAGCGGATGCCGGGCGCGCCGGTGACGAGTGGATTGTCGTGGAAGCGATCGTCGTTCAGCGCATCCTGGATCACCATCGTATTGCCCGCGAGCAGCGCATGGGAGCAGAACGACACGTCGCGCGACGTTTGCGTGACGTCGAGCCCGGCATGGCTCTTGAACCACTGGCGATCGTCGTCGACGAGGCTGACGAGTGCGATCGGCACGTCGAACAGCCTGCGTGCAAGACGCGTCAGGCGATCGAAGCGTTCTTCGGGCGGCGTGTCGAGGATCGAGAGCGAATGAAGCGTATCGAGCCGGGCCGCCTCGTCGGCCGGTTTCGGTGCAATTTGCATGGGTCGTGTCCTTTGTCCCGGCTGCGAGGCCGGTCACGGGATCGTATGCCGGACAGTATCGCGCATTGCGCGGCGCATCGCCATTCCGGCAATCCGGAAGCGGGCGGTTTCGGCCTGGCCCGGATCGTTGCAGATGCGGTGAGAAGCAGGCGTCATGGGCCCGCGTTTCGCCCCGATGCGCAATCCGGTGTGCGACGTCTCAAGGTGCTCGGCGCAGTGCCGTAAACAGGGCGAGTCCAATCGTTCATCGCCTTCCATTCCACCATGGTTCGAATTCTGTACGCGGGCTATCTCGCGTTTGCGCTGTATCTGCTTTATCCGATGGTCCAGAACACGCTGGCATTCGGCGTCGTATGTGTGAGCAACGCGCTGCCGGGCGGCGCCAGCGGCTTGTCGACGTCGTCGGCACGCGGCGCGGGTGCGCATGCGAATCGCTGCGCGCCGATGGCGCAGGCCGGTGCCGCGACGGGGCGGACGGCTGAAATCCATTAAGCAGGCGACGCGTTGGCCATTCGGCCGAATTGAGCTTCGCGCGACGCTCGCCGATCATCTGCAATACGGCGGATCGAACACGGGGGTGAGCGCGGCGCGTGTCAGTAGCTGGAGCGGTACGGCGTGCCCTGGTCGAAACGGCTTTGCCAGTGCGTGAGATAGCGCGACGCGAGTTGCGGGTTGTTCCACACCACGACGACGTTCTCGGAATTGCGGCTGGCCGCCGACGCGCTGTAGTTGAACGAGCCCGTTTCGACGTGCTCGGCGTCGATCACGAGGTACTTGTCGTGATGGATCGCATAGGCGTCGATCGTGCGTGTCGGGATGCCTGCGTTGACGAGCAGGTTCAACGCCTGCTTGCTGCTCTTTGCGCGATTGCCCTTGTCGTCGACCACCACCGCGACATTCACACCGCGTCGCTTGGCGGCGAGCAGTGCGCGCGTGACGGGCGGCGACGTGAACGAATAGGCGGCGACGCGGATTGAACTGCGCGCGGCGCCGATCGCTTTCAGCACCAGCGCTTCGGCACCGCCATCGGGCGAAAATGCCGATTCGACGACCTGTGTTGCGGGCGCTTCGTGAGTGGGGGCCGGTAGCCACTGCGACACGAAGTCGATCGCCTGCTGGAGCAGCGATTCGCTTTGCGTCTTGCCGAAAGCGGTGAACGGTGTGGCGAGCAGGGAGGCGGCGAGACAGGCAGCGGCGAGGCGATTGCGCGACAACATCTTGGACAGCGAATAATTTCGAGACAGCGGGCCGTGAGTGTAACGCACACGTGGCGGCCCGGTCACGTGCGGATGCAACGGGATGACGCATCGCGAAGACCGGCGATGGCAGCGGCGGTGACGCAAAGTTGCGTTGTGCGGAATCCGTGTGTGCGATCGGGGCGATCGGCGGATGGGGGCGATGGCAGCGCGTGAATGCGCGTGCGGCGGCAGGGTGTCGGCGTGCAAGCCGTGCGAGAGTGCAACCAGGTAGGCTCGCTGGAACCGGCGACAGCAACGCGAACGCAACGAACGATCCGTGTGCGTCACGCGCTCCCGTATGCGTTTCCGTACGCGCGATGCGTCAGTCCTCGGCCGCAGCCCTTCCGGCAGCTTCGGCTGCGACCCATCCGGGGCCACGCTCCGGCTGCACGTCGCGCGCGTCGAGCGGCTCGCCGCACGCCGAGCATACGGTGACCGCGTGCATCAGGTGGCCGCAGGTACGGTGACGCAACTGCACTGGTGGCCCCTGGCCGTCGTCTTTCCAGCGGTCTCCCCATGCGGTCAGCGCAAGCAGGGTCGGATAGAGGTCGAGGCCCTTGTCCGTCAAACGATATTCGAAACGCGGCGGGCGTTCCTGATAAGCGCGCTTGGCCAGCACGCCCTCGTCGACGAGCCGCGCGAGCCGCTCCGCCAGCACATGGCGCGTGACGCCGAGCTGGGTCTGGAACGCGTCGAAACGGCGGCAGCCGAGGAACGCGTTGCGGAGGATCAGCATGGTCCAGCGGTCGCCGAGCACGGCAAGCGTACGCGCGACCGAACAGTTCAGCGTGCCGATGTCATCCCATTTCATCGTCGAGTCTCTTGCGGCGGTTCAGCGAAATAGCGGGCTCGATTATAGAACCCGCCTTCGACTGCAACGAGCCCGGCCACGTTGACAACGACCGTGATCGTTGTGAATAATCAGTTCCAATTTGGAACTTACTCGCGCGGCGACGCGCTTTCAACCCGGAGACAACCCGATGAACCCGCTTTCCCTGTCTGGTCTCGATCTGCTGCGCGCAGCGGTATCGGGCGATGCGCCGCTCGCGTCGATTTCCGAGACGATCCCGATGCGTCCGCTCGACGTCGAGCTCGGTTATGTGAAATTTTCGGCGCGGGCGGACGGCCGGCACCTGAACCCGCTCGGCGGCGTGCACGGCGGGTTCGCTGCGACGGTGCTCGATTCGGTCACGGGGTGTGCGGTGCATTCGATGCTTGATGCGGGCGTCGGCTACGGTACGGTCGATCTGCATGTGAAGATGCTGCGGCCCGTGCCGCGCGACGTCGAGCTGGTTGCGGAAGGGCGCGTGATTCACCTGTCGCGTTCGCTGGGCGTTGCCGAGGGCACGCTGAAGACGCCGGACGACAAGATCGTCGCGCATGCGTCGGCGACCTGTTTCATCCAGCGGCCGCAGTAACGGGGGCTGCAATGTCTTCGTTCGGGCCCTGCGCGTGAACGCTCGCACCTTTACCGAAGGCCGCCTGTAAGCGTGTGCGGCACCTGTCTGAAGCGGTCGCTTCAATGTGATAGCGTTCCTGCTTTCCACTGACGCGACAGGAACAGCATGGAATACCGCACACTCGGCGATTCGGGCATCGAGGTCAGCCTGATCGGCCTCGGCACGATGACGTGGGGCGAGCAGAATTCGGAGCGCGATGCGCACGAGCAGATCGACTACGCGATCGGGCAAGGCGTGACGCTGATCGATGCCGCGGAGATGTATCCGGTGCCGCCGAAGCCCGATACGCAGGGGCGCACCGAACAGTACATCGGCACGTGGCTCGCGCAGCATCGCGCGCAGCGCGAGCGCATCGTGCTTGCGACAAAAATCGCGGGGCCGGCGCGGCAGCCGCACAATCCGCGCCATATTCGCGGCGAAGGCAACCAGTTCGACCGGAAGAACCTGACCGAAGCGCTCGACGGCAGCCTCAAGCGCCTGCAGACCGACTACGTCGATCTTTATCAACTGCACTGGCCCGATCGCAGCACGACGACGTTCGGCCGTCCCGCCTATCCGTGGGTCGACGACGCCTACACGGTGCCGATCGAGGAAACCCTCGGCGTGCTCGCGGAATTCGTGAAGGCCGGCAAGGTACGCGCGATCGGCGTGTCGAACGAAACGCCGTGGGGCGTCGCGCAGTTCCTGCGCGCGGCCGAGAAGCTCGGGCTGCCGCGCATCGCGAGCATCCAGAATCCGTACAGCCTGGTGAATCGCACGTTCGAGAACGGGCTGTCGGAGTTCACGCATCGTGACGGCGTCGGCCTGCTCGCGTATTCGCCGCTCGCGTTCGGCTGGCTGTCCGGCAAGTACGAGAACGGTGCGCGTCCGGCCGGTGCGCGCATCACGCTGTTCGAGCGTTTCCAGCGCTACAGCAAGCCGCAGGCCGTCGAGGCGACGTCGCGCTATGTCGCGCTCGCGCGGCGTCACGGGCTGTCGCCCGCGCAGCTCGCGCTGGCGTTCGTCAACAGCCGGCCGTTCGTGCGCAGCAACCTGGTCGGCGCGACGTCGCTCGAGCAGTTGAAGGAGAACATCGGCAGCGTCGACGTGAAGCTGTCCGACGAGATCCTCGCCGAGATCGACGCGCTGCACGAACGGCAGCCGAACCCGGCGCCGTAAACGGCGCGCGGCCCGCGCGGCGACGATGCCGCGCCGGGCCGCACCGGCGGCGCGTCGCCGCGCCGTCGTTTCTTCCGTTATCGCATCTTGAGCCGGGTGCGCGCGACGAACAGCGCGACGAGGCTCAGCACCGCACACCCCATCAGGTAGAGCGCCGGCGACAGCCGGTTGCCGGTCGCGCTGATCAGCCAGGTGATGACGAACGGCGCGAAGCCGCCGAACAGCGTGACCCCCGTGTTGTAGCTGACCGCGAGCCCCGTTGCGCGCGTCTGCGACGGGAACAGCTCGGCCATCAGCGCCGGCAGCGCGCCGCAGTACATCGCCTTCAGCGCGCCGATCCAGACCAGTGCGGCGAGCATCGTTGCGAACGACGCGTGGCGCGTGAGCCAGGCGAACGTCGGCCACACGCTGACGAGCATCAGCAGGGCCGCGGCCGCCATCATGCGGATCCGCCCCGTGCGATCGGACAGGTGGCCGACGACCGGCGTGACGAGCGTGAGTACGAAACCGGTCGCGAGCGTCGCCGCGAAGCCCGTCGACGCGGGCAGGCCGAGCTGCTTGATCGCATAGGTCGGCATGTACAGCACCATGTAGTTGATCGCGGTCGAGATCACGAGCGCGCCGATCGACAGCAGCAGCCGCAGCTTCTGATCCGCGAACAGTTCGCGCACGGGCGCTTCCGAGCGCGCCTGCGTCTTGAACTCGACGCCTTCGTCGACGTAACGGCGGATGTACAGTCCGACCGGGCCGATCGCGAGCCCGAACAGGAACGGCACGCGCCAGCCCCAGCTTTCAAGTTGCGCGGTTGTCAGCGTGGACGTCAGCAGCGCACCGAAGCCCGACGCGAGCAGCGTCGCGAGGCCCTGGCTCGCGAACTGCCAGCTCGACATGAAACCGCGCCGCTGCGGCGCGTGCTCGACGAGGAACGCGGTCGAGCTCGCGAATTCGCCGCCCGCGGAAAAGCCCTGCATCAGTCGCGACAACATGATCCCGAGCGGCGCAAGTATGCCGATCGATGCATAGGTCGGCATCGACGCGATCAGCAGCGTGCCGGCCATCATCATCGCGATCGACAGCAGCAGCGACGCCTTGCGGCCCGCGCGATCCGCGTACGCGCCGAGTACGAAGCCGCCGATCGGCCGGATCAGGTAGGACAGCCCGAACGTGCCGAGCGTGAGCATCAGCGACGTCGCTTCGCTCGTGGCGGGGAAGAACAGCTTGGCGATCGTCACCGCGAAGAAGCCGTAGACGATCAGGTCGAACCATTCGAGTGCGTTGCCGATCGACGCCGCGAAGATGATGCGCCGGATCTTCGCGGCGCTGGGGAGGGCGGCTTCCTGCGAGGTCAGGGTGGTCGTGTTCATCGTGTGGGCAGATCCCGTGAAAGGGGCGAAGCGCGTTACAGGGTGGCGCCGGCCGCGGCGGGCGCCGCGCGGCGAACGGTCGGGGCGTCCTCGCCGAGATCCCAGAAGAGACCGGCCATCATCTGCAGGCCCTCACTGACGACGCTCGCGAGCAGGTGCTCGTCGGGCGCGTGCTGCGAGCACGCGGGGTACGAATGGGGTACCCACAGGGTCGGCAGCCCGAGCGTGTCGGCGAACACTTCGTTCGGCAGCGTGCCGCCGAGATTCGGCAGGATCGCGGGTTTCTTGCCGGTGGTCCGCGCCAGCGACGCGACCGCCCAACGGACCCACGGATCGTCCGGCGGCACGCGCGTCGCCGGTGCACCGCGCTCGACGTCGATCTCGATGTCGGCGAAGCCGTGCGCATCGAGGTGCGTGCGCAGGTGCGCATGCAGCGCCTGCCAGTCGGTGCCGACGACGAAGCGCAACTGGCAGTGCGCATACGCGGCGGGCGGGATCGCATTGACGGGGTGCTCGGGGTTGCCGGCCTTGAATGCGAGGATCTCGAACGTGTTCCAGCCGAACACACGCTCGGGCGCGGTGAGGCCGGGCTCGCCCCAGCCGGCGTCGAGCGCCGGATCGCCGGGGCCGCCGCCGACGCAGAGATCGGCGAGCGCCTCGCGCACGGCGGCCGGGATCGGCGGCGGACGCAGCCCCGCGACGCGAATCGCGCCGCGCGCGTCGACGAGGCTCGCGAGTGCGTGCGCGAGCACGATCGCCGGATTGCGCAGCAGCCCGCCCCAGTTGCCGGAGTGATGCGCGCCGTCACGGGCGCGCAGGCTCAGCTTGAAATTGACCGAGCCGCGCGAGCCGAGGAACACCGTGGGGCGCGCGGCCGCGATGCGCGGGCCGTCGGACGCGATCAGCACGTCGGCCGCGAGTGCATCGCGCTCCTGACGGCACAGTGCGTCGAGGCCCGGCGAACCCGTTTCCTCGCCCATCTCGATCAGCAGCTTCGCGTTGAAGCCCATCCGGCCGCCGCGCGCATCGAGCACGCTCGCCAGCGCGGCCAGGTTGATGGTGTGCTGGCCCTTGTTGTCGGCGCTGCCGCGGCCGTACCAGCGGTCGCCGTCGGCCGTCAGCGTCCACGGCGACAGCGGTGCGCGCCACTGCGCGTCGTAGCCGCGCACGACGTCGCCGTGGCCGTAGATCAGCACGGTCGGCAATGCATCGTCTTCGTGGCGCGATGCGAGCAGGAACGGGCCGCCGCCGTCGACGGGATTGTCGACGATCCGCGACGTGAAGCCGAGGCGCGCGGCCTCGGGTGCGATCTCGTCGGTCAGGTAGGCGCGCAGCGCGGCACCGTTGCCGCTCTCCTGGCTTTCGGTTCGCAAGCCGACGCGGCGGCTCAGGGTCGTGAAGAACGCACCGGATTCGAACTGGTTCAGCGCGTGCTGGATGGCGGCGGTACGGCTCAAGTCGTGTCTCCTCTGTCGGGTTCGCTGCACGCCGCGGATCGTGCGTGCAGCGTGAAGTGCGATCGATTCTAGAAAGCCGTTTTTTTTGTCACAATGATCGAATTTCGAACCTTTCTTTGCCGAAAAGGCAAAGCAGCGCGGCCGGCAGCCGGGTGGAGACAGAACGATGGCGGCTTTCCTGCATGGCCTGGCGTTGCGGTATTTCGTCGAGGTGGCGCGCACCGGTTCGATCAGCGACGCGTCCGCGCGGCTGCACGTGGCCGTCTCGGCGATCAGCCGCCAGATCGCGAAACTCGAGAGCGAGCTCGGCGCACCGCTGTTCGAGCGCCGGCCGCGCGGGATGGCGCTGTCGGAGGCCGGCGAGCGGCTTCTGGCGTTCGCGCAGCGCAGCCTGCTGGAGGCCGAGCACGTGATGAAGGACATCGGCGGGCTCGACGCGCTGCACGGCAGCCTGCTGAAGATCGCCTGCTCGGAAGGGTTCGCGATCGATTTCCTGCCCGGCACGCTCGCGCGCTTCAAGGCGCGCCATCCGGGCGTCGATTTCTCGGTGTGGGTCGTGTCGCCGGCGGACGCGACGCGGCGCGTGCGCGACGGCGACGTGGACATCGCGTTGAGCTTCAGCCTCGCGCCGGAGAAGGGCGTGCGCGTCGAACATACCGAGCGCGCGCCGATCTTCGCGCTGGTGCGGCGCGACCATCCGCTCGCGACGCGTGAAGCGGTGTCGCTCGCCGATGTCGCGCGTCACCCGCACGTGCTGCCCGAGGCCGGCACCACGGTGCGCCAGTTGATCGACATCGCATGCGCGCTCGACGGGCTGCTGCTCGAGCCTGAACTGACGAGCAACAACACGGCGGCGATGTACGGTTATGCGCGGCGCACGGGCGCGGTGATGTTCACGGGGCTGCTGTCGGTGCGCGACCGCTGCGCCGCGGACGGCTTCGTCGTCGTGCCCGTGACGAACCCGCAGTTGCGCGAGCGCAGCATCCAGGTACAGACGATGGCGGGGCGCGATCTGCCCGCGTCGGTTCGCGCGTTCCGCGACCATCTGATCGACGCGATGCAGGCCGCATCGCCGCCGCCGGCCGCCGCGCGCGGCCCGAGACGCCGGCCCGTGAGATAATCGCCAATCCGCCTTCCGTGCCCATGCGGCTCATCGAGCCGCATCGCCCCTGTTCGACGCCAAATTGAAGAACCTGATTGTCACCCTCGATCGCGCCGGCGAGTTCGACGAGATCATCGACGTGCGCACGCCGCTCGAGTTCGCCGAGGATCATATCCCCGGCGCGCTGAACGCGCCCGTGCTCAGCAACGAGGAGCGCGTGCTCGTCGGCACGATGTACCGGCAGGTGTCGCCGTACGAGGCGACGCGCGTCGGCGCAGCGATGGTGGCACGCAACATCGCGCGTCATCTCGACACGACGTTCGCCGACCGGCCGCGCAACTGGCGGCCGCTGATCTACTGCTGGCGCGGCGGCAAGCGCTCGGGCTCGATGACGACCTGGTTCAACCTGATCGGCTGGAAGGCGCGCCAGCTCGACGGCGGCTACAAGTCATACCGCCAGTCGGTATGCGCGACGCTCGACTCGCTGCCGACGCGCTTTCGCTACATCGCGCTCGTCGGCCATACGGGCTGCGGCAAGACGCGCCTGCTGAACGCGCTGCGCGACGCGGGCGCGCAGACGCTCGATCTCGAGGCGCTCGCGTGCCATCGCGGTTCGCTGCTCGGCGCGCTGCCGGGCAAGCCGCAGCCGGCGCAGAAGGGGTTCGATTCGGGGCTCGTCGAAACACTTGGGCGTTTCGACCCCGAATGGCCGGTGTTCGTCGAGTCGGAAAGCCGCAGGATCGGGCTCGTGCAGTTGCCGATCGCGTTGATCGAAGCGTTTCACGCAGGGCCGTGGGTGCATGTCGACGCGGCGCACGACGAGCGCATCGCGTTCCTCCTCGACGATTACGCGCACCTGTTCGACGAACCGGACGCGTTCAAGGCACAGCTGCACCGGCTGATCGGCCTGCACAGCCGCGAACAGGTGACGCACTGGAAGGCGCTGATCGATGCCGGCGCGCGTGCCGAACTGTTCACCGAACTGATCGACAAGCATTACGATCCCGCCTATGCGCGCACTTATCGCGCGACGTACAACAAGCCGAACCGGGCGCTGACGTTCACCTTCCGGCCCAACGCGGCCGATGTGTGCGACCAGGCGCGCACGCTGCTGGCGCAACTCGCGCAGGCCGGGCTGCCCGCGTCGGCCGCGCTTGCGGCAGGCGTGAAGCCCGCCACCGACAAAAACCAATCGACGATCACACGATGACGACCACACGCACCCAACCCAATCCGGCACTCGGCTGGATGACCTTCCTGCTGATCGCGGTCGCGGGACTGTTCTATGTGAAATGGTTCCCGTACTACAACAAGGCGTTCGTTGCCGCCGAGCATCATTCGATCGGACAGTCGATCCTGATGGGCACGTCGGCGGCCGCGCCCGAGCCGTCGCTGAAGGCCGCGCTCGACTACGCATGGGCGTACGGCAAGGCGATCTGGCAGGCGATGGTGCTCGGCTTGCTGCTCGGTTCGGCCGTGCAGGCGCTGCTGCCCGCGCACTGGGTCGCGCGCGTGCTCGGCCGCACCGGCTTCGGCAGCGTCGCCGCGGGCGGCCTGCTGTCGCTGCCCGGCATGATGTGCACGTGCTGCGCGGCGCCGGTCGTCGCGGGGCTGCGTGCACGCCATGCCTCGCCGGGCGGCGCGGTCGCGTTCTGGCTCGGCAACACGGTGCTGAACCCGGCGGCGCTGGTTTTCATGGGCTTCGTGCTCGGCTGGCACTGGAGTGCGCTGCGCCTCGTGCTCGGCGTCGCGATGGTATTCGGGATCGGCTATCTGCTGAACCGGATCGCGCGCCCTGAAGACGCCCGCATCGACGATGCGCAGCTCGCCGCGCTGGCGGCCGAGCAGGCCGCGGCCGGCAATCCGTTCGTCCGCTGGATGAAGCTGCTCGCGCGCATGGCCGTGCGGCTCGTGCCCGAATACATCGTGCTCGTGCTGCTGCTCGGCGCCGCGCGCGCATGGCTGTTCCCGCATATCGGCCCGGACATCGGCAATCATCTCGGCTGGATCGTCGCCTTCGCGGTCGCGGGCATGCTGTTCGTGATCCCGACGGCGGGAGAGGTGCCGATCATCCAGGCGATGCTGTCGCTCGGCATGGGCGTCGGCCCGGCCGCCGCGCTGCTGATGACGCTGCCGCCGATCAGCGTGCCGTCGCTCGCGATGCTCGCGCGTTCGTTCAAGCCTTACATGCTGGCCATCGTCGCGATCCTCGTCGTCGTGTTCGGGATCGCGAGCGGCCTGCTCGCGGTCGCGCTCGGGTTCTGACGCGCGCAAGCGGTGCGCCGGCCGGGCGCAATCGTCGTATTCATCCGGCGCCGCCGTTTCACGCGTGCGGCGCCATTTACAAGAAGCAAACAGGAAAACGCATGACCCAACCGAAGATTCATCCTCGACTCGAAAAGGCGCTGACGCGCGGCGATCTCGCGATCCGCCAGGCCAATTCCGCGCGGGCGACTGCCGTGCTGAACGCACTCGGCACGATGATCATCGAGGCCTCCGCAACGATCGGCGTCGAGGCCAGCATCGACATTCCGCAAGGCGACCGCATTTACGATCCGGTCAACGGCCTGTGGCCGCAGAAGATGCTGGTGTCGTTCGACGGCCCGGTGGACGAGGCCGACAAGGAAGAGCTGCGCTCGGTTTATCTGGTCGCCGACGATCCGGGCACGCAGTTCCGCGTCGAATGGCATCGTGCGGACGGCAAGCTCGGCCGCCAGGAAGGTGGCCCGCTCGCGACCGTCGCGTTCCTGACCGACGTCGAGATCCCGTGGAGCGACGACGACGAGTAACGTCGTCGCATGAAGCCGGCGCCCGGTGCGCCGGCCGTCAGCGCATCATCCGCCGCCGGAACAGCCAGGCGGACAGCAGGAACCCGCCGATCGCATAGCCGGCGAGCACCGCGACATGCAGCGCGACGTCGGTCGCCGGCCGGCCGAGCATCGCGGGCCGGATCAGCTCGACGGCGTTCGCGAGCGGCAGTGCCTGCGCCGCGTGCCGCGCGATCGGCGGCAGCTGCGCGGTCGGGAAGAACACGCCCGACAGCAGCAGCATCGGCGTCAGCACGAGCGTCTGATAAAACATGAAGAAATCGTAGGACGGTGCGAGCGCCGTGACGATCATCGCGACGCTTGCGAACGCGAGGCCCGCGAGCGCGATCACGGGCAGCGCCGCGAGCATCGACGGAAACTGCGCATAGCCGAGCGCCCCCGCGACGAGCATGATCGCGGCCCCCGACAGCATCGCCTTGCTGGCCCCCCAGACGATCTCGCCGAGCACGATGTCGCCGAGCGCAAGCGGCGTATGCATGATCGCTTCCCATGTGCGCTGCACATGCATCCGCGAGAAACCCGAATACATCGACTCGAAGCTCGCGGACATCATCACGCTCGAGCCGACCGTACCGGCCGCGAGGAACGCGATATACGACACGCCGTCGACATGGCCGAGCATCAGGCCGAGCCCGAACCCCAGACCGAACAGATAGATCATCGGATCGGCAAGATTGCCGAACATCGACGCGAGCGCGAGCTTGCGCCAGACGAGATAGTTGCGCCGCCAGACGGCGATCCAGTTGGTTGCGTTCGCGGGCATCGCGATCGCGAAGCGTGACACGCGTGGCGGTGCCGACGGGGCGGTGGCGGAATAGTTGCGCACGTCCATGATCGATCAGTCCTGCATTTCGCGGCCCGTGAGCCGCAGGAACACATCTTCCAGATTGGCCGGGCGATGCAGATAGCGCAACCCCGTGCGACCCTTGAGTCGCGCACTGAGCGGTTCCGGGTCGCTCACGTAGCAGAACAGCGTCTCGCCGCTGATCTCGGTGTGCTTCGCGAACGCCGCCAACTCGTCGCGCAGCGTGGCCGGATCGGGCCCGTAGATCTCGATCACGTCGCAGCCGATCTCCGATTCGATCAGCGCGTGCGGCGCTCCTTCGGCGATCTTGCGGCCTTCCTCGATCACGCACAGCCGGTCGCACAGGCGCTCGGCTTCTTCCATGAAGTGCGTGGTGATCAGGATCGTCTTGCCTCGAGCGAGCAGCGAGCGCAGGCGTTCCCACATGAGGTGGCGCGCCTGCGGGTCGAGGCCCGTCGTCGGCTCGTCGAGCACCAGCACATCGGGATCGTTGACGAGCGCACGGGCGAGCGTGAGCCGGCGCTTCATGCCGCCCGACAGCTCGCCGACCTTCGCATCGGCCTTGTTCTCGAGCTTCGCGAATTCGAGCAGGGGTTTCACGAGCGCGTGCGCAGCCTGCGCAGACATGCCGAAATAGCGGCTGAAGACGAGCAGGTTCTCGCGCACGGTGAAGTCGGGGTCGAGATTGTCGAACTGCGGGACGACCCCGACACGCTGGCGCGCATGTCGCGCACGCGATGGAACCGGTTCGCCGCAGAGCGAAATGGTGCCTGCATCGGGGTGCGTGAGGCCGAGCAGCATTTTCAGCGTGGTGGTCTTGCCCGCGCCGTTGGGGCCGAGCAGGCCGTAGCATTCGCCGGCCTGCACGGTGAACGACAGGCCGTTGACGACGAGCTTGTCGCCATAGCGCTTTTCGACGTTCCGGAAATCGATCGGTGCAACGAGCATGGGTGTGTTGTCGTTGTATGCGGGCGCGGCAGCGTTCCGCTGCCGGATGCGTGGCCGGTTGGCGAACCGATCGGACGATTGCCTGTCACACGGGCATGACCGAAGCGCACGACGCCGGCGCCTGGTGGCCCGCTGGAGTACGAACGGGCCATTCTAGTGCATCGGCTGCGTCTCTTCAGGGCATGCCTGCGCGGGGCGATGCATGCGCGCACCGATCGTGCACCGCATCATCGCGCACGCGCCGAGCGGGGCGAATCAGCGTTTTCCATCCCTTGCGTCCTGAATTGCGGCGCACCATGATGAATGCGTAGGCTCGTTGTTGCGATAGGGAGGTTTCATGGCTAGCTACAACAAGATTCTGCTGTGTTACGACGGCACGCTCGAAGGGCGCAAGGCACTGCGCTGCGGCGCCAATCTCGCGATGGACCTGAAGGCCGAGACGCATTTGCTGTCGGTCGTCGACATGCGCTCGAGCATTGCACAGAGCGCGGGTTTGCTGACCGACGTCGCGTGCGGTCGGTTCGAGGAAACCGCGCGTGAAATCCTGCAGGAAGGGGTGAACTGGCTGCGCGAGCGCGGCGTGCAGGCCGAAGGCCATTTCGCATTCGGCTATCCGATCGACGAAATCGCGAATCTCGCGACGGAACTGAACGCCGATCTCGTCGTCGTCGGCCACCGGTGCCGCAGCGGGCTGTCGAGATGGTGGATGGGCTCGGGCAACACGCAACTGCTCGATCGCGTGAACTGCAGCATCCTGGTCGCGTGTTCGTCGGCGCAAGAGCAGAAGGCCGAAATCGCACGCGAGCGTGAAGCGGCCACGGCGAACGGCAAATGATCCAATGATTCGATGACTGCCTGACTGGCGAACCGTGCCGGTCGGGCAGTCACGCCGCCTCAGTGGCTCGGGCGACTCCCCCGAGCCAGTCAAGTCCTGTCGAGCCCTGTCAAGCGTGCAGGTCGATTGCGGACAACTTCCACGAGAACAGGCCGAAGCGGTGGAATATCGCCGCATAGCGCGTGCCGTCGGCACTGCGCTGGTAGGTCACGACGAATTCATCGATATTCCGGTAGCCGGCACTGGTTTGCTGCTGATGCGGCGAATGCGTTGCATCGACCGGGCTGGCCGGCGCGGCAGCAGCAGGGGGCGGCGATGATGCGGCCGCCGCGTTGCTGCCCGGAGCGGCTGCGCTTGCCGAAGCCTGATTGGGCGCCGGTGCGGCCGGCGTGTTGCCCGGCGCATCGCTGCCTGGTGGCAGATTCGACAAGTCAGGTGGACGCTCCCCCGGATTGCCACGCGGAGGCAATCCACTCATCAGCGCGGCCACGCCCTCCGGGGTCGCGTATGCATCGACCAGCGGGCCGATCAATGCCGACCCGATCAGTGCACCGAGCACCGCGAATGGATTGCTCTTCTTCACCGCGTCGATCCGGCGCATCAGCTCTTCCGTGACCTGCTGCTTCAGGCTGATGCGCAGCGATGGAAAATCGACGTATTCACTGATGGCCTGCGCATCGCGCGCATCGATCGCCGTTTTCAGGCGGCCGAGCGCGACGTACGGCGACGCGTAGGCATAGCCGATCGCCGCAACGGCGGCGATGGCCAGCACGATGATCAGCAGGGGTTTGAGCCGCCATGCGCGGCCCGAAGATCCGGTCACGTTGCCTCCGGTGCGGGGATGTTCCGCAATCAGAGACCGCCAGGCGTGGCCGATCGTTCCTCTGCAATGCAGCGATCGATCATCCGGCACACGGCATCGATCGTGCCGACCATGATCAGGCGCGACCGACCGTGATAGACGCGCACCGGCGCGCGGCGCGCGGGTTCCGCGTGATTCAGGCCGGCGTTCAGCGATACCCGCGCGAAAGCGGGGAGCGCCGACGGCAGCAGGGACGCCTGCCGTTCGACTGCGACTTCTTCTTGCACAGGCGCCGCCGCGGACAGCGGTGCGCAGGGCGTGCGGCCGCGCAGGTGACGCAGACGACCGAATTGACGGAAAGGCAGCAGGCGGGCAAGGCGTTCCATGATGTTCTCCTCAGCGAGACGGAATGTCAGAGTTCGCCCGAGCGGATCAGCCCGACGGCGATGCCTTCCAGCGCGAATTCCGCGCTGCCGGCCTTGACGAAGATGTTTTCGTAATCCGGGTTCTCCGCGATCAGCTCGAGACCGCCCGGCCGGCGCATCAGGCGCTTGACCGTGACGTCGTCGCCGAGACGCGCGACGATGATCTGGCCGTCCTTCGCTTCCGTGCGCTTCTGCACGGCGAGCAGATCGCCATCGAGGATGCCGGCGTCGCGCATCGACAGGCCGCGCACTTTCAACAGGTAGTCGGGCTTGCTGGTGAACAGCGCGGGATCGCACGCGTAATGCTGCGAGATGTGCTCCTGCGCGAGGATCGGGCTACCGGCTGCCACACGGCCGACGAGCGGCAGCGACAGCTGCATCAGGCCGGCGTGCGGGAGCGTGAACTGGTGCGGGGCATCGTCGATGCCGAGCAGGCGGATGCCGCGCGACGCGCCGGCGGCCAGCTCGATCACACCCTTGCGCGCCAGCGCGCGCAGATGCTCTTCGGCCGCATTCGGCGAGCTGAAGCCCAGTTCGGCCGCGATCTCGGCACGGGTGGGCGGGAATCCGGAGCGCTCGATCGCGCGACGGATCAAGTCGAACACTTGCTGCTGACGGGCGGTGAGTTTGGTCATGGCTCAACTGTATGGATAGACAGTGAGCTGTATTTTTATACAGTAGTTCGCGAATTTCAAGTGTTACGTGAGGTTCGACGCGATCACGCCGGTTCCGACGTGATTTTGCGACGTCCGGACGCCGGTTCATCTGCCGCAACCGTCCATCCCGTCTGCGTTAGCACTTTTGAGTATTAAAAAATGAGGAACGATTATTTTTAATCATGTAACCCGTTCGCTAGACTGGCCCGACATCGCAATACCGACAACACTGGAGAACCAAGGATGGGCAAGCGCAATACGGGGCTGGTGGGCGGAGTGGGCCGCCTGATCGCAACACTCGCGCTGGGCGCGGCGGCGGCGCTGGGCGTCGCGACGCACGCCCAGGCCGATACGACCTTCCTGAACGTGTCGTACGACCCGACGCGCGAGCTGTATCAGGACTTCAACCAGGCGTTCGGCAAGGAGTGGAAGGCGAAGACGGGCGAGACCGTCAACTTCAAGCAGTCGCACGGCGGTTCGGGCGCGCAGGCGCGCTCGGTGCTCGACGGCCTGCAGGCCGACGTCGTCACGCTGGCATTGGCGTACGACATCGACGCGCTCGCGAACAAGGGCCTCGTCAACAAGGATTGGCAGAAGCGCCTGCCCGACAATGCGTCGCCGTATACGTCGACGATCGTGTTCCTGGTACGCAAGGGCAACCCGAAGGGGATCAAGGACTGGGACGACCTGACCAAGCCGGGCATCTCGATCGTCACGCCGAACCCGAAGACGTCGGGCGGCGCACGCTGGAACTACCTGGCCGCATGGGCGTACGCGGTGCACAAGCCGGGCGGCAACGAGCAGACGGCGAAGGAATTCGTCACGAAGCTCTACAAGAACGCGGGCGTGCTCGATTCGGGCGCACGCGGCGCGACCACGAGCTTCGTGCAGCGCGGGATCGGCGACGTGCTGATCGCATGGGAAAACGAGGCGTTCCTGTCGGTCAAGGAATTCGGTACCGACAAGTTCGAGATCGTCGTGCCGTCGGTGAGCATCCTGGCCGAGCCGCCCGTCGCGGTGGTCGACAAGGTGGTCGACAAGAAGGGCACGCGCAAGCTGGCCGATGCGTACCTGAACTTCCTGTACAGCCCGCAGGGCCAGGAGATCGCGGCACGCAACTACTACCGGCCGCGTTCGAAGAACGTGCCGGCGGAGCTGACCAAGCAGTTCCCGAAGCTGAAGCTGTACACGGTCGACGATACCTTCGGCGGCTGGACGAATGCGCAGAAGACGCATTTCGCGGACGGCGGCGTGTTCGATTCGATCTACAAGCCGCAGTAACACCATAACGACAGCGGCGCGCCACGACAGCGCGCCGCACCCTCGGCGGGCCGCCGGCGCAAAGCATCGCGCCGGCGTTTGCGTCGGACCCATGAGCAGCATCGACCCAGCAAGAGCATCCGATGACGACGTACACCTTTCGCAAGCCGAGCGCGCTGCCCGGTTTCGGCGTGACGCTAGGCATCACGGTGGCCTATTTGAGCCTCGTGGTGCTGATACCGCTCGCCGCCACGTTCCTGAAGACCGCGACGCTGTCGTGGGACCAGTTCGTCACCGCCGTCGCGTCGCCGCGCGTGCTCGCGTCGTACCGGCTGACGTTCACGTCCGCACTCGGCGGCGCGCTGATCAACGCCGTGTTCGGCTTCCTCGTCGCATGGGTGCTCGTGCGCTACACGTTCCCGTTCAAGCGCCTCGTCGATGCGATCGTCGACCTGCCGTTCGCGCTGCCGACGTCGGTTGCCGGCATCTCGCTCGCGGCTGTCTATGCGACCAACGGCTGGGTCGGCCAGTATCTCGCGCCGCTCGGCATCAAGATCGCGTTCACGCCGGCCGGCGTGCTGGTCGCGCTGACCTTCATCGGGCTGCCGTTCGTCGTGCGCACCGTGCAGCCGGTGCTCGAGGATTTCGAGCGCGAGCAGGAAGAGGCGGCCGCGTGCCTGGGCGCGTCGCGCTGGCTGACGTTCCGCCGCGTCGTGCTGCCGGCCGTGCTGCCGGCGCTCCTCACCGGGTTCGCGCTCGCGTTCGCGCGTGCGCTCGGTGAATACGGTTCGGTGATCTTCATCGCCGGCAACGTGCCGATGAAATCCGAGATCACGTCGCTGCTCATCATCACGAAGCTCGAGCAGTACGACTACGCGGGCGCGACCGCGCTGGCGGTCGTGATGCTCGTCGTGTCGTTCCTGATGCTGCTGCTGATCAACACGCTGCAGTGGTATCTGCAGCGCCGCACGAGCAAGGGTGCGAGCGGTCCCGCGCCTGCTACCGTCACCGCCGCCGCAGCAGGAGGCCAGCAATGAGCCAGGAGGCCACCGTCGTGCTGAAAACCCCGTCTTCGGCCGAGCAAGGGCGCGCCGCGAAGCGGCTCGACCCCGTCAGCGAGTCGCGCGTCGTGCGCTGGCTGCTCACGGGCATCGCGCTGGCGTTCCTTGCGTTCTTCCTCGTCGTGCCGCTCGCCGCGGTGTTCGTCGAGGCGCTGAGAAAAGGTGTCGGCTTCTATCTCGAATCGCTGGCCGATCCCGACGCGTGGTCGGCGATCAAGCTGACGCTGACCGTCGCTGTGATCGCCGTACCGCTGAACCTCGTGTTCGGCGTGTGCGCGTCGTGGGCGATCGCGAAATTCGAATTCCGCGGCAAGGCGCTGCTGACGACGCTGATCGACCTGCCGTTCTCGGTGTCGCCGGTGATCTCGGGTCTCGTGTACGTGCTGCTGTTCGGCGCGCAGGGCTGGCTCGGGCCGTGGCTGCAGGCGCACGACGTGCAGATCATCTTCGCGGTGCCGGGCATCGTGCTCGCGACGATCTTCGTCACGTTCCCGTTCGTCGCGCGCGAGCTGATTCCGCTGATGCAGGCGCAAGGCACCGACGAGGAAGAAGCCGCGCGCGTGCTCGGCGCGTCGGGCTGGCAGATCTTCCGCCGCGTGACGCTGCCGAACGTGAAGTGGGGTTTGCTGTACGGCGTGATCCTGTGCAACGCGCGTGCGATGGGCGAGTTCGGCGCGGTGTCGGTCGTATCGGGCCACATCCGCGGCGTGACCGACACGATGCCGCTGCACGTCGAGATCCTGTACAACGAGTACAACTTTGCGGCAGCGTTCGCGGTGGCGTCGGTGCTCGCGCTGCTCGCGCTCGTCACGCTCGCCCTGAAACTGATCGCCGAGCGTCATCTCGCCGCCGAACTGGCCGGCGCGAGCGACACCGTTCCCGCACACGCCGGCCCCGCCGCCGTTTCGTCGAAATCGTAAAGAGGCAACCAGAATGGGTATCACCGTCCGTAACCTTCAGAAGCGCTTCGGCGATTTCACGGCGCTCGACAACGTGTCGCTCGACTTCCCGCCCGGCGAACTGGTCGCGCTGCTCGGGCCGTCCGGCTGCGGCAAGACCACGCTGCTGCGCGTGATCGCGGGCCTCGAGCACGCGGACGCCGGCCAGGTCGTGCTGCAGGGGCTCGATGTCGCGTCGGTCGGCGCGCGCGATCGGCAGGTCGGGTTCGTGTTCCAGCACTACGCGCTGTTCCGCCACATGACCGTGTTCGAGAACGTCGCGTTCGGGCTGCGCGTGAAGCCGCGCCGCGAGCGGCCGTCGGAAAGCGCGATCCGCGACAAGGTGCACGAGTTGCTGAAGCTCGTGCAGCTCGACTGGCTCGCGCAGCGTTATCCGTCGGAACTGTCGGGCGGCCAGCGCCAGCGCATCGCGCTCGCCCGCGCGCTCGCGGTCGAGCCGAAGGTGCTGCTGCTCGACGAGCCGTTCGGCGCGCTCGACGCGAAGGTCCGCAAGGAACTGCGCGGCTGGCTGCGCCGTCTGCACGACGACCTGCACATCTCGACGATCTTCGTCACGCACGACCAGGAGGAGGCGCTGGAAGTCGCGGACCGCATCGTCGTGCTGAACCGCGGCCACGTCGAGCAGGTCGGCAGCCCGCAGGACGTCTACGATCATCCGCAGAGCGCGTTCGTCTACGAGTTCCTCGGTGCGGCCAACCGGCTGCCGGGCACGGTCGCCGGGCGCGGCTTCGTGGCCGAGGGCGCGGCTGCGCCGATCGAGGTCGATGCCGATTTCGCGGGACCGGCGAACGCGTACGTGCGGCCGCACGACCTGCAGCTCTGGCCGGCCGGTGAAGGGCACCGCGACGGCATCGCGGTGGACGTGCGCCGCGTGATTCCGCTCGGCGGTTCGGTGCGCGTGGAGCTCGAGGCGCGCGCGGGCGGCGCGCTCGAGGCGGAACTCGATCGCGACGCATGGCGTGCGCTGTCGCTGCAGGTCGGCGACGGTGCGACGGCCGTGCCGCGCGCGGTGCGTGTGTTTCCCGCGCGTTGACGCCAGAATGCAGGGCAGGGGGCGGAGCGCGCTCCGATCAGACAATCAAACAACGACAGCCTAAGAGGCATACCCATGAATTTTCAGCAATTGCGGTTCGTGCGCGAAGCGGTGCGCCAGAACATGAACCTGACGGAAGTCGCGAACGTGCTGTACACGTCGCAGTCCGGCGTGTCCAAGCAGATCAAGGATCTCGAGGATGAACTGGGCGTCGATATCTTCATCCGGCGCGGCAAGCGGCTGACGGGGCTCACGGAGCCCGGCAAGGCCGTGCACCAGCTGATCGAGCGGATGCTGCTCGATGCCGAGAACCTGCGCCGCGTCGCGCGCCAGTTCGCAGACCAGGACAGCGGCCACCTCGTCGTCGCGACGACGCACACGCAGGCGCGCTACGCGCTGCCGAAGGTGATCCGGCAGTTTACCGACGTGTTCCCGAAGGTCCATCTCGCGCTGCGCCAGGGCAGCCCGCAGCAGATCGCGCAGATGATCCTGAACGGCGAGGCCGATCTCGGCATCTCGACCGAAGCGCTCGACCGCTATCCGGACATCGTCACGTTCCCGTGCTATTCGTGGCACCACACGGTCGTCGTGCCGAAGGGCCATCCGCTCGTCGGTCGCGCGAACCTGACGCTCGAGGAAATCGCCGAGTACCCGATCATCACGTACGACCAGGACTTCACGGGCCGCTCGCACATCGACCAGGCATTCACGCAGGCGGGTGCCGTGCCCGACGTCGTGCTGACCGCGATCGATGCCGACGTGATCAAGACCTATGTCGAGCTCGGGATGGGGATCGGCGTCGTCGCGGCGATGGCCTACGATCCGCAGCGCGACACGGGGCTCGTCGCGCTCGATACGCAGCACCTGTTCGAGGCGAGCACGACGCGGGTCGGCCTGCGCAAGGGCGCATTCCTGCGTGCGTATGCGTACCGGCTGATCGAGATGTTCGCGCCGCACCTGAACGAAGCGGAAATCGCGGGGCTGTTGCGCGAAGCCGTTTGACGACAGTACGTCCTGCGCCGTCCGCGCGATCACCGCGGATGGCGCGACGTCCCGTCATGCATCAGGCGGCGGCAGGCGATCTGCCGCCGCCTGGTTGTTCGACCCAGACTCACCGAATCACCGGCCGCAATTGCGGTTTCCCGCCGATTCATCCCCGCACCCGGCGCACGACATGCGCTCGCCTGCCAGCGAGAAATCAAGACGGCACGTTCGAGCGCCTCGCATCGGGCCTTGCCATCCTGCATACCGGCCGCCCCGTTTCTCCTTGTCTGTGATTCAATGCGCGTGAATACCGGCTGACGGGTGTTGCCGCGACTCTCCGGCACCATCCCGACTGGCCGGCCCGCTTCAACGACACCCTGCGCGACGCCGGAACGAAGCGTGGGGCACATGGCCGACAGCCCGTTCGCATTCGCAACACAACGCACGCGGATTGCCCGTTCGGACACATTCGGCAGCATGGCGCACAGCACGCAACACGCGTGACGACGAGGTAAACAATGAACCTGAAATGGTTTCTCTTTTCCTTCGAAGGCCGGATCGGACGCCTGCCGTGGTGGATCTACGCACTGGTTTCCGCGTTGCTCAGCGTGTTTTTCGATGCGGATTCGCACCGCTCGCCGGATGACGATCTGCCGTTGCTGGCGATGCTGGTGCTCATCGTGGTCGCCGTCGTCGCGGCGTGGTCGTCGATTGCGGTCGGTGTGAAGCGGCTGCACGACATCGACAAGTCGGGATGGTGGATGCTGTTGGTGTTCGTGCCGATCGTCGGCGCGCTCGCGTTGTTCGTGATGAACGGCTTCATCGCCGGCACGCCGCATGCGAACCGCTTCGGCGAGCCGCCGTCAGCCGATGAAGACGAGCCGGCGCCGCGGGATCCGGCGTGACACGCGCTCCGAATAAACCCTTAAATATTGATCAGACAGGTTGCGCGCCGACGCGAATCGGTACAGCATAGCCTTCACTCCGCCGGCTTCCCGCCGGCGGCGGCGCGTAAACAACAGCACGCGTCAGGCAGTCGGCCGTCTGCCTCGCTTCCATTCCGTGGTACCGACAGCAGCATCGATGGCCATTGCCTGGGTAGTGTGGCGCAAACGTTTGCTCACATTAAAACAACAGTCAAACAATAGTCCGGTCCTTGGGGCCGGTCGCCAGGAGATGTGTATGAATGTCCTCTTTCGCCGTCGCTTCCTGACCGCCGCGCTCGCCGCCGTCGCGGTTGCCGCCGCACCGGCCGTCCATGCGCAATCATCGGCCAAGCCGAAGGTCGCGCTCGTGATGAAGTCGCTCGCCAACGAGTTCTTCCTGACGATGGAAACGGGCGCGAAGGAATACCAGAAGCACAACGCGAACCAGTTCGACCTGATCACCAACGGCATCAAGGACGAGACCGACACCGCGAACCAGATCCGCATCGTCGAGCAGATGATCGTGTCGAAGGTCGACGCGATCGTGCTCGCGCCGGCCGATTCGAAGGCGCTCGTGCCGGTCGTGAAGAAGGCGGTCGACGCCGGCATCATCGTCGTGAACATCGACAACCGGCTCGATCCCGACGTGCTCAAATCGAAGAACCTGAACGTACCGTTCGTCGGCCCGGACAACCGCAAGGGCGCGCGCAAGATCGGCGATTACCTCGCGAAGCGGCTGAAGGCGGGCGACCAGGTCGGCATCGTCGAGGGCGTGTCGACGACGACCAATGCGCAGCAGCGCACGGCCGGCTTCGAGGATGCGATGAAGGCGGGCGGGATGAAGGTCGTATCGGTGCAGTCCGGTGAATGGGAGATCGACAAGGGCAATGCGGTCGCGGCCGCGATGCTCAACGAATACCCGAACCTGAAGGCGCTGCTGTGCGGCAACGACAACATGGCGATCGGCGCCGTGTCGGCCGTGCGCGCGGCCGGCAAGCAGGGCAAGGTGTTCGTGGTCGGCTACGACAACATCAACGCGATCAAGCCGATGCTGAAGGACGGCCGCGTGCTCGCGACGGCCGATCAGTACGCGGCGAAGCAGGCCGTGTTCGGCATCGACACGGCGCTCAAGGCGATCTCCGAGCATCGCAAGCAGGCCGACATGTCGGGCGTGGTCGAGACGCCGGTGGATCTCGTGACGAAGTGACGCAACCCCGATACGGCCGCCGCCCTCAAGAATCGGGCGCGGCGGCCGTTATCAGGGGTGAGCGCGATCACGGCCACTGCATGCACATGCACTTGTGAGCGTCATACCCGCGCGCCGCGTGCGCGCGGCCGCAATCAGGATCGCGATGGACCCGACTTCCCAACCCTCCCGCGCAGCCGCTCCCGTGCTGTCCGTATCCGGCATCGGCAAGACCTATGCCGAACCCGTGCTCGCCGAGGTCACGCTGACGCTCGACGCGGGCCACGCGCTTGCGTTGACGGGCGAGAACGGCGCCGGCAAGAGCACGCTGTCGAAGATCATCGGCGGGCTCGTCGAGCCGACCGCCGGCACGATGCAGCTGGGCGGCCAGCCCTATGCGCCGGCGAGCCGGACGCAGGCCGAGGCGCTCGGCGTGCGCATGGTGATGCAGGAGCTGAACCTGCTGCCGACCCTGACGGTCGCCGAAAACCTGTTCCTGAACCGCCTGCCGCGGCGCTTCGGGATCATCGATCGTGCGCGGTTGCGCGACGACGCGCGGGCCGCGATGGCCCAGGTCGGGCTTGACACGGTCGATCCCGATACGCCGGTGGGCGCGCTCGGCATCGGCCATCAGCAGATGGTCGAGATCGCGCGCAACCTGATCGGCGACTGCCGCGTGCTGATTCTCGACGAACCGACCGCGATGCTGACCGCGCGTGAAGTCGAGCTGCTGTTCGAGCAGATCGACCGGCTGAAGGCACGCGGGGTCGCGATCATCTACATCTCGCATCGGCTCGAGGAGCTCGCGCGTGTCGCCGAGCGGGTCGCGGTACTGCGCGACGGCCGGCTCGTCCATGCGGGCGACATGGCGGCGACGACGTCCGACGGGCTCGTCACGCTGATGGTCGGGCGCGAGATCGGCGAGCACATCGATCTCGGCGAGCGCCGTATCGGCGCACCGCGGCTCGTCGTGTCGGGCCTCGCCCGCGGGACGGCGGTGCGCGACGTGTCGCTCGAGGTGCGCGCGGGCGAGATCTTCGGGATCTCGGGGCTGATCGGCGCGGGACGTACCGAACTGCTGCGGCTGATCTACGGCGCGGATGCGCCGGATGCGGGAACGATCGCGATCGGCCAGCCGCCGAAGCCGGTGCGGATCGGCTCGCCCGTGGAGGCGGTGAAGCACGGCATCGCGCTGATCACCGAGGATCGCAAGGGCGAAGGGTTGCTGCTCACGCAGTCGATCACCGCGAACGTGTCGCTCGGCCAGCTCGACCGGCTGGCGCGCGGCGGCATCGTCGACAGCGCGCGTGAAACGGCGCTCGCCGAGCAGCAGATCGACGCGCTGCGAATCCGCACGCACGGTGCGGCGCAGGCGGTCGGCGAGCTGTCGGGCGGTAATCAGCAGAAGGTCGTGATCGGCCGCTGGCTCGCGCGCGACATGGGCGTGCTGCTGTTCGACGAGCCGACGCGCGGGATCGACGTCGGCGCGAAGTTCGAGATCTACACTTTGATGGGCGCGCTCGCGCGCGAAGGCCGCGCGCTCGTCGTCGTGTCGAGCGACCTGCGTGAGCTGATGCTGATCTGCGACCGGATCGGCGTGATGTCGGCCGGGCGCGTGACCGCCGTGTTCGAGCGCGGCAACTGGACCCAGGATGCACTGCTGGCCGCGGCGTTCGCCGGCTTCGGCCGCGAGACGCCGCCGGACGGCGCACGGCATCCGGACGCGGGGCAGGCGCAAGGCGCCGCTCCGGGCACTTCGACGACAGGACGACAGCAATGACCCAGCCTCCCGTATCCCCGACCGACGCAGGCGCGCAGCAGGACGTGACGGGGCGCCGCGCGCGCACGCTGTCCGGCACGCGGCTCGGCCTGTCGAACTATCTCGGGCTCGCCGGCGCGCTTGCCGCGATGATCGTGCTGTTTTCGACGCTGAGCTCGCATTTCCTGACCTACGATACGTTCAGCACGATCGCGAACCAGATTCCCGATCTCGTCGTGATGTCGGTCGGGATGACCTTCGTGCTGATCATCGCCGGGATCGACCTGTCGGTCGGCTCGGTGCTCGCGCTCGCCGCGTCGATGGTCAGCGTCGCCGCGCTGAAATGGCAGTGGGGGCCGCTGCCGGCCGCGCTGATCGGCATCGCGGTCGCGACCGTCACGGGCGCGCTGACGGGCGCGGTCACGGTCGGCTGGCGGATTCCGTCGTTCATCGTGTCGCTCGGCGTGCTGGAGGCCGCACGCGGCCTCGCGTACCAGCTGACGAATTCGCGCACCGCCTATATCGGCGACGCGTTCGATTTCCTGTCGAACCCGATCGCGCTCGGCATCTCGCCGGCGTTCCTGATCGCGGTCGCGGTGATGATCGCGGCCCAGTTCGTGCTGACGCGCACCGTGTTCGGACGCTATCTCGTCGGGATCGGCACGAACGAAGAAGCCGTCCGACTTGCCGGGGTTAACCCGAGGCCGTATAAAATTCTCGTATTCGCGCTGATGGGCGCGCTCGCGGGGCTCGCGTCGCTGTTCCAGATTTCGCGGCTCGAGGCGGCCGACCCGAACGCGGGCGTCGGCCTCGAACTGCAGGTGATCGCGGCCGTCGTGATCGGCGGCACGAGCCTGATGGGCGGGCGCGGCTCGGTGATCAGCACGTTCTTCGGCGTGTTGATCATCTCGGTGCTGGCCGCGGGGCTGGCGCAGATCGGCGCGAACGAGCCGACGAAACGGATCATCACCGGCGCGGTGATCGTGGTGGCAGTCGTGCTCGATACGTATCGCAGCCGGCGCACGCGCGTGCGGTAGAAAGACAGACAGAACAGACCAGAGAGAAACGGGAAATGGCGACGATCAAGGATGTGGCAGCCATGGCGGGCGTGTCGTTTACGACCGTCTCGCACGTGGTGAACAACTCGCGGCCGGTGTCTGCGGATGTGCGTGCGAAGGTCGAGGGCGCAATCCGCGAGCTGAATTACGTGCCGTCGGCCGTGGCGCGCTCGCTGAAGGCGCGTGCGACGGCGACCATCGGCCTCGTCGTGCCGAACAGCACGAATCCGTATTTCGCGGAACTTGCGCGCGGCATCGAGGATCAGTGCGCGGCCAATGGCTATTGCGTGTTCTTCTGCAACTCGGACGACGATCCCGTGAAGCAGCGCAACTACCTGCGCGTGCTGCAGGAAAAGCGCATCGACGGGCTGATCGTCGCGTCGGCGGGCGAGGATGCGGTGCTCGCGCAGACGCTTGCGGACATCCATGCGCCGCTCGTCGTCGTCGATCGCAACATCGAGGGGCTCGCGGCCGACCTCGTGCAGATCGACCACGAGCGCGGCGCGTACCTGGCGACGCGCCACCTGCTCGAGCTCGGGCACGCGAAGATCGGCTGCATCACGGGGCCGACCGACACGGCGGTCAGCGCGATGCGCGTGCACGGTTTCATCCGTGCGATGGCCGAGCGCGGTGTCGACATCGTGCCGGGCGCGATCGCGGAAAGCGACTTCTCGTGCCTCGGCGGTTATCACGCGGCGTCGCGGCTGTTCGAATCGGTGCGGCCGAGCGCGATCTTCGCGGGCAACGACCTGATGGGCGTCGGCGCGCTGCGTGCGGCGGCCGAGCGCGGCATGCGCGTGCCCGACGACTGTTCGATCATCGGATTCGACGACATCGAATTCTCCCGCTACACCTATCCGGCGCTGTCGACGGTCGGCCAGTCGGTGCGCGCGCTCGGCGAAATGGCGGCGCAGACCCTGATCGAGCGGATCGGCGGCGGCTCGTCGGCCGTGCCGAGCCGCCGTCGCGTCGTGTCGCCGCGTCTCGTGCTGCGTGAATCGACGGCGATCTACCGCGAGCCGCCGGCTTCCGGCGGTCGCGCATGACGGCGCCCGCAGCGGGCGCCGGCCGCGTAACGGTGGTCGGCAGTCTCAACATGGATCTCGTCGTGCGTGCGCCGCGCCTGCCGCTGCCCGGTGAAACGCTCGCCGGTCATGCGTTCGCGCAGGCGGCGGGCGGCAAGGGCGGCAACCAGGCCGTCGCTGCCGCGCGGCTCGGCGCGCAGGTCGCGATGATCGGCTGCGTCGGCGCGGATGCGCACGGCGCGGCACTGCGTGCGGGCCTCGAAGCCGAGGGGATCGACTGCGCGGGGCTCGCGACGAGCGCGTCGGCGTCGACCGGCGTCGCGCTGATCGTCGTCGACGATGCGAGCCAGAACGCGATCGTGATCGTCGCGGGCGGCAATGGCGAGGTCACGACCGATACGGTCGCGCGGCACGAGGCCGCGCTGGCGTCGGCCGACGTCGTGATCTGTCAGCTCGAGACGCCGCCGGATGCGGTGTTCGCGGCGCTGTCGGCCGGACGTCGGCTCGGCCGCACGGTGGTGCTCAATCCGGCCCCGGCCGTCGCGCCGCTGCCGGACGGCTGGCTGCCGCTCGTCGATTACCTGATCCCGAACGAGGTCGAGGCGGCCGCGTTGACCGCGCTGCCGGTGCGCGACCCGGCGGAGGCGGAAGCCGCCGCCCGCGCGCTGCAGGCTGGCGGCGCGCGCAACGTGCTGGTCACGCTGGGGGCGCGCGGCGTGCTTGCGCTGACGGCCGACGGCGCCGCGCGGCATTATCCGGCGCCGGCCGTGCAGGCCGTCGACACGACGGCGGCCGGCGATACCTTCATCGGCGGCTTTTCCGCGCGGCTCGCGGCCGGGGCGGACGTCGACACCGCGATCCGTTTCGCGCAACGCGCGGCGGCACTGTCGGTCACGCGGGCGGGCGCGCAACCGTCGATTCCCACGCTTGCCGAACTGGCCGGATAGGGCCTGATCACGCATCGCAGCCGGTTCGTCGCAAACGACGGCCGGCCGCGTATCCGCGATGCGCGCCGGCGACGGAGGGCCTTCCATCGATGTGCGCTCTAGTGCACGGCGATGCACGCATTTTCGTTCAGCTATTTGTAATAAACAGACGAATAATTCGAAAAAATAGCGGAAACGCCATCAAGTTGTGCGATGCATGGTCGTAAATGCATCAGGTGAAGCAATGCTTCGAAGCGACGGGTCCGTCCCGTCCATCACGACGCAACACAGGAAGGATGATGGCGTTCAAAAACCTGACGATTCGTGCGCGCATCGGTTTCACGATGGCGTTTCTGGCGGTGCTCCTCGGTGTGATCGGTGGGCTCGGCGTGTATGGAATGACGCGCGCGAACGGCACGACGCGCGAGATCTTCAAGAATCAGATGCCAAGCGCGGTCGATGTCTCGCTTGCCGAGATCTATTCGGCGCGCGAACGCCTAGCCCTCGACCGGGCGGCGCTCCTGGCCGGTACGCCCGATGCGGCGGCTGCCATCGAGCGAAGCCGCGGGATGCGCGCGCAGTCGGACACCTGGTGGCAAAAGTATCTCGCGTTGCCGCGCGGCCCGGAGGAGGATCGCATCGCACAGGACGTCGCCGCGAAGCGGCAGGCGTTGCAGCACGAGTGCGACGCGTTCGCGAGCGTGCTCGGGGCGAATCAGGCCGACCGCATCGGCGACGGCGCCAAGCAGCTCCAGGCGCGCTACACCGACCTCTCGACGGCGAGCGAGGCGTTGCGCAACTACCAGTTCAGTGACGCGCAAGCCAACTTCGATCATGCGGAATCGGTGTACGAGACGCTGCGTGTGCTGGCGATCGTCGCGCTGGTGGCCGGCTTCGCTGCCGCGGTGGTGTCGTGGCTGACGCTGAGCCGCGCGATCGGCCGCCCGATTGCCGACGCGCTCGCGCATTTCGACGCGATTGCCGCCGGCGACCTGCGCCGGCCGATCGTCGTGGACCGGCGTGACGAGATGGGCCAGCTTCTCGAGGGCCTCGGCAAGATGCAGCGCGGGCTCGTCGAGACGGTGCGCACCGTGCGCGGCGGCAGCGAGTCGATCGCGACCGCGGCGCGCCAGATTGCGGCCGGCAACATCGACCTGTCGTCGCGCACCGAGGAGCAGGCCGCGGCGCTGCAGGAAACCGCGTCGAGCATGGAGCAGCTGACCGGCACCGTGAAGCAGAACGCAGACAATGCACGCCAAGCGAGTTCGCTGGCCGCGAATGCGTCGGAGATTGCAAACAAGGGCAATACGGTGGTCGGCCAGGTGGTCGGCACGATGGGCGAGATCAACGACAGCTCGGCGAAGATCGCGGACATCATCGCGATCATCGAGGGAATCGCGTTCCAGACCAACATTCTTGCGCTGAATGCAGCGGTGGAAGCCGCGCGGGCCGGCGAGGAAGGCCGCGGTTTCGCGGTCGTCGCGGGCGAGGTGCGCAGCCTGGCCCAGCGTTCGTCGGCCGCGGCCAAGGAGATCAAGGTGCTGATCGACGCGTCGGTGGAGCGCATCCGGTCGGGTTCCACGCTGGTCGACGAGGCAGGGCGCACGATGAGCGACGTGATCGGCGCGGTGCAGCGCGTGACGGACATCATGGGCGAGATCGCGGCGGCATCCGAGGAGCAGAGCGGCGGGATCGACCAGGTGGCGCGCGCGGTCGCGCAGATGGACGAGGTCACGCAGCAGAACGCGGCGCTCGTCGAGGAAGCCGCGGCCGCCGCGCAGTCGCTCGACGAACAGGCCGGGCGCCTGCGTGAAACGGCAGCGGTATTCCAGCTCGCCGACGACACGTCGCGGCCGGGTGCCGCGGCACCGGTTGCGGTGCGTCACGCGCCGCGTGCGCCTTCCGCGGCGGTTGCCGCGCCTGTCGCTGCTGCGCGCGACGATCGCGATGCCCCGCCGAAACGCGCGGCTGCGGCGGCACCGGTGCGCAAGCCCGTCGCGGCCGCCGCTGCGCCCGCGCAGGCGGCCGCTACCGGTGGCACGGACGACTGGGAAACCTTCTGATTCGCGCGTGCCGCGCATCTATCCCCATTTGGTAGCGAACGACGCCCGCAACATGCGGGCGTCGTTGTTTCTGCGGCGGAGAAATGTGACAGTCGACGTACATGAACGACGATCGTGCAGGGTTGCGTGCATCGAGCGATCTGCATCGACGGAAGTTGCGCACAGGTGCGAGTGAAGTTCCCGCATCCGTCGTACGGGTATCTCCGTAAGGGCGCTGCGAAAAAAATTTGTAACGGCGCGCGCAACGTGTCGTCGCAAACGGCTGCTCGAACGTATAGGGATGAAGGGGGAAGTGACGACGTCGGATGTGTCCAACGCACAAGACGTTCCGTTGTTCGACGAGACGCGACGGATGCAGTTTCTGCGGCTCGGGAGATCGATTGTAAAACGACGAAATGCGTTGTCCAAGCGGTGTTGTCGAGAATGACGAACTTCATACGAAGAGTTCGTGAAAAAAAATAAGAAAGGGTTTAGGATGAATTCGAACGCGCTTGCTTCTGCGCAGTCGTACGAAGGCAGGCACGTCTTCAGACTCAGGCGAGGGAGGTAGCATGGATATTTACAGCAGCTTCGCGAACCGCTTCGAAAAAACGCGAGAGGAAGAGCTCTCGCTGGAGGAGTATCTCGCGCTCTGCAAGAACGATCCATCCGCGTACGCGACGGCTGGTGAACGCATGCTGGCAGCAATCGGGGAACCTGAACACATCGATACCCGCAACGATCCGCGCCTGTCGCGGATCTTCGCGAACAAGGTCATCAAGGTCTATCCCGCGTTCCGTGAGTTCTACGGAATGGAGGAAGTGATCGAGCAGGTGGTCGCATATTTCCGTCACGCTGCGCAAGGGCTCGAAGAGAAGAAGCAGATCCTCTATCTGCTTGGCCCGGTGGGCGGCGGCAAGTCGTCGATCGCCGAGCGTCTGAAGCAACTGATGGAGCGCGTGCCGTTCTATTCGCTGAAGGGTTCGCCCGTCAACGAATCGCCGCTCGGGCTGTTCGACTACGACGAAGACGGCCCGATCCTCGAGGAACAGTACGGCATTCCGCGCCGCTACCTGAAAAACATTCTGAGTCCGTGGGCCGTCAAGCGCCTGCACGAATACAACGGCGACATCCGCCAGTTCCGCGTGGTGCGTCGTTATCCGTCGATCCTGCGGCAGATCGGGATCGCGAAGACGGAGCCCGGTGACGAGAACAACCAGGACATCTCGTCGCTGGTCGGCAAGGTCGATATCCGCAAGCTCGAACAGTACGCGCAGGACGACGCCGACGCGTACAGCTACTCCGGTGGCCTGTGCCTGGCGAACCAGGGCCTGCTCGAGTTCGTCGAAATGTTCAAGGCGCCGATCAAGGTGTTGCACCCGTTGCTCACCGCCACGCAGGAAGGCAACTTCAAGGGCACCGAGGGCTTCGGCGCGATTCCGTTCGACGGGATCATCCTCGCGCACTCGAACGAGTCGGAATGGAAGGCGTTCCGCAACAACCGCAACAACGAGGCACTGCTCGACCGGATCTTCGTCGTGAAGGTGCCGTACTGCCTGCGCGTATCGGAAGAGACCAAGATCTACGAGAAGCTGATCCGCAACTCGTCGCTGGCCGAGGCCGTCTGCGCACCGGGCACGCTGAAGATGATGTCGCAGTTCTCGGTGCTGTCGCGCCTGCACGAGCCGGAGAATTCGAGCCTGTTCTCGAAGATGCAGGTGTACGACGGCGAAAACCTCAAGGATACCGATCCAAAGGCGAAGTCGTACCAGGAATACCGCGACTACGCGGGCGTGGACGAAGGGATGACGGGCGTGTCGACACGCTTCGCGTTCAAGATCCTGTCGCGCGTGTTCAACTTCGATTCGAGCGAGGTCGCGGCCAACCCCGTGCACCTGATGTACGTGCTCGAGCAGCAGATCGAACGCGAGCAGTTCCCGCCGGAAACCGAGCAGAAGTATCTGTCCTTCGTGAAGGACGTACTGGCGTCGCGCTACGCGGATTTCATCGGCAAGGAGATCCAGACGGCCTACCTCGAGTCGTATTCGGAGTACGGCCAGAACATCTTCGACCGCTACGTCACGTATGCGGACTTCTGGATCCAGGACCAGGAATTCCGCGATCACGATACGGGCGAGAGCTTCGACCGCGCCGCGCTCAACGCGGAGCTGGAGAAGATCGAGAAGCCGGCCGGCATCAGTAATCCGAAGGATTACCGCAACGAGATCGTGAACTTCGTGTTGCGTGCACGGGCGGCGAACGCCGGCAAGAACCCCGTGTGGACGAGCTACGAGAAGTTGCGCGTCGTGATCGAGAAGAAGATGTTCTCGAATACCGAGGAACTGTTGCCGGTGATTTCGTTCAACGCGAAGGGTTCGGCGGAGGAGCAGCGCAAGCATGAGGACTTTGTGAACCGGATGGTCGCGAAGGGCTATACGCCGAAGCAGGTGAGGCTGCTTTGCGACTGGTACCTGCGCGTGCGCAAGTCATCATGACGCGCGCGGTACCGCGCCCGTACGGCGAGACCGTACGGGCGCTTTCAGAGGCGCCGCCCGCATGACGGCAGACGGCATGCGCGGCGAGTGCCCCGGCAGATCGACTTTCGAGCGGGAGACCGGGAGTGCTTCATCAAATCATCGACCGCAGGCTGGCCGGCAAGAACAAGAGTATCGCCAACCGCGAACGCTTTCTGCGTCGCGTCAAGAACTACATTCGTCGTGCCGTGTCCGACGCGGTGCGCGACCGTAGCATCAAGGATATCCAGAGCACGCAGAGCATCACGATCCCGCGCAAGGACATCGCGGAGCCGAATTTCCGGCACGCGCCTGGCGGGCGTCGTGAATACGTGCACCCCGGCAACGAGGACTACGTGCGCGGCGACAAGATCCCGCGCCCGCAGGGCGGCTCGGGCGGCGGAGGCAGTCAGGCGAGCAACGAGGGCGAAGGGCAGGACGACTTCGTGTTCGAGTTGTCGCGCGACGAGTTTATGCAGTACTTCTTCGACGATCTCGAACTGCCTCGCCTCGTGAAGACGCACCTGCTGACGGTGCCGAGCTGGAAGAACGTGCGCGCGGGATGGTCGGCGGAAGGCACGCCGAACAACATCGACGTCGTGCGTTCGCTGCGCAGCGCACTCGGGCGTCGCATCGCGCTCGGCTCGCCGCTCGTCAACGAACTGCGAGAGCTGGAGGCGCAGCTCGAGGCGATGAAGAGCGACCCGGAAGACCGGCGCGCGGAGATCGCGGTGCTCGAGGCCGAGATCCATCACCTGAAGGGGCGCATCTGGCGGATTCCGTTCATCGATCCGTTCGACCTGCGCTACATCAACCGCGTGAAGCAGCCGCAACCCTCGAGCCAGGCCGTGATGTTCTGCCTGATGGACGTGTCGGGCTCGATGGACGAGCAGCGCAAGGATCTGTCGAAGCGCTTCTTCATCCTGCTTTACCTGTTCCTCAAGCGTAACTACGAGCGCATCGAGGTGGTGTTCATCCGCCACCACACGCGTGCCGAGGAAGTCGACGAGGACACCTTCTTCCATTCGACCGAGAGCGGCGGCACGGTGGTGTCGAGTGCGCTCGAGCTGATGCGCAAGGTGATGAACGAGCGCTACTCGCCGACGGAGTGGAACATCTACGGCGCGCAGGCGTCCGACGGCGACAACTGGACTGACGATTCGCCCAAGTGTCGCAAAATCCTGGAAGAGGATATCCTCACGAAGGTGCGTTACTTCGCGTATATCCAGGTCGCGCCGGAAGAGCAGAACCTGTGGCTGGAATACGCGCAACTGGCCCTGTCTCAGCCGCATCTCGCGATGAAAAAAGTGGAATCGGCTGCCGACATTTACCCGGTGTTTCGCGAATTGTTCGAAAAGCAGGTGGAAATGTCATGACGACCCGCCATCTGCACAACGAGTCGCGCGGCTATGCGCCGCGCCCTTCCGGCGACGACACGGCCGGCCCTGCCGCACCGCAGCAACGCGGGCAGGCCGAACCGCCGCCGCCGGCCGCCGATTTGCCCGGCCCAGGGCAAAAGGAAGCGCGTATGAACGTTGCCGAACGCAAGCCGCTGCCGTGCCCGTCCGACTGGACGTTCGAATTGCTCGAGGAATACGACACGCACATCTCGCAGGTCGCCGAACAATACGAGCTCGACATCTACCCGATCCAGCTCGAACTGATCAGCGCCGAGCAGATGATGGACGCGTATGCGTCGGTCGGGATGCCCGTCAACTACCGTCACTGGTCGTTCGGCAAGCACTTCCTGTCGACCGAGAAGAGCTACCGCCGCGGCCAGATGGGCCTCGCGTACGAAATCGTCATCAACTCGAACCCGTGCATCGCGTACCTGATGGAAGAGAACACGATGACGATGCAGGCGCTCGTCATCGCGCACGCGGCGTACGGGCACAACTCGTTCTTCAAGGGCAACTACCTGTTCCGGCTGTGGACCGACGCGCACGCGATCATCGACTATCTCGTGTATGCGAAGAACTACGTCGCGGAATGCGAGGAGCGCTACGGTCTCGATCGTGTCGAGGAACTGCTCGATTCGTGCCATGCGCTGATGAACTACGGCGTCGACCGCTACAAGCGGCCGCAGAAGCCTTCGCTGTCGAAGGAGGCCGCGCTGCGGCGCGAGCGCGAGGCGTACCTGCAGTCGCAGGTGAACGAACTGTGGCGCACGCTGCCGGGCAAGAAGCCCGAGCTGATGGAGGAGCAGGAAGACCGCTATCCGCCCGAGCCGCAGGAGAACCTGCTGTATTTCGCGGAAAAGAATGCGCCGCTGCTCGAACCGTGGGAGCGGGAAGTGATCCGCATCGTGCGCAAGATCGGCCAGTATTTCTACCCGCAACGGCAGACGCAGGTGATGAACGAAGGCTGGGCGACGTTCTGGCACTACACGCTGCTGAATACGCTGTACAACCAGGGGAAGCTGGAAGACAGCTTCATGATGGAGTTCCTGCATTCGCACAGCAACGTGGTCTACCAGCCGCCCGTCACGAAGCCGTACTACAGCGGGATCAACCCGTACGCGCTCGGCTTTTCGATGATGAGCGACATCCGGCGGATCTGCGAAGCGCCGACGGAGGAAGACTACAAGTGGTTTCCCGAGATCGCGGGCACTCCGTGGCTGCCGGCGATGCACTACGCGATGCGCAACTTCAAGGACGAGAGCTTCATCGCGCAGTACCTGTCGCCGAGCCTGATCCGCGACATGCGGCTCTTTTCGGTGCTCGACGACGACATGCGCGATTCGCTCGAGGTGTCGGCGATCCACGACGATTCGGGCTACCAGTATGTGCGACAGGCACTGTCGAGGCAGTACGACATCCATCACCGCGAACCGAACATCCAGGTGTGGGCGGTGAACACGCGCGGCGACCGCAGCCTCACGCTGCGCCACTTCATGACCGACAACCGTCACCTGTCGAACGACAGCGACGAAGTGCTCAAGCACATGGCGCGGCTCTGGCAATTCGACGTGTTTCTGGAAAGCGTCGACGAGGCCGGTACCGTGCGCAAGCGCTACGAGTGCCGCTACGTGCCGCCGGAGGTGCGGATCTGAACATCGCCTGCGGGAAGTTTGCACCGAGCGCCAGCCTGCGGGCTGGCGTTTTCATATGACGAACGCATGGCGGGAGAAAAATTTTCTACATCCGGACGAACCCGGAGAGCCTGTTACTTTACATTTCGCTAAAATCCCGTAGCGCCGTGCGCCGGAACCGGTGCCACGTTCGACCGCACGCGGCGGCCCAGCCGCCTCGCCCAGAAAGTACTACAAGGAACAGACCAATCCATGGACGTCCAGACCGAACAAGCCGCGCTGTCCGCGCATGACACCCGGCGGCGCGTGTTCGCCATCGTCGGCGCCTCGTCGGGCAACCTCGTCGAGTGGTTCGACTTCTACATCTACTCGTTCTGCGCGCTGTACTTCGCGCCGGCATTCTTCCCGAGCGGCAACACGACGACGCAGCTGCTGAACACGGCGGGGGTGTTCGCGGCCGGCTTCCTGATGCGTCCGATCGGCGGCTGGCTGTTCGGCCGCATCGCCGACCGCCACGGCCGCCGCAACGCGATGATGATCTCGGTGCTGATGATGTGCGGCGGCTCGCTCGTGATCGCGGTGCTGCCGACCTATGCGCAGATCGGCGCGCTCGCGCCGGCGCTGCTGCTGGTTGCGCGGCTGTTCCAGGGGCTGTCGGTGGGCGGCGAATACGGCACGAGCGCGACCTACATGAGCGAGGTGGCGCTGAAGGGCCGCCGCGGCTTCTTCGCGTCGTTCCAGTATGTGACGCTGATCGGCGGCCAGCTGTGCGCGCTGCTCGTGCTCGTGATCCTGCAGCAGACGCTGTCGGGCGACGAACTGAAGGCGTGGGGCTGGCGCATTCCGTTCGTGGTCGGCGCGGCGGCCGCGTTGATCTCGCTGTACCTGCGCAAGTCGCTCGACGAGACGTCGACGTCCGAATCGCGCGACAAGAAAAACGCGGGCACGATCCGCGGCGTGTGGCAGCACAAGGGGGCGTTCTTCACGGTGGTCGGCTTCACGGCCGGCGGCTCGCTGATCTTCTACACGTTCACGACGTACATGCAGAAGTACCTCGTGAACACGGCCGGCATGCATGCGAAGACGGCCAGCAACGTGATGACCGTCGCGCTGCTCGTCTACATGCTGATGCAGCCGGTGTTCGGCGCGCTGTCCGACAGGATCGGCCGCCGCACGTCGATGATCCTGTTCGGCTCGTTCGCGGTGATCGGCACGGTGCCGCTGATGCACGCGCTGAAGGACGTGACGAGTCCGGTGGCGGCGTTCGTGCTGATCACGGTCGCGCTCGCGATCGTCAGCTTCTACACGTCGATCAGCGGGCTGATCAAGGCCGAGATGTTCCCGCCGGAAGTGCGCGCGATGGGCGTCGGCCTGTCGTATGCGGTCGCGAACGCGATCTTCGGCGGCTCGGCCGAGTACGTCGCACTGTGGTTCAAGTCGATCGGCAGCGAGGAAACCTTCTACTGGTACGTGACCGTGCTGTGCGCGATCTCGCTGATCGTGTCGTGGCGGATGCGCGATCCGAGCAAGGAAGGGTACCTGCGTCACGAGCCGTGATCGGCCGCGCATCGTACGCATTCGCATCATGACGAACGTCCCGCCAGTCGGCGGGACGTTTTTTTTCGGCATTCGATTACGCGGGCGGAGGCGGTGCGTGGTCGGGCGCCGGGTCGGCCACGCTCGACAGGATGCCTTGCTGGACCAGCCAGTCGAACATCTGCTCGACGATCGGCGAGCGCGACGGGCCTTCCATCCGCGACAGCCACCATGTGGTGCCGGGCAGGCGCGGGTAGTCGGCGAGCACGGTCAGCACGTGCTGGTCGAGGCCGGCCTGCGCGACGAGGCGCGGCAGGCACGCAATGCCGCGGCCGCGCTGCACGGCGTCCAGCACGAGCCGCTGGTCGTCGTAGATCGCCTGCATCCGGAAATCCGACAGCTGCTCGCGAAAGACGGTCGCCATGCGCTCGTCGGTCAGGCTCGCTTCGAGGCAGACGAGCCCCGCGTGCCGCGCGTGTTCGGCGCGCGGCACGCGGGCGAGCGTCTCGGCCAGCGGCGTCGCGCACACCGTCACCCATTCGTCCCGCATGAACGGAATATCGACCAGGCCCGGCTGCAGCATCGGCCGCGTGCCGATCGTCATGTCGACGTCGATCTCGTCGACGTAGCGCGCGGTTTCGTCGGTCGACAGCAGCGGGCACAGGTCCGGCAGCGCCTGCTGCAACTGCTCGAGGCGCGGCTGCAGCCAGCCGTGCAGCAACGGTGCCGGACACACCAGCACGACGAGCCCCGGGTTCAGGTAGGTCGCGATGCGGTCGAGCCCGCCGCGCAACGTGTCCATCGCGCGCTGGACGCTGCGCTGCAGGACCTCGCCGGCGATGGTCAGCTCGACGCCGCGGCCGCGCCGGCGGAACAGCGGTTGCCCGAGCTGCGCTTCCAGCTGCTGGATCTGGTGGCTGATCGCCGACTGCGACAGGTGCAGCTCGTCGGCCGCGCGCGAGAAATTGCCCAGCCGGGCCGCGGCTTCGAAGCCGGTCAGTAGTTTCAGGGACGGAACGCGTTGCATCGAGGTATGAGGTGAATTGATTGATTCGGCCAAGAAATATCAATATTCATCAAGTTTAACCTGGCGGAAAATCGCTCATCAATCACAACGGAGTCGGATCGATGGGTCGCTTTGATGCTCGCCAGCGCGGTTACCGGATGCCCGCCGAATGGGAATCCATGCACGCGACGTGGCTCGGATGGCCGGTGCTCGACAATCGCGAGGACCTGTGGGGGACGCATTACGCGCAGGTCTGCCGCGAATTCGCGCTGGTCGCGCGCACGATCGCGCGCTATCAGCGCTGCGTGGTCGCGGTGCACCACAGCCAGGCCGATGCCGCGCGCGAACTGGTGGGCCCGAGCGTCGACGTGCTGCCGGTCGCGGCCGAGGACAACTGGCTGCGCGATTGCGGGCCGATCTTCCTCGTCAGCGAACGGCACGGGCTGGGCGCGGCCGTGTTCCGCTTCAACTGCTGGGGCGAGAAGTACCAGCCGTACGACGGCTGCCAGCAGGCCGGTCAGGACATCGCGCGCGCGGCCGGCGCCGAGATCTTCAATTCGCACATGGTGCTGGAGGGCGGCTCGTTCTACGTCGACGGGCAGGGCACGCTGGTCACGACCGAGAGCTGCCTGCTGCATCCCAACCGCAATCCGCACCTGAGCCGCGCGGAGATCGAAGCGGAATTGCGCCGCATGCTGGGCGTCGAGAAGATCGTGTGGCTGCCGGGCAACCCCGACGAAGTGGAGACGAACGGGCACGTGGACGGCATCGCGTCGTTCATCGCACCGGGCCGGATGCTGTGCCAGACCGCACTGCCGGAACAGGGCGACTATTTCCGCGTGATGCGGGAAAACCGCCGCGCGCTGGAGCTCGCGACCGATGCGGCGGGGCGCCGTTTCGAGCTGCTCGACCTGCCGTCGCCGATCGTCAGCGAACGCTTCGGCTCCGAGCGCTACTGCGACTGCTATGCGAACTACATTGTGGTGAACGGCGCGGTGATCGTGACCGCATTCGGCGTCGAGCAGGACGAGGCCGCACGCGACGCTTTCAGCCGGGCGTTCCCGACGCGCAAGGTGCAGATGCTGCCGATCCCGACGCTGTCGATCGGCGGCGGCAGCATCCACTGTTCGACACAGCAGCAGCCGTCCGTCGCGCACTGAGCGACGTCCCATGAGCGGTTACCGGTTCCATCGAGGAGCAATCGCAATGCCGTCCAAACACATCACCGTCGCCGCCGTCCAGATGGCGTCGGGCAGCTGGAATCTCGAAGACAACATGGCCACCGCGGAGCGCCTGATCCGCGCGGCCGCCGCGCAGGGCGCGAATCTCGTGCTGTGCCCGGAGCTGTTCGCGATGCCGTACTTCTGCCTCGACCAGAACGTGCGCCATCTCGAACTCGCGCAGCCGTTCGAAGGCAACGCGCAGATCGCCCGTTTCGCGGCGCTGGCCGGCGAACTCGGCGTCGTGCTGCCGATCGGCTTCTTCGAGCGTGCGGGCAATGCCGCGTACAACTCGATCGCCGTGGCGGACGCGGACGGGCGCGTGCTCGGCGTCTATCGCAAGACGCATATCCCGGACGGGCCGGGTTATACGGAGAAGTTCTATTTCACACCGGGCGATACCGGCTTCAAGGTGTGGGATACGCGCTTCGGCCGGATCGGCATCGGCATCTGCTGGGACCAGTGGTATCCGGAGACGGCGCGTTGCCTCGCGCTGATGGGCGCCGAGATCCTGTGCTTTCCGACCATCATCGGCTCGGAGCCGTTCAGCAGTGCGTTCGATTCGTCCGGCCACTGGCAGCGCACGATGCAGGGCCACGCGGCCGCCAACATGGTGCCGGTGGTGGCGGCCAATCGGATCGGCCGCGAAGCCGGTTTCGGCAACGGCAATCCGCAGCAGCAGGGGCTCACCGGCGTGTTCTACGGGTCGAGCTTCATCGCGGATCACACCGGCGAGAAGCTGGCCGAGGCGAACCGCACCGACGAGGCGGTGCTCGTGCACACGTTCGATCTCGACGCGATCCGCGCCGACCGGCAATCGTGGGGCTTCTTCCGCGATCGCCGTCCGGAGATGTATCGCACGTTGCTGACCAGCGACGGCGTATCGTCCTGCTATCGATGAGGGACGCCCGATGAAACGGCAAGGATGGTTGCGTGTCGCGGCGCCGGGCCTCGCGCTGTGCGTGCTGGCGGGAACGGCGCACGCCGACGAAGAGAAGGTGCTGAACCTCTATAACTGGAGCAATTACTTCGCGCCGGATACGCTGGCCGGCTTCGAGAAGGAAACCGGCATCAAGGTGCGCTACGACGCGTACGACAGCGACGAGACGCTGCAGTCGAAGCTGCTGACCGGCAACAGCGGTTACGACCTCGTGTGGCCGACCAACGACTTCATGGCCCGGCAGATCCAGGCGGGTGTGTTTCGCAGGCTCGACAAGCACCGGCTGCCGAACCTGAAATATCTCGATCCGTCGCTGCTGAAGCAGATGGCGCAGTCCGATCCCGGCAACCAGTACGGCGTGCCGTACATGTGGGGCACCGTGGGCGTCGGCTACGACCGCGCCAGGGTGCGCGCGATCCTCGGCCAGGACATGCCGGCCGACAGCCTCGACCTGCTGTTCAAGCCGGAGATCGCGTCGCGCGTCGCCGCGAAGTGCGGCCTGGGCCTGCAGGACTCCGCGAGCACCGTGCTGCCGCTGGCGCTGCGCTATGTCGGCCGCGATCCGATGCATCCGTCCGCGCAGGACTACGCGGCCGCGCAGGCGATGCTGATGAAGATCCGGCCATTCATCCGCGAGTTCGTGGGTTCGTCCGACGCCAACGAGCTGATCGACGGTGAGCTGTGCGTAACGGTCGGTTTTTCCGGCGCGATCAACCTGGCCGCGCAGAAGGCGAAGGCGCGCGATCCGAAGCGCGACGTCGTGTACGACATTCCGCGGATCGGCACCCTGATGTGGTTCGATGCAATGGTCATTCCGGCATCCGCGAAACATCCGGACAACGCGCATGCGTTCATCAACTACATCCTGCGTCCGGACGTGATCGCGAAGATCTCGAACTCGACGCGCTACGCGAATGCGAACCAGGGCGCGCTGAAGCTGATGGATCCGGCGCTGGTGCGCGATCCGGGCGTCTATCCGGACGAATCGACGCGGCGCACGCTGTTCACGCCGATCGCCGAATCGCCGGCCGCGATGCGTCTCGAAGGCCGGACCTGGCTCGGCTTCAAGACGGCGCGACCGTGACGGCCCGCCCTGCAACAACCGAAACAACCGAAATAACCGGCAAGCGAAAGAGGAATGCCATGACTACACGACGTCAACTGTTGAAACGCGGCCTGTCCGTCTCCGGCGCGGCGCTGGCCGCCGGCGCGATGGGCGGGTTGTTCGGCCGCGCCGCGCATGCGCAGCAGGGCGCCACCTGGCACATGCCGGACGAAGGCGCGCCGCACACGGCGACCTGGATGGCGTTCGGCCCGAGCGCGGACATCTGGGGCGCGCGGCTGCTGCCGGTGGTGCGCGAGCATCTTGCCGCGGTCGCGAAAGCGATCGCCGCGCACGAGCCGGTCAAGATGCTGGTGCGGGAAGAGGATTACGCGGTCGCGTCGCGCCTGTGCGGCTCGTCGGTCGAACTCGTCCAGCATCCGGTCGACGACCTGTGGATGCGCGATACCGGGCCGGTGTTCGTGAAGAACGCGTCGGGGCAGCTCGGTGGCGTGAGCTTCAATTTCAACGGCTGGGGCAACAAGCAGGAACACGACCAGGACGCGCAAGTCGCGCCGTTCGTGGCCGAACGCGCCGGCGCGCGGCTGGTCGACACGAAGCTCGTGCTGGAAGGCGGCGGCATCGAGGTGGACGGCGAGGGCACGGCGATCATCACGCGCAGCTGCGTGCTCAATTCGAACCGCAATCCGGGCGTCAGTCAGGCGCAGTGTGAAGCCGAGCTGAGCCGCCTGCTCGGGCTGAAGAAGATCATCTGGTTGCCGGGCATCGCCGGCAAGGACATCACCGACGGGCATACCGATTTCTACGCGCGCTTCACGAGCCCGGGCGTCGTGGTGGCCGGGCTCGACACGGACCCTTCGTCGTACGACCACGCGGTGACGCGGCAGCATCTGGAGATCCTGCGGAAATCCACCGATGCGAAGGGGCGCCCCTTGAAGGTTGTCGTGCTGCAGGGCCCGAAGACCGTCCGGCACCAATACGAGAACGCTGAGTTCGCGGCCGGCTACATCAATTTCTACGTGTGCAATCGCGCGGTGATCGCGCCGCAATTCGGCGACAGCCGTGCCGACCGCAATACGCGCGACACGCTCGTCGACCTGTTTCCCGGCCGCGAGGTCATCCAGCTGAACATCGACGGCATCGCCGCGGGTGGCGGCGGCATCCACTGCACCACGCAACAGCAGCCGGCGTGAGCGTGTCGCGTCATATCGTTATCGAAATCGATTCGTTGTCCGTTGCGGACGATTTCCGTAACCTGAACCCGTAGTTCGTGTGACACCTCCTTGACTGGGATTCGCGCCCGCTGCGTGCAGCGGGCGTCTTTTTTTGTTCCGATCATTCGCGTGTCCAGGATATACAATCGCCAACGCCTGTCCGAGGCGCCATCGACGATTGAAAAAATATCCATGAAAGAACAACGATCATCCGTTCCGGGCCTGACGATCCTGCTGGCCGTCGTCAACCTCGCCGTCTTCGTGCTGATGTGGCGACAGGCATCGTACGGTGCGCTGACGAACAGTCTGCTGCTCGGCTGGGGCGCCAACTTCGCGCCATATACGCTGACCGGGCAGCCGTGGCGCCTGCTGACCAGCGCGTTCCTGCACGGCGGTTGGCTGCATCTGGCGCTGAACCTTTACATGCTGATCGTGCTCGGCACCGTGCTCGAGCGCGCGGGCGGCTCACTGCGGTTCGGCGTCGCGTACCTGCTGTCGGCGCTCGGCGGCTCGCTGCTGAGCGCGCTCTGGTCCGGGCATCACGAGGTCAGCGCAATGCAGGTCGCGTTCGGCATCGTGATGCCGACGAGCGGCATCCGCCCGGTCGTCAGCGTCGGTGCGTCGGGCGCGCTGATGGGACTGGCCGGCGCGGCCGCCGCGCTCGCATTGCACCGGCGTGCGGACCGCGGTCGCGATGCGGGCGTCGTCATCAATCTCGGCGCGGTGGCCCAGGTGATCGCCATCAACCTGGCGTCGGGATTCTTCATTTCAGGTATCGACCAGGCTGCGCATCTTGGCGGTGTCGTCACGGGTTTCGTCGCCGGCTGGATACTGTACGGTTTTCGTCCTTCGGGCGCTTCGCTGCGTGGTGCGGTGCTGCCGGTCACGCTGGCGGTGCTGGGTAGCGGCGTGATGTTGTTTGCGGCGCAGCGCGCGGGCAGCGCGGAGCTGCAGGAGCTACGCACGGCCGTGGATCGCGAGCGTGCGCAGGACGACGCGCGGCAGCAGGCGAAGCGCGATGCGGACACGATCGCCGAGCAGATCCGCGAGGACGAGCAGCATCGCGCCGCACCCGTGTCCGCGGAACTGGCCGCAGGCACGGTCGTCCCGGTCGGCAAGGGTACCTATGCAATGGTCATGGGAGCGTCGGGCAAGCGCCTGTACATCACCGACAACGACGAGAACACGCTCGTCGTCGTCGACGTCGACAAGCGCACGGTGGTCCAAACGATTGCCGGCGAGCCATTCAAGACGGGGCTCAACGGTTGTCCAAGCAACATGTGCCGCGGCCGCGGCGCGAGCGGAGTAGTTGTCAGCCCGGATGAGCGCTATGCGTATGTGACGTCGATGCGCGAGGACAGCGTCGTACGTATCGATCTGGCGAGCGGCAAGATCGTCGACAGTGCGATGCTCGGTCGGTTTCCGCGTGCGATCGTCGCATCGGCATCGCACGACAGGCTCTACGTGCTGAACGGCGTCGACGATACGGTGTCCGTCGTCAGCATTACGCACTGGCCGCAGGTCGTCGCGACGCTGAAACTGGGTGATGGCGACGGGGCGGGCGTCGAGTTCGGGCGGTCACTGTCGATGTGGCTGTCGCCGGACGGCAAGCAACTGAATGTCAACGCGATGCAGAAAGGCACGATCGTCGCGTTCGATACGTCGACGAACGAGCCGCTCCGCTCGTATCCGCTCGATGCAGGGTTCATCCGGGCGGAACCGGGCGCGCCGGGCGCGGGAACATGGTTCTACGGCGCGTCGTCGGTCAAATGGGTGGACCCGGCGAGCCTGGCGTCGCTGAAGACCTATCCGGTCTGCCAGACTTCGGCACACAGCTTCGACGGCAGCGATGATGGCAAGCTGATCGCCGTGACCGCGTACGACGGTTCGCCGATGCGCGTGATCAAGGTGGCGACCCGCCGAACGGTCGGCGAATTTCCGGTGGCGGGCGGCGTGTCGCAGGTGATCTTCGCGCCAGACCATCGCACGCTCTACGCACTGGGCGCTGCGGGCACGCTGTCGTTCCTCAGCATGGACCGCTCGCTCGATTATCTGCAAGACACGGACGCAGGCGAATTCCTGTGTGCGGCGTTCGCGGACGGGGAAGAGGGCGCTGACGGCGCGTGACCGCGCCGCCAGCCTCATCACGAAACCCGCTGAGCAAAGCACCATTTGTTGGTTCGGATTCGCCGCACGCGCTGATACGTTAGCGGCTTCGCGACGACACACTCCGTCGCGATGTTCTTCGAACCGGGCCGCCGCGCGATCCGCGGCGGCCTTCATAACAAATCAGGTCGTGCTCATGAAAATCCACACTCTCGCTACGTGGCTCGTCGGGGCTGCGCTCGTTACCGCAGGCACCGTCGCGCATGCGGACCGTCTCGACGATATCAAGAAGGCCGGCGTGCTGCGCGTCGCGACGTTCGACAGCAACCCGCCGTTCGGCTATGTCGACGGCAAAAGCAATCACATCGTCGGTCTCGACGTTGACTATGCGAAGGCGCTCGCCGACAAGCTCGGCGTGAAGCTGCAGCTCCAGCCGACCAACCCCGCGAACCGCATTCCGTTCCTGACGTCCGGCAAGGTCGATCTCGTGCTCGCGAACTTCACGATCACCGACGAGCGCGCGAAGCAGGTCGACTTCAGCATTCCGTATTTCTCGTCGGGCCAGCAGTTTCTCGCGAAGAAGGGCGTGCTGAAATCGGCCGACCAGTTGAACGGGCTGCGCGTCGGCGCCGACAAGGGCACGACCAACGAAATCACGCTGCGCGAGAAATTCCCGAAGGCGACGATCGTCGCGTACGACGACACGCCGTTCGCGTTCGCCGCGCTGCGCGCCGGCAACGTGCAGGCGATCACGCAGGACGGCCCGAAGCTGATCGGCCTGCTCGCGAACGTGCCGGACAAGCAGAACTACGAGATCCCGGCGTTCACGATCTCGAACGACTACATGGGCGTCGGCGTGCCGAAAGGCGAGACGCGCCTGCTCGGCTTCGTCAACGACACGCTGAAGGGGCTCGAGGCGAACGGCCGTGCCGTGCAGATCTACGACGCATGGTTCGGGCCGACGACGAAGACGCCGCTCACGCGCATCTTCCGGATCGGCGACAAGACCTGATCCGCATCGCACGCGCGCCGCGACCGGCCGGATCATCGGCCTCGCGGCGCTTTCCGTTGACTTCCGATCGCGCGCTTCGCGCCCGCAACACAGCATGCTCGGGTTGGCTCCCAAATATCTGTCCTGGCTCTGGCAGGGCTTCCTGCTGACGCTCGGTCTCGCGGCCGCGTCGGCCGTCGCCGCGACCGCCGGCGGTCTGCTGCTCGCGGTCATGCGGCATGCGCGCGGCACGGCACCGCGCGCGGCGGCAGCCGCGTACGTCGTCACGTTCCGCAACACGCCGCTGCTCGTGCAGTTGCTGTTCTGGTATTTCGGTGTCGCGTCGCTGCTGCCCGACACGTGGGTCGCATGGCTGAACGCGCGCCATGCGTTGAGCATGGGCCCGTTCACGCTCGCATGGCCGTCGTTCGAATTCGTCGCGGGCTGGGTCGGGCTGAGCGCGTATACGGCCGCGTTCGTCGCGGAGGAATGCGAAGCCGGCCTGCGCGGCGTGCGGCGCGCGCAGCACGATGCGGCGGCCGCGCTCGGCCTCACGCCGATGCAGTCGCTGCGCTACGTGGTGCTGCCGCAGGCCGTGCGCATCGCGTTGCCGCCGCTGTTCGGCCAGTACATGAATCTCGTGAAGAACTCGTCGCTTGCGATGGCGATCGGCGTGGCCGAGCTGTCGTATGCATCGCGGCAGGTCGAGACCGAAACGTTCAAGACCTTCGCCGCATTCGGCGTGGCGACCGTGCTGTACGTCGCGGCGGTGGCCGCGATCGAAGCGGGCGCGTATGCGGCGACGCAATGGCGCGACCGGCTGGGAGCGGGGCGCTGACGATGGATTTTTCGCTGCTGCTCGCCAATCTGCCGTACCTGCTCGTCGGCGCGTTCCCGGAAGGGCCGCTCGGCGGCGCCGCGCTGTCGCTGCTGCTCGCGATCGCGTCGGCCGTTGCATCGGCCGTGCTCGGCATCGCGCTCGGCGTTGCCATGGCGCTCGCGCGCGGCCCCGCGCGCGTGCTGCTGCTCGCGTTCATCGGCTTCTTCCGCGCGATTCCCGTGCTGATGCTGATTTTCTGGACCTACTTCCTGATGCCCGTGCTGCTGCACATGGACGTGCCGGGGCTCGCGACGGTCGTGTGCGCGCTCGCGCTGATCGGCGGCGCGTATCTCGCGCACGCGGTGCATGCGGGCATCGTCGCGGCCGGCGACGGGCAATGGCAGGCCGGGCTGTCGCTCGGTCTCACGCGCTGGCAGACGGTGCGCTACGTGCTGCTGCCGCAGGCGATCCGGATCATGACGCCGTCGTTCATCAATCAGTGGGTCGCGCTCGTGAAGGACACGTCGCTCGCCTATATCGTCGGCGTGCCTGAACTGTCGTTCGTCGCGACGCAGGTGAACAACCGGCTGATGGTGTATCCGGCGCAGATCTTCCTGTTCGTCGCGCTGATCTACCTGGTGCTGTGTACGTCGCTCGACGGCGCGGCACGCTGGCTGTTGTCACGCCGCCCGCGCACGCAACGCGCCGCGGATGCGGCGGCCGAGTACACGGAACCGGCGCGGTAACGGCGAGCCGCGGCCGCATCGACGTGCCGGTGAGGCGGCAGTGTCGGGGAATCTTCGCGGCGGACAACGCGCCGGGCTGGTCGGGCCCGACGGGCAGCACGCACAAGGAAAGGGGAGGGGCGGCCGCGCGCCGCTGTTCGTCGAGCGACGGCGGGCGGCCTGTGCGTCACGACGCGGCGTAGTGCGTATTGAAGACCGCGCGCAGCGTCGACGTGTCGGTCGCGAAATCGCCCCACAGCGGCCCGTCGTTCTGCGCGAACGCGAACGGCGCCGTATTGATCGACGCGAGACGGAAGCGCCATTGCGCCGCTTCCTGGCGGAATGCGGTGAGCTGCATGTCGGACAGCGCCGTCTGCGCGCTCGCGAGCGTGACGAGCGGGTCGACCGGGTTGTTCGCGACCCGCACCTCGAAGTGCAGGTGCGGGCCCGTCGCGGCGCCGGTCATCCCGACCGAGCCGATGCGCTGGCCCTGCTTCACGGTTTCGCCCGTCTTGAGACCGTGCGCGAACGCCGACAGGTGCGCGTAGTAGGTCGAGTAACCGTCGGCGTGATCGACGATCACGTAGCGGCCGTAGCCGCCCGGATCGGTGCCGACGAACGACACGACGCCGTCGGCCGCCGCGTCGACGGGCGTGCCGGTCGGCGCGGCGAGATCGACGCCCGTGTGGAACGCCATCGCCTGCGACAGCGGATGGACGCGCTCGCCGAAGAACGAGCTGATGCGCGTCCATTTGACCGGCATCGTGAATGCGGCGGCTTCGAGCGGCGAGCCGTCGAGCGCGTAGTACGCGCCGTGCTCGGCGCCCGGCGCGCGGAACCAGATCGCGCCGAACGTGCGGCCGGCGACGCGCAGTTCGAGCGCGGTAAGGCGCGGCGTGCCGTCGTTCGTATCGAACGCGACGCGGTAGTAGTCGCCGCGCTGCGCGCTCGCGCGCATCGCGACCTTGCCGCTGACGAGATCGCCGAGCTGGATACGCACCTCGGGCGGCACGTCGAGACGGTTCAGCGTATCGGACAGCGTGAGCTCGATGTCGCCCGCGCGCATGCCGTGCCGGTTTTCGGGGGCCGCGAACTGGAACAGGTTCGCATAACCGAGCATGTCGTTGCGGTGCGCGCTGAGCGGCGCGAACAGGCCCGGCTGCTGGCTGCGGTCGTGGTGTTCGTCGGAATCGTTGCGCTCGCCGATCGTGCGGGCGAGCTCGCTCGTCACGAAATGCTGCGCGGTGGGAAACGGCGTGTCGGACAGCACGCGCTGCGGCAGCGCGGCCGTGCCCGAGTCGACGGCGCCCGGCAGTTGCGACACGGCCGGCAGCGCGGCGAGGCCGAGTGCGGCGAGGGCGCCGAGCACGGCGGCCGGCACGAGCGCGCGCACGACGCGCTGCGCGCGGCCGGGCGCGAAAGCATCAGGGGTAGCGGCAGACTTGACCAAGGTGTCCACATCCAGGAAAGCGGTTCAAAGGGGTGTGGGCAGGGGCCGCCGGCGGCACATCCGTCGGGCGGCGACGGGGGCGGGCGGCGGGCGTGCAACAAAACAGGCCCCGCCAGGGGCCTGTGTCGTTTCCGTTCGACCCAACGCGCGGGGCGGGCCCGCTTCGAACGGCGGCGTGCATACCGGGTCGAACCCGGTTATCACGAAGACGCTAAAGAAAGATGACAGCGCCAGTCTACCGGTGTTCCGCACAACGTTAAAAATTTTAAAGAGGGTCAGCTCATTCGTTTCGCAGTGCGATAAATCGGGTTAAATCAGCATTTATTACGACAAATTTCGTCAGTCCGGCAATTTGTGCGCGCGGCCGCGCAACGCGTCGGACGTGCGCACGGTGTCGAAGCCGGCGTCGAGCATGGCCTCGGCGTCGTTCCACAGGTTGCCGCGCAGCCGGTTGGTCCAGATCATCGACGCGAACACGCCTTCGAGCAGCGACACGAGATAGACGGCGGCCAGGTGCACGTCGAGATCGGCGGCGAGTTCACCGGCCGCGATCGCGCGGCGCAGCAGCGCCTTCGTGATCCGCAGCATCTGCAATTCGAGCAGCATGCGGCGGCGCTGCAGCGCGCCGTTTTCCTCGCTCTGTTCGCACTTCGTATAGAGGATCACGAGCACGCGCTGCATCGGGCCCGGCTCGCCGCATTCCTGAAGATAGTGCGAGGCGGCGCGCCGCAGCGTGGCGAGCGGCGGCAGCCCGTCGCCCGCGTCGAAGCCTTCCGACGTGCGCGCGAACGCGCGGTCGCACATCGCCAGACACACTTCCATCTTGTTGCGGTAGTGGCCGTAGACGGCCCCGCGCGACATCCCGGCGGCCTCGGCGAGATCCGCCATCGCGGTTTGCGCGACGCCTTTCTCAAGCAGCACGAGTTCGGCGGCATCGAGGATCCGGTGCTTGATGGCGAGCGATTCTTCGCGGGTCTTGCGGGCCATGTCCTGAAATTCCTTACAGTTCGCTGTCGTTTTATTGAGACAGTATGACGGTCAGATTGAAGCGGCACGTATTTAATCAATCGTGACTGATTATAATCGGCCACCCTGAGCCGCCGCATTGTATCGGCGGCGAACGATCCGAGGTCACATATGAATAACAATCGCTCCCTGTTGCGCCACCGGCTGGCGCCGTTCGCGCTGGCGGCCGTGCTGGCCCTGGCCGGATGTGGAAAGGGCGACAAGGACACCGCGCCGGAGGCCGCGAAACAGGCGACGGTCGTGACGGTGCGTCCGACGGCCGTGCCGATGACCGTCGAATTGCCGGGTCGGCTCGATGCATACCGGCAGGCGGAAGTGCGTGCGAGGGTCGCGGGCATCGTGACCGCACGCACCTACGAGGAAGGCCAGGAAGTGAAGCAGGGCGCGGTGCTGTTCCGCATCGATCCCGCGCCGCTGAAGGCCGCGCGCGACGCCGCGCAGGGGGCGCTCGCGAAGGCGCAGGCCGCCGCGCTCTCGGCGAGCGACAAGCGCCGCCGTTACGACGATCTCGTGCGCGATCGCGCGGTGAGCGAGCGCGATCACACCGAGGCCGTTGCCGGCGACACGCAGGCGAAGGCCGACGTTGCGTCCGCGAAGGCGGAACTCGCACGCGCGCAGTTGCAGCTCGACTATGCGACGGTCACCGCGCCGATCGCGGGCCGCGCACGGCGCGCGCTCGTGACCGAGGGTGCGCTCGTCGGCCAGGACCAGGCGACACCGCTCACGACCGTCGAGCAGCTCGACCCGATCTACGTGAACTTCTCGCAGCCGGCCGCCGACGTCGACGCGTTGCGCCGGGCGGTGAAGAGCGGACGCGCGACGGGTATCGCGCAGCACGACATCACGGTGACGCTGCTGCGCGCCGACGGCACCGCGTACCCGCTGAAGGGCAAGCTGCTGTTCAGCGATCTCGCGGTCGATCCGACCACCGACACCGTCGCGATGCGCGCGCTGTTCCCGAATCCGGAGCGCGAACTGCTGCCGGGCGCGTACGTGCGGATCGCGCTCGACACGGCGGTCGACCAGCGGGCGATCCTCGTGCCGCGCGATGCGCTGCTGCGCACGGCCGACCGCACGTCGGTGCGCGTGGTCGGCACGAACGGCAAGGTCAAGGACGTCGAGGTCGCCGCCGACCAGATGAGCGGCCACGACTGGCGCATCACGCGCGGCCTCGCGGGCGGCGAGCGCGTGATCGTCGACGATGCCGCGCAGTTCGCGCCCGATACGGCCGTCAAGCCCGTCGAGAAGGCGCCGCCGTCGAAAGCGGCGCCGGCAGCGGCCGCTTCGCAGGCGGCCGCCCGTCAAACCTGACCGGTTAACACCACACCACCATGGCACGTTTCTTCATCGATCGCCCCGTCTTCGCGTGGGTGATCGCAATCTTCATCATGCTGGGCGGCGCATTCGCGATCCGCTCGCTGCCCGTTGCGCAGTACCCGGACATCGCGCCGCCCGTCGTCAGCATCTATGCGACGTACCCGGGCGCATCCGCGCAGGTCGTCGAGGAATCGGTGACCGCGCTGATCGAGCGCGAAATGAACGGCGCGCCGGGGCTGATGTATACGTCCGCGACGAGCAGCGCCGGCGCGGCGTCGCTGTACCTGACGTTCAAGCAGGGCGTCAACGCCGATCTCGCGGCCGTCGAAGTGCAGAACCGGCTGAAGACGGTCGATGCGCGGCTGCCGGAACCGGTGCGGCGCGACGGCATCCAGGTCGAGAAGGCCGCCGACAACATCCAGCTCGTGGTGTCGCTGACATCCGACGACGGGCGGATGACCGACGTGCAGCTCGGCGAATATGCGTCGGCGAACGTCGTGCAGGCGCTGCGCCGTGTCGACGGCGTCGGCCGCGTGCAGTTCTGGGGCGCCGAATATGCGATGCGGATCTGGCCCGACCCGGTGAAGATGGCCGGGCACGGCCTCACCGCGTCGGATATCGCGTCGGCGGTGCGCGCGCACAACGCACGCGTGACGATCGGCGACATCGGCCGCACCGCGGTGCCGGCCAGCGCACCGATCGCGGCGACCGTGTTCGCCGATGCGCCGCTGAAGACGCCGGCCGAGTTCGGCGCGATCGCGCTGCGCACGCAGGCCGACGGCTCCGCGCTGTATCTGCGCGACGTCGCGCGCGTCGAGTTCGGCGGCAACGACTACAACTACCCGTCGTACGTGAACGGCAAGGTCGCGACCGGGATGGGCATCAAGCTCGCGCCGGGCTCGAACGCGGTATCCACCGAGAAGCGCGTGCGCGCGACGATGGACGAGCTGTCCGCGTATTTCCCGCCGGGCGTGAAGTACCAGATCCCGTACGAGACGTCGTCGTTCGTGCGCGTGTCGATGAACAAGGTCGTCACGACGCTGATCGAGGCCGGCGTGCTCGTGTTCCTCGTGATGTTCCTGTTCATGCAGAACCTGCGCGCGACGCTGATCCCGACGCTCGTCGTGCCGGTCGCGCTCGCGGGCACGTTCGGCGTGATGTATGCGGCCGGTTTCTCGATCAACGTGCTGACGATGTTCGGGATGGTGCTCGCGATCGGCATCCTCGTCGACGACGCGATCGTCGTGGTCGAGAACGTCGAGCGGCTGATGGTCGAGGAGGGGCTCGGGCCGTACGACGCGACCGTCAAGGCGATGAAGCAGATCAGCGGCGCGATCGTCGGCATCACCGTGGTGCTGACGTCGGTGTTCGTGCCGATGGCATTCTTCGGCGGCGCGGTGGGCAACATCTACCGGCAGTTCGCGCTGTCGCTCGCGGTGTCGATCGGTTTCTCGGCCTTCCTCGCGCTGTCGCTCACGCCCGCGCTGTGCGCGACGCTGCTCAGGCCCGTGTCCGGCGAACATCACGAGAAGCGCGGCTTCTTCGGCTGGTTCAACCGCTTCGTCGCGCGTTCGACGCAGCGCTACGCGACGCGCGTGGGCAAGATGCTGAAGAAGCCGGTGCGCTGGCTCGTCGTGTACGGCGCGCTGACCGCGGCCGCGGGGCTGATGCTCACGCAACTGCCGACCGCGTTCCTGCCGGACGAGGACCAGGGCAACTTCATGGTGATGGTGATCCGACCGCAAGGCACGCCGCTCGCGGAAACGATGCAGAGCGTGCGGGAAGTCGAGTCGTACATCCGCCATGACGAGCCGGCCGCGTATACGTTCGCGCTCGGCGGCTTCAACCTGTACGGCGAAGGGCCGAACGGCGGGATGATCTTCGTCACGCTGAAGAACTGGAAGGAGCGCAAGGCCGCGGACGCGCACGTGCAGGCGATCGTCGCGCGCATCAACGAGCGCTTCGCGGGCACGCCGAACACGACGGTGTTCGCGATGAACTCGCCGGCGCTGCCCGATCTCGGCTCGTCGAGCGGTTTCGACTTCCGGCTGCAGAACCGCGGCGGGCTCGACTACGCGACGTTCAGCGCCGCGCGCGAGCAGCTGCTCGGGGCGGGCCGCAAGGATCCCGCGTTGACCGACCTGATGTTCGCCGGCACGCAGGACGCGCCGCAGCTGAAGCTCGACATCGATCGTGCGAAGGCGTCCGCGCTCGGCGTGTCCATGGATGAGATCAACACGACGCTCGCGGTGATGTTCGGCTCCGACTATATCGGCGACTTCATGCACGGCACGCAGGTGCGGCGCGTGATCGTGCAGGCCGACGGGCTGCACCGGCTCGATCCGGACGACGTGAAGAAGCTGCGCGTGCGCAACTCGCATGGCGAGATGGTGCCGCTTGCGGCGTTCACGACGCTGCACTGGACGCTCGGGCCGCCGCAGCTCACGCGCTACAACGGCTTTCCGTCGTTCACGATCAACGGCTCGGCCGCGCAGGGCCACAGCAGCGGCGAGGCAATGGCCGCGATCGAGCAACTCGCGGCGAAGCTGCCGGCCGGCACCGGTTATGCGTGGTCGGGGCAGTCGTTCGAGGAGCGGCTGTCGGGCGCGCAGGCGCCGATGCTGTTCGCGCTGTCGGTGCTCGTCGTGTTCCTCGCGCTCGCGGCGCTCTACGAGAGCTGGTCGATTCCGTTCGCGGTGATGCTGGTCGTGCCGCTCGGCGTGATCGGCGCGGTGCTCGGCGTCACGCTGCGGATGATGCCGAACGACATCTACTTCAAGGTGGGGCTGATCGCGACGATCGGATTGTCCGCGAAGAACGCGATCCTGATCGTCGAAGTCGCGAAGGACCTGGTCGCGCAGCGCATGTCGCTCGTCGACGCCGCGCTCGAGGCCGCGCGCCTGCGGCTGCGGCCGATCGTGATGACGTCGCTCGCGTTCGGCGTGGGCGTGCTGCCGCTCGCGTTCGCGTCGGGCGCCGCGTCCGGCGCGCAGATGGCGATCGGCACCGGCGTGCTCGGCGGGGTGATCACGGCGACCGTGCTCGCGGTGTTCCTCGTTCCGCTGTTTTTCGTGATCGTCGGCCGCCTGTTCGACGTCGGCCCGCGCCGGCGCGGCGGAGCGCAGCCGGCGGCGATGGAGGGTTCTCAATGATGTTTGCGCTGAATGCACAGGCAGCGCTGCGGGTTCAGGTTGCGCTGGCCGCCGCGCTCGCGCTGGCCGGCTGCACGCTCGCACCGCGTTACGAGCGGCCGGCGGCGCCCGTGCCGGCGACCTATGCGCCGGTCGACGACAGTGCCGCGCCGGCGGCGGCGGCGGCCGCGGCATCGCCCGCCGATGCCGCGTTGCTCGACGACTGGCGCGCGTATTTCACCGATGCCGCGCTGCAGGCGTGGATCGACGCGGCGCTCGCGAACAACCGCGACCTGCGGGTCGCCGCCGGCCGGCTCGAGGAAGCGCGCGCGCTGTACGGCGTGCAGCGCGCGGACCTGATGCCGTCGGTCGATGCGAATCTGGGTTATGAGCGTGCGCGCCAGTACGACCCGGTCGTGCGCGAAAGCGCGATCAGCGGGCTGTATCGTGCGGGCGTCGGCATCAGCGCGTACGAGCTCGACCTGTTCGGCCGCGTGCGCAGCCTGTCCGATGCGGCGCTCGCCGAGTATTTCGCGACGGCCGACGCGCAACGCACGGTGCGCATCGGCGTGATCGCCGACGTGGCGGGCGCGTACGTGTCGGAGCGCTCGCTGCACGAGCAGCTCGCGCTGGCGCAGCGCACGCTGGACGCGCGCGAACGCATGGCCGCGCTTACGCAGCGTCGTTATGCGGCCGGCACGAGCGACGCGATCGAGCTGCGCTCGGCCGAGATGCTGGTGGCATCCGCGCGCGCATCGCAGGCCGCGCTGCAGCGCGAGCATGCGCAGTCGGTGCGGGCGCTGCAGTTGCTCGCGGGCGACTTCGCGCGCAACGTGCCCGGCGACACGACCGCGCTCGACGGGCTGTCGATCGCGCCCGTGGCGCCCGGCGCACCGAGTGCGCTGCTCGAACGGCGGCCGGACATCCGGCAGGCGGAGGCGCGGCTGAAGGCCGCCAACGCGCAGATCGGCGCCGCGCGCGCGGCATTCTTTCCGCGCATCACGCTGACGAGCGACTACGGCTCGGTCAGCGATGCGTTCTCGAGCCTGTTTGCCGGCGGCACGAGCGTGTGGACGTTCGCGCCGCGCATCACGTTGCCGATCTTCGCGGGCGGACGCAACCGCGCGAACCTCGACGTCGCGAACGCGCGCAAGCACATCGCGGTGGCCGATTACGAGAAGACGGTGCAAACCGCGTTCCGCGAAGTGGCCGACGCATTCGCCGCGCGCGACTGGATCGATCGCCAGCTCGCCGCGCAGCAGGACGTGTATGCGGCCGACGGCGCTCGGCTGAAGCTCGCGGAGCGCCGCTACGCGGGCGGCGTCGCGACGTATCTCGAACTCCTCGACGCGCAGCGCAGCACGTACGAGTCAGGGCAGGAACTGATCCGGCTCAAGCAGCTCAGGCTCGCGAATGCGATCGCGCTGTACCGCGCGCTCGGCGGCGGCTGGTCGCCGGCGTCGGCGGAGGCCGCGGCTTCCGCGTAATGCCCGTCGCCTGACGCCGCAGCGCGTCGGGCGGCATGACGGCGGCGGTACGTTTCGACGTGCTGCCGCCGCTTCCTTCGATCCATACCGCTGGTTCCAGCGATATCTTTCCCCATCGACAGGCCGGCCGGGACGTTTTTCATCCTGCGGCAACGCACGCACGCGCGCGCGTGCCGGAACAGCCGTCGTCTTGCGACCGCTCATGTCGCAATTCCGCGCAAACGTGTGCGGGTCATTTTGCCTTCTTTCTCCCATGCGATGCGGTCCCGATGTCGGGTTCCGGCGACCGCTCATGCGTGCGATTTACGATCCGGAATTGACAAGCGAATTAACTCTATATCGGAAATAATGATGGCGGCAAAGTGTCGCGGTAAAACGTTTGTATTCAAGTCGCAATCGTTTGCGCGAAAAAATTGTATTGATTGAATCGCCGGTTAATTTCCTGTTTGTTGAAAATGATTTGATATTGGCGTTGTCGTCGGACAACGATGGCGGCTCTGGACAATGTTTTGTCCTTTTCGAGGATGATTTGCCGGAGCCAATGCCGGCAATGGTGCGCGGGGCGGCTTTGGCTGTCGATTGAAAATATCCTTAATCTTCAATTGTTTCCAAGGAATAAAAAAGGACTGCGGATAAAAATTCCCGTATTGAAAATTGACGGGAAATAGTGTGGATCTGGAGGGGTAAATCGAACATTGTCAGATGCATTTGACAATGATTTACAGAAAACTTTCACGATTATCTCGATAATGCCGCCTCGTGACGGACGGGAGCCACCACACGCTACCGTTTGAGTCCGCCACGTCATCTATTCCATTTGCAGTCCTTTCGGGAAACGTCATGAAAAAATCCATCCTGACCGCTGTCGCACTCGCGGCCCTGTCGACCTCGGCCTTCGCAGCGGGCACCGGCACGATCAACTTCACGGGCGAGATCGTCGCGGGCGCATGCGGCATCGATTCGGGCTCGGTCAATCAGACCGTGAACCTCGGCAAGGTGCCGACCAACGTGTTCAAGCAAGCTGGCGACAAGTCCACGCCGACCAACTTCGACATCAAGCTGACCGACTGCGACACGAGCGTCGCGCAGAACGCGTACTTCACGTTCACGGGCACGTCGAGCGCGGGCCAGCCGAAGCTGCTCGCCACGATCGGTTCGGCAACCAACGTCGGCATCCGCCTGCAGGCAGCGTCGGGCGAATACCTCGACAACGGCGCCGAGCAGAAGGCACCGACCGTGCTGCAAAACGGCACGAACGTCGCACGCTTCGCGGCCATGTACGAAGCGACCGCAGCCGGCGTGACGCCGGGTACCGCCGAAGGCGTGGCGAACTTCACCGTCCGCTACCAGTAAGCCGCCGTACCGGGGAAGGGTGCGCGCACCCTTCCTCGTTCGTATTTCCTCATTTCCCCCCTTCGTTGGACTTCCGGTAGCGCCGCGTGCGAATCAGACATTCCTTCCTTTGCGTCTCCGTGCTGGTTGTCGGCAGCCAGAGCCATGCGACGGAATTCAATTCGTCGTTCCTGAGCATCGACGGCTCGAACAACGTCGATCTGTCGCAGTTCTCGCAGGCGGACTTCACGCTGCCCGGCGAGTACATGCTCGACGTACAGGTCAACGACCTGTTCTACGGGCTGCAGGCGATCGAGTTCATCGCCGTCGACGCGTCGGGGGCCGGCAAACCGTGCCTGCGCCCGGAACTCGTCGCGCAGTTCGGGCTGAAGCCGACGCTCGCGAAGGACCTGCCGCGCTTCCAGGGTGGACGTTGCGTCGATCTCGGCGCGATCGAGGGGGCGACCGTGCGCTACCTGAAAAGCGACGGGCGGCTCAAGATCACGATTCCGCAGGCTGCGCTCGAGTTCAACGATACGACCTACCTGCCGCCGGAGCGCTGGTCGGAAGGGATCCCCGGCGCGATGCTCGACTATCGCGTGATCGCGAACACGAACCGCAACTTCGGCACGGGTGGCGGGCAAACGAATTCGATCCAGGCCTACGGGACGGTTGGCGCGAACTGGGATGCATGGCGCTTTCGCGGCGACTACCAGGCGCAATCGAACGTGGGCAATACGGCCTACGCGGACCGCACGTTCCGCTTCAGCCGGCTTTATGCATTTCGCGCGCTGCCGTCGATCCAGTCGACGGTGACGTTCGGCGACGACTACCTGACGTCCGACATTTTCGATACGTTCGCGCTGACGGGCGCGTCGATCCGCAGCGACGACCGCATGCTGCCGCCTTCGCTGCGCGGTTATGCGCCGCTGATCTCGGGCGTCGCGCGCACCAACGCGACCGTGACCGTGTCCCAGGCGGGCCGCGTGTTGTACGTGACGCGCGTGTCGCCGGGCGCCTTCGCGCTGCAGAACATCAATACGAGCGTGCAGGGCACGCTCGACGTTGCAGTCGAGGAAGAGGACGGCAGCGTGCAGCGCTTCCAGGTGACGACGGCCGCCGTGCCGTTCCTCGCGCGCGCCGGGCAATTGCGCTACAAGGCCGCCGTCGGCAAGCCGCGGCTCTTTGGCGGCGCCGGCATCACGCCGTTCTTCGGCTTCGGTGAAATCGCCTACGGCCTGCCGTTCGACGTCACCGCGTATGGCGGTTTCATCGCCGCGTCGGGCTACACGTCGATCGCGCTCGGCGTGGGCCGCGACTTCGGCGCGTTCGGCGCGCTGTCGGCCGACGTCACGCATGCGCGGGCACGCCTGTGGTGGAACGGCGCGACGCGCAACGGCAACTCGTACCGCATCAACTATTCGAAGCACTTCGACGGGCTCGATGCCGACGTGCGTTTCTTCGGTTATCGCTTCTCCGAGCGCGAATACACGAACTTCGCGCAGTTCTCGGGCGACCCGACCGCGTACGGCCTCGCCAACAGCAAGCAGCGCTACTCGGCGACGCTGTCGAAGCGTTTCGGCGACACGTCGACTTATTTCTCGTACGACCAGACGACCTACTGGGAACGTGCGAACGAGCAGCGCGTCGGCCTCACGCTGACGCGCGCGTTCTCGATCGGCACGCTGCGCAACCTGAACGTGAGCGTATCGGCGTTCCGCACGCAGAGCGCCGGTGCAAGCGGCAACCAGGTCTCCGTCACCGCGACGCTGCCGATCGGCGGCCGCCACACTGTCACGTCGAACCTGACGACGGGCAGCGGCAGCACGAGCGTGAACGCCGGTTATATCTACGACGATCCGGATGGCCGCACCTACCAGGTCAACGCGGGCGCGACCGACGGACGGGCGTCGGCGAACGCGAGCTACCGCCAGCGCTCGTCGGCGTATCAGCTGACCGCGCAGGCGTCGACGCTCGCCAATGCGTATGCGGCCGCGTCGCTCGAAGTCGACGGCTCGTTTGTCGCGACGCAATACGGCGTCGCGGCGCACGCGAACGGCAACGCGGGCGACACGCGGTTGCTGGTGTCGACCGACGGTGTGCCCGACGTGCCGCTGTCCGGCACGCTCTCGCATACCGATTCGCGCGGTTATACGGTGCTCGACGGCATCTCGCCGTACAACGTCTACGACGCGACGGTCAACGTCGAGAAGCTGCCGCTCGAGGTGCAGGTGTCGAACCCGATCCAGCGCATGGTGCTGACCGACGGCGCGATCGGCTTCGTGAAGTTCTCCGCCGCGCGCGGCAGCAACCTGTACCTGACACTGACCGACCCGGTCGGCAAGCCGCTGCCGTTCGGCGCATCGGTGCAGGACATGGCGAACGGCAAGGAACTCGGCATCGTCGGCGAGGGCGGCGCGGCGTTCCTGACCCAGGTTCAACCGAAATCCACGCTGGCGGTGCGCGCGGGCGAACGCACGCTCTGCACGATCGACACGCTGCCGAACCAGCTCCAACTCGAAGGCACGCCGATTCCGGTGACGTGCCAGACGCCCGGCGAGTCGCATGCAGCGGCCGCGCGGGTCGAACGATGAATTCACGGATCCAGCGATGAAAAACTCCTTCTCCCTTTCCTTTTCGCGGCGCGCATGGTGCGTGCTCGCGACCGCCGGTGCGCTCCTCGCGGGCGCCGCGCAGGCGGCGATCGTGCCCGATCGCACGCGCGTGATCTTCAACGAAGGCGAACAGGCGGCGGTCGTCACGATCACCAACAAGAGCACGACGTATCCGTATCTCGTGCAGTCGTGGCTCGAGGACGCGAAGGGCAACAAGATCACGTCGCCGCTGATGGTCGTGCCGCCGCTGCAGCGCGTCGAGGCGAACGAGCGCAACGTGCTGCGGATCGCGAAGCTGCCGGGTACCGAGCTGCCGGCCGATCGCGAATCGGTGTTCTACCTGAACATCCGCGAAGTGCCGCCGAAGACCGATACGCCGAACACGCTGCAGATCGCGCTGCATACGCAGATGAAGCTGTTCTACCGGCCGAAGGCCGTGCAGCCCGCGCGCGACGAGGACTGGACGCTGCCGATGACGTTGCGCGTCGATGCGGCCGCGCACAAGCTCGTGTTCGACAATCCGACGCCGTATCACATCACGATCGTCGACGTGGCGTCGGGTGCGCAGAAGACGCACGTGCCGCTGGAGCCGGTGATGGTCAGCCCGATGAGCACGGCCGACGTGCCGTTCAAGGCCGCGACGCCCGCGACGCTGTTCGTCACGCACATCGACGATTACGGCGGCCAGGTGGCGGTCGAGTATGCGTGCGAGGCCGGTGCTTGCAAGAGCGTGAAGAAATGAGCGGGGGCGGACGACAGGCCCTCCGCATGTTGACGATGGCGTCGTGGCTGCGCCTGGCGATCTTCGCGGTGCTGGTCGCCGCCATGCAGCCGGCGTTTGCCGTACGCTGCGTGACCAGCAGCGGTGCGACGTCGATGACGGAATCGATCGGCGGTGTCGCCTCCTATCCGACCGACGCACCTGACGGCTACGTGATCTGGGTGTCGCCGGTTCGCACGACGACGGGGTATTGCTTCAAGGATCTGGGCGGCAAGGGCAACATCGACATCGACGATCCGATCTCCTTCTACGCGAATCCGAACAAGCAGAACCCGGCTGCCTGGGGGCTCGAAATCGGCATCCGGTACCTGGGACAGGACCACTTTGGCGCGGGGAGTCAGCCTGGCACCGGCGTGGCGACGGGCAAGACGGTACCGGCGTGCAGTGACGAAAAACTGGCATGGGGCCAATGCCCGAAGGTACCTATCGACATTTCCTATCAGGTGGTCGTCCGCAAGCGCGGCTCGTGGACGCAACCGCCGAGCGACATCTACACGGTATTCCAGTTCGACGGAGCGAAGGGGCTGAATGCGATCCACCCGAGCTTCCAGTACCGCCTGAGCGGCATGCGCAATCTCAAGCCGACACCGTGCTTCGTCGACGTGCTGGTGACGCCCGAACCGGGCATCGTCAATTTCGGGCAGGTACAGTCGGTCGGCAATGGCTTTCTACCGGCGGTGCCGCGCAAACGCTTCTCGTTGTCGCTAACCAAGAAATGCAATGTCGCGGTGAAGGTCGATGGGTACTTCGAAACGAGCTTTCCGGTTCGGAACGGTTTGCTGGTGCCCGCGTCGGACAGCAATTTCGGTATCGGCATCGAAGACAGCCAGGGTAAGGCGATTCCATTCAACGAACAGTTCACGCTCGCGCAATTCCCGTCGAACGTCATGAACCAGAGCGTATTGATGGACGCGGTGCTGAAGTCGTTCGGACCACCGAAGATCGGAAGGTTCGACGCAACGGCGACGATCCGCCTGTTTATTTACTGACGCGCGCGAGGCCCTGGCAGGGCGACGATCGAGCGCTTATTGGGGGAGATGAAAATGCATCTGAAGGGCACCATGGCAGCGACACTGTTCGTTGCTTCGACGGTGGGCGCGGCTCACGCACAGACGGTATCGGCGGGGGGTTATTCGCTGACCGTGATCGGTGACCTGGGTGGTCCGCGCGACATGCGGTACAACGGGAATGCCGTCAGCGCGGACGGCAAGACGATCATCGGTTCCTACTGGAGCGAAGCGCAGCCCGGTAACTCGATGGCCTTCTCGTGGTCGGCCGCGACGGGCTGGCAACGGCTGGCCGCGCCGGCGAACGCCTATGACTCGCTGGCACAGACGGTGTCGGGCGACGGGCAGGTGATCGGCGGCTCGATCAGTGCGCGCCAGGCGGAAAGCAGCAACGTCGATCGATGGGCGGTGCGATGGCCCGGCGACGGTCGCACACAGAAACTCGTTCCGGATACGGCGGGCCGGGACGCATCGGTCGAAGTCGCGAACCTCGCCGGCACGAGGATGACGGGCAGTTTCACGGCGACAGACGGCCGGAATGCACGGTTCATGTGGGACCAGCCGAGGGGTTTCCGCGAGTTGCCGCCGGGCGGCGACTATATCGTGCAGCTCCTGTCGATGACCTCGTCCGGGAATGCGGCAGCGGGGTTCGCCGGCAATGTCGACGGCGTGTATGGCTCGCGTGCGCTCCTTTGGACAGAACGAATCGGTGAACGACTATTGCCGACGATCAACGCGGGCGTGGCGAGAATGGATATGGCCCGCGGCGTGACCGAAGACGAACGGACGATCGCCGGCTCGCTCGGCACCCTGGTAGTCACGCCGGACGGACAACGGGTCGACTCGGAGGCCGTGCTGTGGACGAACGGCGGCGACAGCATTCAGCGGCTCGGTTTTCTCAACGGTGACGACAGCAGCTACGCGCAAGCGATCAGCACGGACGGGCGGGTCGTCATCGGCACATCGAGCAACGGGCAGACCGGTGCCGAGCGCGTCTTCGTGTGGACGCCGCAAAGCGGCATGCGCAGCCTCGTTGCGTTGCTCGAAGCGGCCGGCCTGTCGGTCGGCACGCTGAACCTGACCAACGTGATCGGTGTGAGCCCCGACGGGCAGACCATCACGGGGCAGGGCTATCGCGACGGCGATCCCGACTATCGGCCGCAGTTCTGGCAAGTGCACATCGATGCGGCGACCCTGCGTGCGTTGCAGCCGGCGAGCCCGGGCGCCGACGCATTGCGGGTGCGGGCTTCGCCGCGCAAGGCGGCGTCACGCATGCTGGCGGCGAAGCCGGACGCAGCGATGCAGCGAAGCGTGTGCCGCATGCCCGTCAGCCCGGCGCAGCTCGCGCGATGCCTGCCGCGGTTGCCGGCCGCACGCTGACGAGCGTGGTCGCACGCAGGTGAAGCGATGAAACAAGGCGCCGGTTTTCCGGCGCCTTGTTTCGTTTACCGCACCCAGCGACACATCCTGTGATGGTGATGGTCGAAGTGACACACGCGGTGCGGATGCGCTTCGGCGATGGCCGGCACGAGCACGGCGGCGGCGAGCGCCGCGACGGCGAGCGATTTCAGTAGCGTTTTCATGTTGCAGTCCTGATCGTTGAAAAGTGAATCACGGGAAGAGGGAACGCCTTACCACTGCGGCCGCTGATCGTCGCGTCGGTCGTCCCGACGGTCATCGCGTCGGTCGTCCCGGCGGTCGTCATATCCGCGGGGATGCTGCGCTTCCCAGTCGCGGCGCTCCCAGTAGCGATTGCCGTCCCAGTAACGATCGCCATGCCAGCCGATCGTGACCTGAGCCGGACCGGCAGGATAGGCGACGCACCCGGTCAGCATCACGCTCGACAGCGCGCCAGCCATGACAGCGGACAACACGATGGATTTCATGGTTTTCTCCCTTGGAAACAGCACCCCGATCGTACGAGCCCCCAAAATTTCACGTAGTAAGAAGTTGCTACCGCACATGACACGTGCAGGCGTTTTGTCAGACGCGTGAAAGATCGTGTCGGTGGGGCGCAGGCCGGTCGCGCCGTTCGGATTAGCCGATGACCACGTACCGAACCAGCCGCCGTGCGCCCCCTCCACCCGGGCAACGATTCCGCCAATTGTTCAGACAAATCCTGTCGACTGAAAGGGGCATTCAGTAATCAGATTGAGAATGATTTGCGTTTACGTTAAATTGCGCTATCTCGGAATTTGACGGAGCAGATCGATGGCGATGGCGGAAGTGCTCGACCGACCGGCGGCGGCAGCGGCGAACCCGTTCCTCGGCAGTCATCCCGACCGGCCGCCGCGTGCGCGCCGCGCCACGGAGCCCCGTGTGCAAGGCGCGTTGCTCGACGTGCTGATCTCGCATCGCGCGATGCTCGTGAACGTTGCGCGCGGCTTCGTCGGCTGTGCGAGCCGTGCCGAGGACGTCGTGCACGACGTGTTCGTGAAGCTCGTCGAATTCCCGAACCAGGATGCGGTGCGCCAGCCGGTCGCGTACGTGACGCGGATGGTGCGCAATGCGTCGATCGACGCGTGCCGCCGGCAAAACCTCGAGAACGTCTATCACACGGAAGAGGACGACGGCTTCGACGTGCCGTCGCCCGAGCCGACGCCGGAAGCCGCACTGCTGACGCGCGATACGCTGCGGCGCGTGTGGGCCGCGCTCGACGACCTGCCGGCGCGCAGCCGCGCAGCCTTCGAGATGGTGCGGCTGCGCGAGGAGACGCTGCAGACCGCGGCGCGCGCGCTGAACGTGTCGCAGACGCTTGTGCATTTCATGGTGCGCGACGCGGAGCGCCACTGCGCGGAATGCCTCGACGCATGCCATCGCGGTGTCGCGTGCCCGGTGTTCCTGGGCGGCCGCACGCGGCGCCGGTAAGCGCGGGTAAAAAAACGCGCCGGCCAATCGTCTATCAGACAGGAGCGGCCGAAACCGCCGCTTTGCCATCCGCTTTGCCACTTTCAACCGCCTCAGCGATTTCCGATCATGACGCAAGCCACGACGCCTTCCGCCGACACCGACGATCTCGTCTATACGGTCGTCATCAATGACGAAGAACAGTATTCGATCTGGCCGACGTTCCGGCCCGTGCCGGCCGGCTGGCGCGAAGTGGGCGTGAGCGGCCCGAAAGCCGACTGTCTCGCGCACATCGAGACCGTCTGGACCGACATGCGCCCCGCAAGCCTGCGCCGCGCGATGGACGGCGAGCGCGCATCGCGCGCGTCGTGACCCGCCGCGCCGCGTGGGCGGCGCGCTACCTGAAGAGGACGTTGCATGACCCTGCTTTCGTTGCCGACGCTCGACGACCTGCGTATCGAGCCGGGGCTGCCCACCGTCGTGTCGCCGCGCGGCAGCGACGGGATGTCGATCGACGACGTCGCGCCGCTGACGCGCGAGATCGCGGCCGATACGCTCGAACGGGCGGGCGGTGTGCTGTTCACGGGTTTTCACGTGCCGTCGATCGACGCGTTCCAGCAGTTCGCGGCGTCGTTCGGCGATCCGCTGATCGGCTATGAATACGCATCGACACCGCGCAGCCAGGTCGAGGGCGCCGTCTACACGTCGACCGAGTACCCGCCGCACCGCGCGATTCCGCTGCACAACGAGCAGTCGTATACGCGCGAATGGCCGCTGCGGATCTGGTTCCACTGCGCGCTCGCCGCGCCGAAGGGCGGGGCGACGCCGATCGCGGACAGCCGCGCGGTGTATCGCGCGCTCGATCCGGCGCTCGTCGCGCGTTTCGAGAAGCGCGAGCTGCTGTACGTGCGCAATTTCGGGCAGGGGCTCGACCTGCCGTGGCAGCAGTCGTTCGGCACCGACGAACCGGCCGAGGTCGAACGGATGTGCGCGGCGCGCGGCATCGAATGCGCGTGGCGCACCGATGACGACGGCGAGCTGCTGCTGCGCACGCGTGAACGCTGCCAGGCCGTCGCGCGCCATCCGCGCACCGGCGACCGCGTGTGGTTCAACCAGGCGAACCTGTTTCACCTGTCGGCGCTCGACGACGACATGCAGGAAGCGCTCGTCGACGCGGTCGGGCTCGAGAACGTGCCGCGCAACGTGTATTACGGCGACGGCGAACCGCTCGAAGCCGACGCGCTCGCGGAGATCCGCGGCGTGCTCGACCAGCAGCGCATCGTGTTCCCGTGGCGCACGGGTGACGTGCTGATGCTCGACAACATGCTGACCGCGCATGCGCGCGACCCGTTCGAGGGGCCGCGCAAGGTCGTCGTCGCGATGGCGCAGAGTTATACGGTCCCGCGCGACCGAACGGAGGATTGATGACGCGTAGTACCGCCGCGCTTGCCGCGCGCGGGCTGTCGGTGGGATATCGCGACCATGTCGTGATCGACGGGCTGGACCTGTCGATCGCGGCCGGCCGCGTAACCGCGCTGTGCGGGCCGAACGGCTGCGGCAAGAGCACGCTGCTGCGCACGCTCGCGGGCCTGCAGCCCGCGCGTGCCGGCCATGTCGAAGTGAACGGGCAGCCGCTCGCGTCGTTTCGCCGTCGCGCGCTCGCGCGCGAACTGACGATGCTCGCGCAGTTCAACCAGATCCCGTCGGGCCTGACGGTGCGCGAACTCGTCGCGTACGGGCGCTATGCGTACGGCGGCTTCCTGCGCGGCCTGTCTCGCGCCGACCACGCGGCAATCGACGAGGCGCTCGACACGAGCGGCCTCGCCGGCGATGCGGAGCGCGACGTCGGTGCACTGTCGGGCGGCGAGCGCCAGCGTGCGTGGATTGCGATGGCGCTCGCCCAGCAGGCGCCGATCGTGCTGCTGGACGAACCGACGACCTATCTCGACATCCATCATCAGCTCGACATCCTCGATGCGCTGCGCACGCTGAACCGCACGCGCGGGCTGACGATCGTCTGGGTGCTGCACGACCTGAACCAGGCGGCCGCATACAGCGACGAAATCGTGCTGATGCGCGCGGGCCGCCTCGTCGCGCAGGGCACGCCCGACGCGATGCTCGATCCGGCGCGGCTGCGCGCGGCGTTCGGCGTCGAGATGCTGAAGCTCGCGCATCCGCAGACGGGCGCACCGATGTGCGTGCCGGCCTACGGGCCGACAACCGACGGCGCGCCGCAGGCGGCCGGTGTCTTCGACCGGGATCTCGCCGTATGACCACGTTCGCGATGCGCAAGCGCCTCGCGGCGGCGGGGAGGGGCACGACATCGGGCCGGGCCGGTGCGATCGCGATCGGCCTCGTCGCGCTGATCGCGGCACTGGCGGCGTTGCGCGTCGCCCCCGATCTGCGCGTGTGGTGGAGCGCGGTGCCCGGCAGCGATGCCGCTGCGCTTGCGCACGTGTTCCTGTTCGACCTCAACCTGCCGCGCGTCGCGGCCGCGCTCGTCGCGGGCGGGTGCCTCGGCATCGCGGGCGCGCTGTTCCAGTCGCTCACGCGCAATCCGCTCGCGTCGCCTGATTTGCTCGGCGTGACGGGCGGCGCCCAGCTCGGCCTGCTCGCGGCGATGCTCGTGCCGGCGCTGGCCGGCGTCGCGTCGGTGCCGCTGCTGTTCGTGTGCGGGCTGGCCGCGGCCGCCTGCGCGATCGTCGCGGCCGGCGGCTGGCGCGCGACGCCGTTGCGTCTCGTGCTCGCGGGCAGCGTGTGTATGCTGCTGTTCGCCGCGCTGTCGACGCTCGTGCTCGCCTTCTTCGAGCAGAACATCGCGGGCGCCGCGCTGTGGACCAACGGCAGCCTGTACCAGCCGGGCGCGACGGGCCTCGCGCTCGCCGCGCGCTGGCTCGTCGTGCCGCTGATCGCATTGCCGTTCGTGATCCGGCCGCTGAATCCGCTCACGCTCGGCGACGACGCGGCGGCCGCGGCCGGCGTGCGCGTCGACGCGACGCGGCTCGCCGCGACGATCGTCGCGGTCGCGTTCACGAGCGTGGCCGTCAGTATCGCGGGCCCGCTGTCGTATGTCGGCCTCGTCGCCCCGAACCTGTTGCGCCAGGTGCGCGGCGCGCGCGCCGCGCGGCTCGGCGTGCTCGTGCCGCTGTCGGCGCTCGCGGGCGGTGCGCTCGTGCTCGTCACCGACAGCGCGGTGCTCGCGTCGGGGCTCGACGCCACGCTGTCGACCGGCGTCGCGATCGCGCTGGTCGGCACGCCGCTGATGCTGGCGATGATCCGGCGCGGCGCCGCGTGGTCGGGCGTGCTGCATGCGGATGCCGAACGCGCGGCGGGCGGCGGCGCGACGCGGCTCGTCGGCTGGCTCGAACGGCTCGGCTGGCCGCTGCGCACGGCGCTGTTCGTCGTGGCAGGGGTGCTGGCCGTGTTCGTCGGCGTGTCGGCCGGCCCCGAGTGGCTGTCGATCGCGCGCTGGTCCGCTGCGCTGTCCGGCCACGATGCGCTCGCGCGGATGCTGATCGACCTGCGCATGCCGCGGCTGCTGTGCGCGCTCCTCGCGGGCGCGCTGCTCGCGGTGAGCGGGGTCGCGATGCAAAGCGTCGTGCGCAATCCGCTCGCGGGCCCCGAAGTGCTCGGCGTCACGCAGGGTGCGGGGCTCGTCACGCTGTTCGCGTTGTCGACGTGGCCGCTGATGGGCCACGCGACGCTCGCGGCGGCTGCGCTGATCGGCGGCGGGCTGTCGCTCGCGATCACGCTCGCGCTGAATCACCGGCATCGCTATGCGCCACTCGCGGTGGCGCTGACGGGCATCGTGATCGGCGCGTTGTGGACCACGCTCGCGCAATGGCTGATCACGCAGGAAAGCGTGCAGCCCGCGCGCTTCGTCGTGTGGCTCGTCGGCGGGACTTACGGCCGCAGCTGGGGCGAGGTGTCGATGCTGCTGCCGTGGTGCGTGCTCGCGGTGCCCGTGTTCGCGTGGCTCGCGAAACCGCTCGACATGCTCGCGCTCGGCGACGACCAGGCGGCCGCGCTCGGCCTGCCGGTGGCTGTGCTGCGGCCGCTCGCGCTGACGATCGCGACGCTCGCCGCCTGTGCGGCCGTCGCGGCGGTCGGGCCGGTCGGCTTCATCGGGTTGATGGCGCCGCACGTCGCGACGATGCTCGGCGCGCGCCGGCACCGTACGCGGCTGTGGCTCGCGGCCGCGTGCGGCGCGCTGATCCTCGGTGTGGCGGACCTCGCGGCGCGCACGGTCGTCGCGCCGCGCGAAGTGCCGGCCGGCGTGCTGACCGCGCTGATCGGCGCGCCGTACCTGCTCGGGCTCCTGATCCTCGAGGGGCGCCGCGCCCGGCGCGCGGGGCGATGACGCTGCCGCTCGACGGCGCGCGCGCCACGCGTTTTTCGGCGTTCGCGCCCGAACCGTTCGCCGACCATCTCGACGTCGTCTGGCTCGGTTTGCCTGACGACGCGCACGCGCCGGGCCGCCTCGTCGTGCCGGTCAGCGCGTTGCCCGCGCACCGCGACATCGTGCTCGACGCGATGGTCCGCCATTACGGCGGCGATCCGGCGCAGCACGCGCGCGCGCTGATGTCGCAATGGAGCAAATACTATTTCGGCCGCGCGGCGCCGGCCGGCGTCGTCGCCGCGCTGACGCTCGGCCGGCCGCTCGACATGACACCCGAGCGCACGTTCGTCGCGCTCGACGACGGGATGCCCGCCGCGCTGTATTTCACGCACGATGCGCTCGGCGAACCCTGCGACGACCCGGCGCCACGCTACGCGGGGCTCGTCGCGCATCTCGGCGCGGTGATCGACCTGCTCGCCGCGATGGGGCGCGTCACGCCGCGCGTGCTGTGGAGCAACGCGGGCAACCTGCTCGACTATCTGCTCGATACGTATCGTGCGCTGCCATGCGCGGCCGATCCGGTGCGCGACGCGGGCTGGCTGTTCGGTGCGACGTGCTTTGCGTGCGAACCGAATCCGTTGCGCATGCCCGTGCGCGATGCGGTGCCGCGTTCGGCGCTGCTGCCCACGCCGTTCCGCGCGCGACGCGTGTGCTGCCTGCGCTATGAAATTCCTGGAGAAACGCAACTGTGTGGAAGCTGCCCCCTGCTACTGACGATGGACGACGCGGCGCTGGCCGAGCAGGACGCGATCCGGTGACGGATGCCGGCCGCCGGCACGCACTCGGCGCGATCGGCGCACTCGCGGCGCTCGGCGCCGCGTGTTGCGGCGCGCTGTCGGCCTCGTCCGGCGCCGTTGCCGCGGCCCTCGATGCACGTCGCGCGCAGGGCGCGCCGGGTGCGGTATCGCTGGCCGGCAATCCCGTCGTGTCGCAGGCGAGCGCGACGATGCCGGTGCGGCCGCAGCGCGTGGTCGCGCTCGACTTCATGTTCGCGGAAAGCGTGATCGCGCTCGATCTCGTGCCGGTCGGGATGGCCGATACGGCGTTCTATCCGGGCTGGCTCGGTTATCAAAGCGACCGGCTCGCCAACGTGACCGACATCGGTTCGCGCCAGGAGCCGGGCCTCGAGGCGATTGCGGCGGTCAAGCCCGATCTCATCATCGGCGTCGGCTTTCGTCATGCGCCGATTTTCGATGCGCTCGACCGGATCGCGCCGACGATCCTGTTCCAGTTCAGCCCGAACGTGTCGGACGGCGGCGTGCCGGTGACGCAGCTCGACTGGATGCGGCAGATCTTCCGGACGATCGGTGCGGTCACGGGGCGCGACGCGCGCGCACAGGCGGTCGATGCGCAGCTCGATGCGGGCATCGCGCGCAATGCGGCGCGGCTCGCGGCCGCGGGCAGGAAAGGCGAGCGCATCGCGCTGCTGCAGGATCTCGGCTTGCCCGACCGCTACTGGGCCTATACGGGCAACAGCACGTCGGCGGGCCTCGCGCGGGCGCTCGGGCTCGATCCGTGGCCGAAGAAACCGACGCGGGAAGGCACGCTGTACGTGACGTCGGCCGATCTGCTCAGGCAGCGCGAGCTGGCCGTGCTGTTCGTGACCGCATCGGGCATGGACGTGCCGCTGTCCGCGAAACTCGATTCGCCGGTGTGGCGTTTCGTTCCCGCGATGAAGGAACGCCGGATCGCGCTGATTGAACGCAATATCTGGGGGTTCGGCGGGCCGATGTCGGCACTGAAACTGGCCGACGTGATGACCGACACGATGCTGAAGCTGCCGGCCGTGCGTTGAGTGTGCGGCGGTCGATTGCCGCCCGGGCGGGCAGGGTGTGGCGGTAGCCCCGACTCGCGCTGGACGGCTGGGGCATTGCGACGATCGCGCCGCGCGCCACCCACATTTCCTTCCGAAACGAATTTCGCCGGTGCGCTGCCATTGCAGCCCACCGGCGATTTTTTCATCGGCTGCCGGATTACGCGCTCAGCGCGTCGACGCCGTCCTGCGCGCGTGACCGCGCGGGCATCGTGTCGCTGACGATACGTCCGTTGTCGAGCTTCAACAAGCGGTCGGCGAGATCGAAGTAGCGGTCGTCGTGCGTGATCACGATCACGGCCTTGCCGCGCGCGCGCAGCTCGGGCAGCAGTTGTTCGTAGAACACGGCCTTGAACGACGGATCCTGGTCGGCCGCCCATTCGTCGAACAGGTAGAACGGCCGGTCCTCCAGGTACGCGACGACGAGGGCGAGCCGCTTGCGCTGCCCGGTCGACAGCGCGCGGGTCGAGAACGCGCCGTCGACCACCTTCACCTTGTGATCGAGCGCGAGCTTCGCGACGAGCGCGTTCGCGCGCGCATCGGCCTGCGCGCGGGACGGATCGTCGGGATCGACGATGCCGAGCAGCGCATCGAACAGGTGGAAATCGTTGAACACCGCGCTGAAGCGCTGCCGATAGGCGGCGCGCTCGCGCCAGCCGATCGGGCGGCCGTCGACCTCGATCGTGCCTTCCTCCGGTTCGTAAAGCCCCGTCAGCACCTTCGCGAGCGTCGTCTTGCCGCTGCCGTTGCCGCCGACGATGAACACGAGCTCGCCCGGCCTGATCGTCAGGTCGATCGGCCCGACGCTGAACATCCGTTCGTCGCGTTCGTGGAAGTACGCATGCGTGACGCCGCGCAGCGTGACGGCGCCGGCCGGCGGCACGTCGGGTGCGTCGGCCGCGGGCGGCACCGTGCGCAGCGCGCCGAATTCGGCCATCACGCCTTCGATCCGCGTCAGCGACACGCGTGCCGCGTTGACGGTCGGCAGGTTGTTCAGCAGCCCGTCGAGCGGCACGAGCATGAACAGGAACACGACGACGTAGCCGGCGGCCGCGGCCGGATCGGCATGCACGCCGAGCTGCGGCCAGAACGACGCGACGCCGAGGAACGCATAGAACAGGAAGATGATCCAGCCGACGCCGACCGCGTAAGCGCTGAATGCGCGGCGGCGGTGGTCGCGCACTTCGCCGATCGCGGCGCCGAGCTGGCCGTCGACGAACTGTCTTGCGCGTTCATCGTGCAGCTTCAGCTCCTTCGCGCCGGAAAACAGCGAGCCGAGATAGCCGAACAGGCGGTCCTGCGCCTGACCGGCCGCCTCGAGCGACGCGATCGCGCGGCGATCGCCGGTGTGATAGCCGAGCGAGCCGGCGACGATCGCGGCCAGCGCCAGCAGGCACACCGGCCATGACAGCCACGCGAGATAACCGAGGCAGCCGAACACGATCGAGCCGTGCATGACCAGGTTCGGCAGTGCGAAGAACAGCATCGACACGTTGGTCGCGTCGTCGGTCAGTACCGACTGCACGGGCGCCGCGCCGATCCGCTCGATGTCGCGCAGCTCGGCCGCGCCGACGCGCCGCGCGAGATGCACGCGCAGCCGCGCCATCGTGTCCTGCGACAGGCGCGCGAACAGCGTGCCCGACACGATCCGGGTGACGAGTGCGATCACCGCGCACAGCGCGAAGCGCCATGCGAGCGACGCGTCGGCCGCGCCCGGCTGCGACAGCGCGCGGTTCAGCGTCGCGACGAGCAGCACGCTCGCGACGCCGTTCAGCACGCACGCGGTGAGCGCCAGCGCGAGCGACGCGCGGCTTTCGCGCAGCAGCGCGAGGATCAGCCGCGCCGCGGGGCGGGCGGGGGAGGCGTCGAGGGACGGCGGGGAAGAAGGCTCGTGGGCAGCGGTCATCGGCAACGTCGGTAAAGGGAAGGCAGGCGAAAACGCCAGAACGGCAAAACTGGCGCGAAAGCGGCGGGCGAGGCGGGGCCCCGTTGCGGCTTTCCTCCCTGATAGACGAACGGGCCGCGCAAATATTTAGCCGCGCGTTCAAAAAAAGCGTCCGCCCGCACTTTGCGCACAAAACGGTAAAAAATCGGCCGCGCCGTTCGTCACACCAGTGAAGCCGCCCCAAGCGGCCCCGAGACTTGGCCGAAGCGGCCGGACCGAAGGACTTCACGCACATGACGAGTTTCCCGACTGCGCTGCATCACCGAATCCGCGAACTGGCGCGCATCGCGCCCGACGCACCCGCAATCGCGGCACCTTTCCAGAACGGCTTGCGCCTGTCGCGCGGCGCGCTCGACGCGCGGGCGTCGCGGCTGGCCCGGCAACTGCGCGCGGCCGGTGTCGGCGCGGAAGTGCGGGTGGGCGTGTGCGTCGAGCGTTCGTGCGAACTGTTCGTCGCGCTGCTGGCCGTGCTGAAGGCGGGCGGCGTGTTCGTGCCGCTCGACCCGCGCCATCCGGCCGCGCGCCTCGACTGGATCGTCCGGGATGCCCAGCTGCGGCACGGCATCGTCGACGCGGCCGGCCGCGCGGCGCTCGGCGCGCCGTTCGAGCACGCGTTCGACGCGGCAGCCGATGCGGCGGACGGCCAGGAGGTCACCCAGGATGACGAGGCGGCGCCCGTCCACCCGCGTGCGGCCGCCTACATGATCTACACGTCGGGTTCGACCGGCACGCCGAAGGCGGTCGTCGTCGAGCACGGGCCGCTCGCCGCGCACTGCGACGCGCTCGCGGCCGCGCTGCCGATCGAGGCCGGCGACCGCCTGCTGCATTTCGCGTCGGTCAATTTCGACGCCGCGCACGAGTGCTGGCTCGCGCCGCTCGCGACCGGCGCGAGCATCGTCGTCGCACCGCCGCAGCCGTTCGCGCCGGATGCCGCGCATGCGCTGATGGTGAGCGAAGCGGTCAACGTGGCGGCGTTCCCGCCCGCGTACCTGCGCGAATTCGCCGCGGTGGCCGCGCGCGACGGCGTGCCGCCGGCGCTACGCGTGCTCGCGTTCGGCGGCGAAGCGCTGCCGCAGCAGGCGTTCGAGTTCGTGCGCCGCACCTTCCCGTCGGTCCGCCTGATCAACGGTTACGGGCCGACCGAGGCCGTGATTTCGCCGATGCTGTGGCCGGTCGAACCGGGCGAGACGCCCGCGCTGGCCGCCGACGATGCTTATGCGTCGTTGCCGATCGGCCGCGTGATCGGCCCGCGCGTCGCGCGCGTTGACGGTGGCGAGGGCGGCGAGGGCGACGGTGTGGGCGAATTGCTGCTGGGCGGCGCCTGCGTCGCGCGCGGCTATCACGGCCGCCCGGCGCTGACGGCCGAACGTTTCATTCCGGATGCCGACGGCGAACCCGGTGCGCGCGTGTACCGTACCGGCGACCTCGCACGGCTGCGCGACGACGGCGCATTCGACTATATCGGCCGCCTCGACGACCAGGTCCAGGTACGCGGCGTGCGTGTGGAGCCGGCCGAAATCGCCGCGTGCCTGCGCTCGCATCCGGCCGTGGCCGATGCGGCCGTGGTCGCCGAAACCGGCAACGGGCCGACGCGCCTGATCGCGTGCGTCGCACTGCGCGCGGCGGCCGACGATGCGGCGCTCAAGGCGCACGTGGCCGAGCAACTGCCGGCGGCATGGCAGCCGCACCGGTTCGTGCGTTGCGATGCGCTGCCGTATACGTTGAACGGCAAGATCGACCGTGCCGCGCTGCGCGAGAAGATTGTCGCCGCGCGCGACACGACGCAGGGTGGCGGCGACGCACCGCGCACGCCGACCGAACAGCAGCTCGCCGGCCTCTGGCAGGCGCTGCTCGGCCTCGATGCCGCACCGTCGCGCGACGACCGCTTTTTCGCGCTGGGCGCCGATTCGCTCGCCGCGATGCAGTTGCAGGCCGCGATCCGTGCCGCGGTACGCGTGAACCTGCGGCTCGATACGCTGTTCGCCGATCCGGCGCTCGCCGAACTGGCCGAAGCGGTCGATCGTGCGGAACGCGAAACCGGCGAACCGCTGGCCACGATCGCCGCGCGCCGTTCGACGACGGATGCGGCCGATGCCGCCGCGGCATGCGCGCCGTACGTCGATCGCGCCGCCTCGCTCGCGCAGCAACGTTTCTGGGTGCTCGCGCAAACGCGTGACGCGAGCGCCGCCTATCACATCGCCGCGCACTGGACGATCGACGGCACGCTCGATCGCGACGCGCTGCAACGCGCGCTCGATCACGTGATCGGCCGGCACGAGGCATGGCGCACGACGCTCGTCGACAACGACGACGGCGTGGTGATGCAGCGGATTCATGCGCATCTGCCGGTGTCGATCGCCGACGTCGACCTGCGCGACCAGCCGCCCGCCGCCCGCGACGCGCAAGCCGCGCGTCTTGCCGAGCGCGAGGCGGCCGAACCGTTCGACCTCGCGCGCGGCCCGCTGCTGCGCGCGACGCTGGTCGCGCTCGCGGGCGACCGTCACCGCCTGCTGCTGACCGCCCATCACGCCATCACCGACGGCTGGAGCTCGCGCTGCGCGTTCGACGAACTGTCGGCCGCCTATCGCGCGTATGCGGAAGGCCGCGCGCCGTCGCTGCCCGATCTGCCGATCCAGTACGCCGACTATGCGGACTGGCAACGCGACATGCTGGCCGGCGGCGAGGGTGAACGTCAGCTCGATTACTGGCGCGACGCATTGCGCGACGTGCCGGGCCCGCTCGCGCTGCCGGTCGACCGCCAGCCGGGCGCGGCGCGCACGCTGCAAGGCGCGCGCGTGTCGGTGCGGCTGCCCGACGCGGTCGCGGCCGATGTGCGGCAACTCGCGCGCGACGCGCAGGCGACCGTCTTCACGGTGCTGCTGGCCGCGCTCGACGCATGGCTGTCGCGCCTGACCGGCGCAACGGATGTCGTGGTCGCGGTACCGGTCGCGCATCGTCAGCGCCCCGAAACGCGTGCGCTGCTGGGCCTGTTCCTGAATACGGTCGCGCTGCGCGTGCGGGTGGCGCCGACGCTGCCGTTCCGCGCGCTCGTCGATGCGGCGCGCACGGCGGCGCTCGACGCGGTCGCCCACCAGGACGTGCCGTTCGAGCGTGTCGTCGATGCGGTGAAGCCGCCGGTCAAGCGCGGCGACGAATGGCTGCGCGTGAAATTCGCGCAGCAGTTCGACGCGCGGCACGACAGCGTGCTGCCGGGCGCGACGGCCGTTGCGACGCCGGGCCCCGATCTCGCCGCACGCTTCGATTTCGCGGTGGATTTCACCGACGATGCGAACGGCATCGAACTGGTCGCGGCCTATGCGACCGACTGCATCGATGCGGACACCGCGCGCGCGTGGCTCCACAGCTACGCGGCGCTCGTCGGTGCCGCCGCGCGCGATCCGCACCAGACGACGGCCGTCCTGCCGTGCGACGCGTCGGCCGCTGCGCGCCAGCCGCGCGACGGCCGTGCGCTGCGCATCGAACATGCCGACATCGTCGCCGCGTTCGCGCGGCAGGCGGCCGCGTATCCGCATCGCGTCGCGCTTGCCGATGCGTCGGCGTCGCTGACGTTCGGCGAACTCGACGACGCATCGAACCGCCTCGCACGCGCGCTGTCCGGGCGAGGCGTGGGCGCCGAAGCGCCGGTGATCGTCTGCATCGAACGCTCCGCACGCTTCGTCGTCGGCCTGCTCGGCGCGCTGAAGGCCGGCGCGCTCGCCGTGCTGCTCGATCCCGCGCAGCCGGCCGCCCGGCTGGCCGCGGCGGCAGCCGACTGCGGCGCGCGCTGGGCGCTCGTCGCGGATACCGCGGCGTGGCCGGCCGGCATCGACGCGCAGCCGCTCGACGTCGACACGCTCGCGCAGGACGCAACGCTCGCGGCCGGCGTGCGCGTCGCGCCGCACCCGGAACAGGGCGCATACCTGATCTATACGTCGGGCTCGACCGGCACGCCGAAGGGCGTCGTCGTGTCGCACGGCGCGCTGGCCGACTACGTGCAGGGGATGCTCGACGAACTCGCGTTCGCACCGGACGCATCGTTCGCGATGGTATCGACCGTCGCGGCCGACCTCGGTCACACGACGCTGTTCGGCGCGTTGTGCGCGGGCCGCACGCTGCACCTGCTGCCGGCCGCGTGCGCGTTCGATCCGGACCTGTTCGCCGACGAGATGCGCCGCCGTGACGTCGGCGTGCTGAAGATCGTGCCGAGCCACCTGCAGGCGCTGCTCGACGCGCGCGTGCCGGCCGACGTGCTGCCGCGCCATGCGCTCGTGACCGGCGGCGAAACGCTGACGTGGGCGCTCGTCGCGCGCCTGGCCGCGCTTGCGCCGGCCTGTCGCGTGATCAACCACTACGGGCCGACCGAGGCGACGGTCGGTGCGATCGCGTGCGATACGGCGTCGATCCCCGCCGATGCGCGCGATCCCGCGAGCGGCGTGCCGCTCGGCCTGCCGTTGCCCAATGCGCGCGCGCTGGTGCTCGACGCGTTCGGCGCGTGCGTGCCGGCCGGCGCGACGGGCGAGCTGTATCTGGGCGGGCCGGGCGTCGCGCGCGGCTACCTGGGGCGCCCGGCGCAGACCGCCGAGCGCTTCGTGCCCGATCCGTTTACGCCCGGTGCGCGGCTGTATCGCACGGGCGACCGCGTCCGGTTGCGCGCCGACGGCCGTCTCGCGTTCCTCGGCCGCATCGACGACCAGGTGAAGATTCGGGGCTACCGTGTCGAACCGGGCGAGGTGAGTGCGGCCGTGCGTGCGGCCGGGCCGGTCGCGCAGGCCGAAACGCTCGCGATCGAACACGATGGCCGCCTGCGGCTCGCGACGTTCGTCGTGATGCGCGACGGCGCGACCTTCGACGAGGCCGCCGTGCGCGCGGCGCTTGCCGCGAAGCTGCCCGACTACATGGTGCCCGCGCAGTTCGTCGCGCTCGCACGCCTTCCCGTGACCGCGAACGGCAAGATCGATCGTGCCGCGTTGCGTGAACAGGCGGCCGCGCCGGTCGCGACGGCGCCCGGGAATGCGCCGCAGGGCGCGGTCGAAACGATGCTCGCCGAAGTCTGGCAGGCCGTGCTGAAGGCGCCGCAGGTCGGCCGCGACGACAACTTCTTCGAACTCGGCGGCGATTCGATCCTCGTGCTGCAGGTGATCGCCCGTGCGCGCAAGCGTGGCGTGCGCTTCACGCCGAAGCAGCTGTTCGACGGCCCGACGGTCGCCGAACTCGCACGCATCGCGAAGACGGAGGACGTGGCTGTCGCCGCCGCCGTCGCGCGGCCTGCTGCCGGATCTGCTGCCGGCGCACCGGTGACGGCGCAGGTCCTGACGCCCGCGCAGCAGCGCTTCTTCGCGCTCGACATCCCGCGCCCGGGCCACTGGAACCAGTCGGTCGCATTCGACGTGCGCGGGCCGTTCGACGCCGATGCTTTCGCGCGCGCCTTCGACGCATTGCTGACGCATCACGACGCATTCCGCCAGCGTTTCGCACGCGGCGCGGACGGCACGTGGCACGCCAGCGATGCCGCGAAACCGTACGACGCGCTGCCGTTCGTCGAAGTCGCCGCACATGACGAAGCCGACGCGCTCACGCGCTTCGACGCGTTGCAGCGCCGCCTCGACCTCGGTCGCGGGCCGCTGGCCTGCGCATGCGCGGCTCGCTTGCCGGACGGCTCGACGCAGCTCTATCTGGCGATTCACCATGCGATCGTCGACGGCGTGTCGTGGCGCATCCTGCTCGACGACCTGGACTCGGCCTACCGCGCGGCATGCGAGCGCACGCCCATCCGGCTGTCGCAGCCGGGCCTGCGCGCGGATGCCTGGGCGTCGCGGCTGGTCCGTGCGGCGACGGAACCGGCATCGCCGTTCGCGGCCGAGGCGACGTACTGGGCCGGCATGGCGCAGGGTGACGACGTCGTGCCCGACCATCCCGACGCGACGGCGACGAACGCCGATGCAGCCGTCGTCGTGCAGACGATCGACGCGGCATTGACCCGCGCGGCGCTGACCGATGCGCATGCCGCCTATCGCACGCAGACGATCGAATTGCTCGGTGCCGCGCTCGCAATGGCGCTGGCCGGCGCGAGCGGCGCCGCCTCGTGCCGTATCGAACTGGAAGGGCATGGCCGCGAGGCGCTGTTCGACGATGCCGATGCGAGCCGCACGATCGGCTGGCTGACGAGCCACTACCCGGTGACGCTGCCGGTCGCGGCCACCGCGCGCGACACGCTGTGCGCGGTCAAGGACACGTTGCGCGCCGTGCCGCACAAGGGGCTCGGCTTCGGCGTGCTCGCGCACTACGGCGATGCGGCGACGCGCGCGGTGCTGGCCGCCGTGCCGCGTCCGCGCGTCACGTTCAATTATCTCGGCCAGTTCGACGCACCGCGCGATGCCGTGCTCGTGCCGCGCTTCGGCGGCACCGGCGTCGAGCGCGATCCGCAAGGTCCGCTCGGCAATGCGCTCGCGATCCACGCGTACCTCGATACGGATCGCGACGGCGCACGCACGCTGAAAGTGCACTGGGTCTACGGTGCGCCGCAATTCGAGCGCACGACGATCGACGCATGTGCCGAACGCTTCGCGGCGGCGCTGCGCGAGCTCGTCGATGCGTGTGCGTCACGCGTCGCGCATCGCGGCGCCGGCGCGACGCCGGGCGATTTCCCGCTCGCGCAGGCCGCCGGTCTCACGCAGGCCGCGATCGAACGCACGCCGCTCGACTGGCGCACGATCGACGACGTCTATCCGCTGTCGCCGATGCAGCAGGGCATCCTGTTCCATGCGCTGTTCGCACCCGGTCACGCCAGCTACGTGAACCAGCTCGTCGCGACCGCGGCCGCGCTCGATGCCGACCGGCTCGTCGCCGCGTTCGAAGCGTCCGTCGCGCGCCACGACATCCTGCGCACGAGCGTGATGCCGGACGAAGCCGCGCCGCTGCAGTGCGTGCATCGCCATGCCCGGATGCCGGTCGAACAGCTCGACTGGCGCACGCGCGGCGACACGCTCGACGCCGATTTCGACGCATGGCTCGCGGCCGATCGCGCACGCGGCTTCGACTGGCGCGAGCCGCCGTTGATGCGCGTCACGCTGATCCGCGTGACCGACGACGCATGGCGCATCGTGTGGACGCGTCACCACGTGCTGCTCGACGGCTGGAGCACCGCGCGCCTGCTGGCGGACGTGCTGCGCGACTATCGCGACCCGGACGCCGTATCGCCGTTCGCGAGCCGCCCGGCACTCCGGTATCGCGACTTCATCGCCTGGCTCGGCACGCGCGACCGCGACGCCGACGAACGCTTCTGGACCGAACGCCTCGCACGGCTCGACGCCCCGACGCTGATCGCGGACCGCACGGCCGACCGCGCGGATGCCGACATGGTCACGTGGCGCGCGACGCTCGATGCCGACGCGATGACGCGTGTCGCGCAGACGGCACGGGCGCTGAAGCTGACCGTCAACACGCTGGTGCAGGGCGCGTGGGCGCTCGCGCTGCAACGGATGACGCACCAGCCGGCCGTCGCGTTCGGCGCGACCGTCGCGGGCCGCCCCGACGCACTCGCGGACGTCGATTCGGTGCTCGGCCTCTTCATCAACACGGTGCCGGTGATCACCGCGCCGGCGCCGCAGCAACGCGCGGCCGACTGGCTGCAGGCCCTGCAACGCGACAACGCGGCGGCCGCCGAGCACGCGCATACGCCGCTTGCCGACATCCAGCGCTGGGCGCGCGGCGCGGGAGGCGCACTGTTCGACACGCTGGTCGTGTTCGAGAACTACCCGGTCGACGACACGGCGCGCGACGCCGATCCGCGCGCGCTGGTTTTGAGCGGCGTGCGCAGCATCGAAGCCACCGATTTCGCGCTGACGCTCGTGATCGAGAGCGGCGCCGGGCTGACGATCGACTACGGCTACGACACCGCGCGCGTCGATGCGCGGCAGGTCGAAACCTGGCACCGCGCGTTCGCCTGCGCACTCGATGCGCTGGCCCGCACGCCGGATGCGCTGCTCGGCACACTGTCGATCGCCGACGACGCCACCCGCGACGCACTGGCGCGGGCGCAGGACACCGCGCGCACATGGCCGGCTTCGCAACGGCAGCCGCTGCACCTGCAATTCGCCGATGCGGCGCGGGCGACGCCCGACGCGATCGCGCTCGAATACGCGGACGTTCACGGCGGCGTGCATCGCGCGACCTATCGCGAGCTCGACGTCGGTACGTCGCGCATCGCGGCCGCGCTGTGCCGGCGCGGCGTGCGGCCCGATACGCCGGTCGCGCTGTGCGTCGAGCGTTCGTTCGACATGGTGATGGCGCTGGTCGGCGTGCTGAAGGCCGGCGCGGCCTACCTGCCGGTCGATCCCGACTATCCGGCCGAACGCATCGCGTATCTGCTGCGCGACGCGCGGCCGGCCGTCGCGATCACCCAGGCCCATCTGCGCGAGCAGGTCGAGGCGGCGCTGGGCGACGGTGCAACGACGCAACTGCTGACGGTCGCGGACCTGCTGGCCGATGAAACCGTCGACGAAACCGTCGACGAAACGGTCGACGAAACGGTCGACGAAACGGTCGACGAAACGGTCGACGACAACGCCGGCGTGACCGCCGAGGTCGACGACGCACAGCTTGCCTACCTGATCTACACGTCCGGCTCGACCGGCAAGCCGAAGGGCGCCGGCAACACGCACGGCGCGCTCGCGAACCGGATCGCGTGGATGCAGCACGCGTACCGGCTGACGCGCGACGACGTCGTGCTGCACAAGACGCCGTTCGGCTTCGACGTGTCGGTGTGGGAATTCGTGTGGCCGCTGGCGATCGGCGCGAAGCTCGCGATCGCCGCGCCCGGCGACCATCGCGATCCGGCGCGTCTCGCGGCCGCGATCCATGCGCACGGCGTGACGGTGCTGCACTTCGTGCCGTTGATGCTCGCCGCGTTCGCCGCGCATCTCGACGATTTCGCGGCCGCCGCGCAATGCGACAGCGTGCGCCTGATCGTCGCGAGCGGCGAGGCGCTCGCGCCCGAACTCGTCGAGAAAATGGCGCGGCTGCTGCCGCACGCGACGCTCGTCAACCTGTACGGGCCGACCGAGGCCGCGATCGACGTGTCGCACTGGACGTGCGGCCCCGACGACGCGCAGGCGGTCGCGGTGCCGATCGGCCATCCGATCGCGAACCTGCAATTGCACGTGCTCGATGCCGCATGGCAGCCGGTGCCGGCCGGCGCGACCGGCGAACTGTATCTCGCGGGCGCGGGCCTCGCGCGCGGCTATCTCGGCCGTCCGGCGCTGACCGCCGAGCGCTTCGTGCCCGATCCGTTCGTCCCGGGCGCGCGCATGTACCGCACGGGCGACCTCGCGCGACGGCGTGCGGACGGTGCGCTCGACTACCTCGGCCGCGTCGATACGCAGGTCAAGCTGCGCGGCCAGCGGATCGAGCCGGGCGAGATCGAGGCGCTGCTGCGCGCGGCGCCCGGCGTGAACGATGCGGTCGTGATCGTGCGCGACGAGCAACTGGTCGGTTATGTCGCGCGCGGCGATGCGGCTCCGCTCGACCGGGCGGCGCTGCTCGACTCGCTGCGCGCGCAACTGCCGGCCTACATGGTGCCGTCGCAGCTGGTCGAACTCGACACGTTGCCCGTCACGCCGAACGGCAAGTGCGACCGCCATGCGCTTCCCGCGCCGGTACGCGAGACGGCGGCCGAAGCGGCACTCGCGACCGACACGGAGCGCGCGCTCGCCGTGATCTGGCAACGCGTGCTGCACGTGGACGCGATCGGCCGCGACGGCGACTTCTTCCTGCTCGGCGGCCATTCGCTGCTCGCGACGCAGGCCCATGCGCAGGCGAACCTGCACTGGGGGCTCGCGTTGCCGCTGCGCACGCTGTTCGACACGCGCACGCTGGCGCGTTGCGCGGAAGCGATCGATGCGGCCTGCGCGGCACGCGGCGCGACCGATGCGGCGAGCGCGATCGACGCGCTGCTCGGCGAACTGGAAACCCAATAAGGACGACGGATGACGAAGGTTCAACCCGACTGGCTGGCGCTCGCGACGCGTTTCGCGCAACTGCCCGACGCGCAGCGCGCGGTGTTCATCGACAAGCTCGGCGCGGCCGGCATCGATTTTCGCGTGCTGCCGATCCCGCCGCGTACGCCGCGCAGCGACCGCGTGCCGGCGTCGTTCGCACAGACGCGGCTGTGGCTGCATGCGCGGCTGATCGATGCACCCGACGCGTACCACATCACCGAGCGCCTGGCCCTGACGGGCCCGCTCGACGCGCACGCGTTGCGGCTTGCATGCGACGCGCTGATCGCGCGCCACGAGGCGCTGCGCACGACCTTCGACGAAGCGCCGGACGGCGTCGCGCAAACGATCCACGCGCCGATGCGCTGCCCGTGGCGCGAAACCGGTCTCGAAGCGCTGCCGGACGCGCAGCGCACGGCGCGCGCGCAAGCCGTCGCGACGGCCGAGGAAGCCGAACCGTTCGATCTCGGCGTGGCGCCGCTCGTGCGTGCCCACCTGGTGCGCTTCGACGCGACGCATCACTGGCTCGCGCTGACCGTGCACCACATCGTGTCGGACGGCTGGTCGTCGGGCGTGATGCTCGAGGAACTCGCGGCGTTCTATCGCACGTATGCGTCCGACCGGCCGGTGCCGCTCGCGCCGCTGCCGATCCAGTACGCCGACTACGCGCTGTGGCAGCGCCGCTGGCTCGACGCCGGCGAGCGCGAACGCCAGCTCGCGTTCTGGCGCGAACGGCTCGATCCGCAGCGCGGCGTGCTGACGCTGCCGGGCGCGGCCGCACGACCCGCGCGCCGCAGTGCGCGCGGCGCCCGCCACGTGTTTTCGCTCGACGCGCGCATCGGTGCGCAACTGCGCGCATTCGCGGCCGCGTCGGGCGCCACGCCGTTCGCGGTGCTGCTCGCCGCGCTCGATGCGCTGCTCGCGCGCGCGACGGGCGATGCGCGGATCTGCGTCGGCGTGCCGGCCGCGAACCGCGAACGCGCGGAAGTCGCCGGCCTGATCGGCTTCTTCGTCAACACGCTGGCGATCGACGTCGACGTGCCCGCGCACGGCGATTTCTCGTCGCTGGTCGCGCGCACGCAGCGTGCGCTCGTCGACGCGCAGATGCATCAGGACGTGCCGTTCGAGCAGGTGGTCGACGCGCTCGGCGTGCCGCGCAGCGCGAGCCACCATCCGCTGTTCCAGGTGATGGCCGCGTACGGCGAGCGTCGCGCGTTGCCGGCGCTCGGCGCGGCGTCGGCCGCGTTGCTGCCGTCCGGTACGCCCTCCGCGAAATTCGACCTGACGCTGTCGGTCGAAGCGACGCCGGACGGCACCTTCGACGCCGCGTTCATCTACGCGCTCGACCTGTTCGATGCGGATGCGATCGAACGGCTGGCCGCGCGCTTCGTCACGCTGCTCGCCGATGCGCTCGCGCGCCCCGACATGCCGGTCGGCGATCTCGACTGGCTGCCCGCCGCCGAGCGCGCGCAGCTCCTTGCATGGAACGCGCCGGCCGGCGCGACCGATGCCGAGCCGTTCGTGCCCGTGCATGCACGCATCGCCGCGCATGCGCAGGCACGGCCCGACGCGCGCGGCGTCGCCGATATCGATCGTGCGTTCACGCGCGGCGAAGTCGATGCGCGCGCGGCCCGCCTGGCGCGCCATCTGGTGGCGGCCGGCGTACGGCCGGAAATGCGGGTCGGCGTCGCGCTGCAGCGCTCGGTCGACCTGCTCGTCGCGCTGATCGCGGTATTGAAGTCGGGCGCCGCGTTCGTGCCGCTCGATCCGGCTCATCCGCGCGAACGGCTCGCGCAGATCGTCGGCGACGCGAACATCGCGCACGTGCTGACCGACGGCGCGAGCGCCGCGTCGCTGCCCGAGCTGCCGGCGCTGCGCGTGTGGCGCGCCGATGAAGTCGCTGCACTCGACGAAGCGGCGCACGTCGTGCTGCCGGACGTGCTGCCGGGGCACGCGGCTTATGCGATCTATACGTCGGGCTCGACCGGCAAGCCGAAGGGCGTGATCGTCGACCATGCATCGTTCGCGCTGCATTGCGCGGCGATCGCCGAACGCTACGGCGCGGGCGAGCAGGACGTGTTCCTGCTGTTCCAGTCGGTCAACTTCGACGGCGCGCATGAAGGCTGGTTCTCGCAATACATGTCGGGCGCCGCCGTGTCGGTGACGGCCGACGTGCTGTGGCCGCCCGCGCAGACCTGCGCGATGATGGTCCGCGACGGCGTGACGATGACCTACGTGCCGCCCGGCTGCGCCGCGCAGCTCGCCGAATGGGCGCTCGCGCACGGCGCGCCGCCGACACTGCGGTCGCTGACCGTCGGCGGCGAAGCGACGTCGCGCGAGGCATTCGCGATGCTGCGCCGCGCGCTGCCGAACGTGCGCGTGGTCAACGGCTACGGGCCGACCGAGACGGTCATCACGCCGACGCTGTGGATGTTCCGGCCCGGCGACGATCTCGCGAAGCTCGGCGACGCCGCGTACCTGCCGATCGGTACGCTGGTCGGCGCACGCACCGCGCACGTGCTCGACGAGCGGCTGCATCCGCTGCCGGTCGGCGTGATCGGCGAACTGTATCTGGGCGGCGAGGGGATCGGCGTCGCGCGCGGCTATCTCGACCGCCCGGCGCTGACGGCCGAGCGTTTCGTGCCCGATCCGTACGGCGCGCCGGGTGCGCGGCTGTACCGCACGGGCGACCTCGTGCGGCGCCGCGCGGACGGCGTGTTCGACTTCATCGGCCGCGTCGACCACCAGGTGAAGCTGCGCGGGCTGCGCATCGAACTCGGCGAGATCGAGGCACAGCTTGCCGCGCACGACGCGGTGCGTGAAGCATGCGCGGTCGTGCACGGGCAGGGCGCACTCGCGCAGCTCGTCGCGTACGTCGAGCTGACCGCCGACGCACGGGCGGCCGCGCAGCCGGTTGAAGCCGCGACGCTCGACGCACACCTGCGCCGCACGCTGCCCGATTACATGGTGCCCGCGCAGCTGATCGTGCTGGACGCGCTGCCGCGCAACGCGAACAGCAAGGTCGACCGCGCACGGCTGCCGGCGCCCGTGCGCGTCGAACGCGCGTACGAAGCGCCGCAGGACGGCGACGAAGCCGCGCTCGCGGCGATCTGGTGCGACGTGCTCAATCTCGAGCGTGTGGGCCGGGGCGATCACTTCTTCGATCTCGGCGGCCATTCGCTCGCCGCCGTGCGCGTCGCGACGCGCGTGGCCGAACGGCTCGGCCGCGACGTGCCGGTGCGCGCGCTGTTCGAAGCGCCGGTGCTCGCGCAGTACGCGCGTCAGGTGGCCGATGCCCCGCGCGCCGCGCATGCCGGTGCCGCGGCGCCGGGTGTTGCGGTGGCGAAACCGGACGCCCACGGCGTATGGCCGCTGTCGCCGGCGCAGCTCGGCCTGTGGTTCCTGTGGCGCGCGCAGCCGGACAGCGCCGCGTACAACATTCCGGTCGCGCTGCGGGTGCGCGGCCCGCTCGACGTCGATGCGCTGCGTGCGGCCTTCTCGGACGTCGTGGCCGTGCATCCGGCGCTGCGCGCGCGGCTCGTGGCGCGTGACGGCGCGCTGCCGGGCCAGCGGATCGACGCAGGCGTTTCCGTCGAACTGCCGGTGATCGACCTGTCGGCGCAAGCCGATGTGCTTGCCCGCGCGGCGGCACTGACCGACGAGGATGCGCTCGCGCCGTTCGACCTCGCGGCCGATGCGCCGCTGTGGCGCGCGCGGGTGCTGCGGCTCGGCGCGGACGATCACGTGCTGTCGCTGACGATTCATCACATCGTGTCGGATGGCGAATCGATCGAGCTGTGGCTCGATGCGGTTCGCGCGCGCTATGTCGCCCGCATGCAGGGCGGTGCTGTGGCAGCCGGAGAGATCGCCCAGCCGGTCGCCCGGCCGCTCGTGCTGCCCGCGCCGTGCCATCCGGCCCGCGTCGCTTACTGGCGCGATGCGCTGACGGACCTGCCGGTGCGCCTGCTGCCGCAGCGCGCCAACGCGCCGGCCGTGCCGCAATGGCGCGCGGCGCGCATCGCGTTCGAATTCGACGGCGCGCTGATCCGCGCCGCACGCGATACGGCGTCGGCCGCGCACGCGACGCTGCCGATGCTGCTGCACGCGGCGCTCAACACCGCCTTGTTCCGCGCGACGGGTGCGGCCGACCAGCCGGTCGGCGTGCTCGCGTCGACGCGCGAGCTGACGGGCGACGCGGCCCGCGAGGCGCTCGGCCTCTTCATCAATTCGGTCGTCGTGCGTACGCGGATCGACCCGGCCGCGCGTCGCGCGGACGTGCTGGCACAGGTGCGCGACACGGCGCTCGCGGCCTATGCGCACGCCGACGTGCCGTTCGCGGACGTCGTCGCGGCGCTGCGCGCGCCGCGTGCCGCGCAGGCCAATCCGCTGTTCCAGGTGATGTTCAACTACCTGCGCCCGACCGGTGCCGCCGCGCGCGACTGGGCCGGCCTGTCGCTGGCCGGGTTCGACGAGGTACGCCATCGCGTCGTGTTCACGCTGGAGCTGGACGTCGTCGAGCATCCGGACGGGCGCGTGAGCGCCGCGTTCTCGTATGCGGACGAACTGCTCGACCGCAGCTTCGTCGATGCGCTCGTCGACGTTTACCACGACGAAGTCGCGCGCTTCGCCGGCGCGTCGGAAGCCGCGCTCGGCGCGCCCGACACGCATGCCGCTGCGCAAGCATCGCCGCGCGCGCCCGCGGCAGGCGACGCACGCGCCGCAACGTCGTCACGCGCACCGCATGCGGCTGCCGCGCTCGCGGCGCTGTGGTCCGACACGTTCGCGACGGCCGCGCCCGAGCCCGATGCCGACCTGTTCGAAGCGGGCGCGACGTCGTTCGACGTCGTGCGCTTCGTCGACGCGGCCAGCCGGGCCGGTCACGCGCTGACGGTCGCCGACCTGTTCGCGTCGCCGACCTTCGCAGCACTCGGCGCGCGGCTCGAGGCATGCACGGAAACGGGACAGGAGGAACGCCATGCTGGCTGAAGTGCGTCCGGACGGATTCACGATGCTCGATACCTACCGCCTCGCGTTCGCGGACGGCCTGTTCGCCGTGCGCGACGGCGCGGAGATCCGCGTCGCGCAGGGCGACGGCATCGGTGCGCAGCTGTTGCGCGCGCAACTCGGCGACGACGGCGCACTGCGCCTCGTCGCATACAACCATCGCGCGTCGCCGACCGACCAGCGGCGTGCGCTGCTGGCCGCATTGGCCGCGGCGTTTTCCGACAGCGCGCGCCACGCGTCGATCCGGCTCGACCCGGCCGCATGGCCGGCGGTCGCGCTCGATGCGCTGCGCGCGAGCGGCGTGCTCGCCGACGCCGGCCGTTGCATGCGCGAAGGCTGGGCACAGCAGGCCGACCTGTGGCTCGTCGGCCCGCATCTGCCGTGCGCGACGCTGCCGGTGTTCACCGACGGCCGCCGCCACCCGCGCCGGCCGCCGGCGCCGCGCGGCGAAGTGTATGCGCGCGACCTGCCGGCGCTCGGCGTGCGCTTCACGCTGCGCGGCTGGCAGCCGGCCGAGGATGCACAACGCGTCGCGCGCTGGTTCGACGAGCCGCGCGTGCGCGACGGCTGGCCGGGCGCGCAGCCTGGCGTGGACGGCGGGCAAGGTGCGGCGCCGGATGCCGACCCGCACGTCACGCCGCTCGTCGGCTGCTTCGACGGCGAACCGTTCGCGTATTTCGAGGCGTTCTGGCTGAAGGAAGACGCGCTCGCGCCGCACGTCGCGGCGCGCGACTACGACCGCGGGCTGCGGATGCTGGTCGGCGAATCGCGCTGGCGCGGCCCGCATTGCGTGGCGGGCTGGCTGCCGTCCGTCGTTCATTACCTGTTTCTCGACGACCCGCGTACCGAAGCGGTCGGCTGTGCCGTTCCGGCCGGCCACGCGCGGGTTGCCGACCATCTCGCGCGGCATGGCTTCGCGCGGCAGCGCCGTCTCGCGCTGGCCGACGCGCAGCCGCTGTGGATGCGCACGCTGCGCGAGACGTTCTTCTCCGGCCGTCACGTCTGACGGGCCGGATTCACCGACAAGGGAGCTGAGACATGCAGAGAGAAACCGTATTCGACCTGATCGGCGTCGGCTTCGGGCCGTCGAATCTGGCGCTGGCCGTGCGCCTCGCGGAGCGCGGCGGCGCACGTACGCTCGCCCATTGCTTCGTCGAGCGCCAGCCTGAATTCGGCTGGCATCGCGGGATGCTGCTCGACGACTGCCGGATGCAGATCTCGTTTCTGAAGGATCTCGTCACGATGCGCGATCCGAAAAGCCGCTACACGTTCATCAACTACCTGTTCGAACGCGGCCGGCTGAACGAATTCGTCAACCTGAAGAACTTCTACCCGACCCGCGTCGAATTCCACGACTACCTGAGCTGGGTGGCCGACGCGTTTGACGATCGCGTCCATTACAGCGAGACCGTGCTGGGCATCGAGCCCGTGCGCGGCGACGGCGCGCGGATCGACGCGCTGCGCGTGCTGTCGCGCGACGCCGCCGGCCACGAGCGCCAACGCGTCACGCGCGCGCTGTCGGTCGGCGTCGGCGGGACGCCGGCGATCCCGGACGCGTTCGCCGCGCTCGGCCGCGACCGCGTGATCCACTCGTCGTCCTACCTGACCGACATCGACCGGCTCGTCGCATCGCCGGACGGCGAGCGCCGCCGCGTCGCGGTGATCGGCGCGGGGCAGAGCGCGGCCGAGGTGTTCATCGATCTCGCGCGCCGCTTCCCGCATGTCGACGCGAGCCTCGTGATGCGCGCGGGCGCGCTCAAGCCGGCCGACGACAGCCCGTTCGTCAACGAGATCTTCAGCCCCGAATTCACCGATGTCGTCTATGCGCAGCCGCATGACGCGCGCCGCGCGCTGCTCGAGCGCTATCGCGACACGAACTACGCGGTGGTCGACCGGCCGCTGATCGAACAGATCTACGAAATGCTGTACCTGCAGCGCATCGACGGCACGCCGCGTCATGCGCTGCTCGCGAACAGCGCGATCGAGGACGCGGCGCGCACCGCCGACGGCCGCATCGAGCTGACGTTGCGCGACCGGATGAGCGGCGCGACGCGCGTCGAGCGCTTCGACGCGCTCGTGCTCGCGACCGGCTACCGCCGCGACACGCATTCGGCGCTGCTCGAAGGGCTCGCGCCGCACCTGGGCGATGCGCTCGAGCGTGGCGACGTGACGCGCGACTACCTGCTCGCGACGCCCGCGCACTTCGCGCCGCGCATCTACCTGCAAGGCTGCTGCGAAGACAGCCATGGATTGTCCGACACGTTGCTGTCGGTACTGGCATGCCGCGCGGACGAAATCTGCGCGTCGCTCGAAGACGGGATCGCGCCCGCCCATGACGAAGGCGCGGCCAAGGCAAGACAAGAAAACGGGGTGAGCGCGGGCCGGATGGCTTTCGCTCTTTGACAAAGGCGCGGTCGGAGACCGCATGAAAAAAGTGGAGCAGAGAAAGATGGAGTGGGCAACAGGCACGCGTTTGCGTGCGATCGCAGCCGCGGCAAGCGTGGCGTTCGGTGCGGCGGCGGGGCAGGCATATGCCCAGACGGCGCCGGCCGTGAACGCAGGCGCCGCGGCGTCGGCCAGCAGTGCGCAGGGCGGTGCGGCGGCCAGTGCGTCGACCGGTACGCTGCCGACGATCAACGTCAACGCGGCCTCGGAAGGGGACGGCACGGTCGGGCTCGTCGCGAAGCGCAGCCGGACCGGCACGAAGACCGATACACCGATCAACGAGATCCCGCAGACGATCAACGTCGTCACCGCGCAGCAGATCGAGATGACCGGCGCGACCGACGTGAACGCGGCACTGCGCTACGTGCCGGGTTTCTCGTCGTACGGCTCGGACAACCGTTCCGACTGGTACGCGGCACTGCGCGGCTTCACGCCGACCGCCTACGTGAACGGGCTGCAGGTGCCGAACACGATCAACCTCGCGAGCTGGCGCGTCGATCCGTACATGATCGACAGCATCACCGTGCTGCGCGGGCCGACCTCGGTGCTGTACGGCGCGGGCGACCCCGGCGCGATCATCGACGTGCAGACCAAGCTCGCCGACGGCGAGCGCGTGCGCGAGGCCGGCGTGCAGATCGGCAACTACGCGCGCAAGCAGTTCATGATCGACGTGGGCGACAAGCTCGACCCGGACGGCAAGTACGCGTACCGGTTCGTCGGCGTCGCGCGCGACGGCAACGCGCTGACCGGCCCGAACAACGACCAGCGCGTCGCGCTCGCGCCGTCGTTCCGCTGGCGCCCGAACGCGGATACGTCGCTGACGCTGTCCGCGACGTACCTGCAGGACTGGGGCGACATCTCGTCGAACTTCGTCCCGGCGGTGGGCACGGTGCTGCCGAACCCGAGCGGGCAAATCAACAAGGACGTCTACGAAGGCGACCCGAACTTCAACTACTACCGCAAGAAGCAGTGGTCGGTCGGCTACCAGTTCGAGCAGAACCTGACTTCGGCGTGGAAGTTCCGGCAGAACGTCCGCCTGATGCACCTGTCGCTCGACAACGGCTCGGTGTTCGGCAACGGCTTCGTCGAGGGCAGCACGACCGACGTGTCGCGCTGGGCCGGCGTGTTCCAGATGAACTACAGCCGCTTCGACATCGACAACAACGTCGAGGGCCGCTTCGCGACGGGCCCGCTCCAGCACACGCTGCTGCTCGGCTTCCAGTACAACCGCCAGACCGCGACCGACAGCGAATGGCTCGCCGCCGCGTCGCCGCTGAACATCTACAACCCGGTCTACACGCCGGTCACGCTGTCGGTGTTCTCGAATCCGGACACCACGTTCCGTACGAACACGTACACGGCGATGAACACGTTCGGCCTGTACGCGCAGGATCAGATCAAGTGGAACCGCTGGACGCTGACGCTCGGCGGCCGCGAGGACTGGGTCAACATGCGGATGGACGACCGCGCGGGCGGCACGTCGACGAAGGCGGACGTGACGGCGTTCACCGGCCGCGTCGGCCTCACGTACCAGGGCGACTACGGGCTGTCGCCGTACGTCAGCTACGCGACGTCGTTCAACCCGCTGATCGGCGTGAACCTGCTCGGCGGCGGGCTGCCCCAGCCGACGCGCGGCAAGCAGATCGAGGCCGGCCTGCGCTGGCAACCGCCAGGCAAGAACCTGATGCTGAACGCGGCGATCTACCAGATCAACCAGACCAACGTGCTCACGCCGGCGCTGCCGGATCAGGACCCTACCGGCACGAAGTCGGTGCAGACCGGTGAAGTGCGTTCGCGCGGGATCGAGCTGAGCGCGACCGGCAAGGTCACGCGGAACCTGTCGCTGATCGCGTCGTACGTGTACCAGGACGTGAAGAACGTGAAGGCGAACGACGTGTCGCTGAACAACTGGCCGGTCGATATTCCGCGTCCGCGCCAGATGGCGTCGCTGTGGGCCGACTGGACGTGGCACACGGGGCCGCTGTCGGGCCTGGGCCTTGGCGGCGGCGTTCGCTACCAGAGCGCGTCGGCCGGTGCGGCCGACAACTCGCTGACGGTGTCGAGCGTCACGCTGTTCGACGCGGGCGTGCATTACGACACGCGTAACTGGCGCTTCGCCGTGAACGGGACGAACCTGTTCAACCGCCACTACATCAGCGGTTGCCAGTCGATGAACGTCTGCGTGTTCGGCACCGACCGCACGGTGATCGCGACCGCGAAATACAACTGGTGACGATGCGCGCCGCGGCCCGCCGGCCGGCCTTCGTGGCCGGCGCGGGCCGGTCGCGGCGCCTTCGTCCGCTTTTCCACGACGCATCCATGCCGAAGAAAAATCTCGTCTACATCCAGTCGCTGCGCAACGGCGCAGCCGATCGCGCCGGCCAGCCGGTCGCTTATCAGGGCGGCACGCGCTACATGAAGGCGCCGCTCGAATTCCTCGTCGAGCGCCTGAACGACTCGCTGCTCGGCGAGCGCTACACGCTCAAGGGCGTGATCGTCGACGACGACGACGGTTCGCCGGCCGACCGCGCGAAGGTGGCCGACTACGGCTTCGCCCGTACGCCGGGCCGCCCGTGGATCCTGCCGGAAGGGTTGACGGTGCAGGGCCGGCCGGTCGACGAATTGTTCTGCACGATTGCGTCGACATACCGGCGGCTGCCGCGCGACGCACGCGAGCGTGCAGCCGGCAAACAGGCGTTCGAGCGCCGCCTGCTCGAGCGCCTGCTCGAACTCGAAGCCGATGTCGTCGTGCTCGACGGGCTGCTCGTGATCCTCGACGAGCTCGTACGGCCCGGCGCGCGCTTTCACCGGCGCATCGCCAACATCCACCCGGGCATCACCGCCGACGGTTCGCCGTACCAGCGGCGCGGCGCATGGGCGACGCTCGACGCGCTGCACGGCGCGCGCGGCGAACGGGTCGACTGGGCGAGCGGCGCGACGTCGTCCGTCGAGCCCGTGATGATGACGGGCGCGTCGTTCCACTACGTCGACAACGGCATCGATTCCGGCGAGGTGATCTGCGACGTGCTCGACACGCCGATCGCACCGGGCGACACGATTCTCGAACTGCGCTGGAACAACTTCCAGCGCAGCCTGTTTCCGGCGCTCGAGCGGGGGCTGCACGTTCTCGCCGATCGCCACGACGCGGGAGCACTGTGATGCAAGACACGCTGACGAAACCGGCCGGCGCCGCCGACGCCGTCGAAGGTGAAGTGGCCGCGGCGCTCGACGGCGCCGCGCACGGGCCGGCGCTGACGGTCGCCGAGCGCTCGCTCGACGCGTGGCGGCCCGACGATTCGCCGGAGGCACTGCTCGCGGCGTTCGTCGCGCTCTTCAACACCGACACGCGATACGACGCGGCGACGATCACGGTGCCGCTCGGCGGCGCCGATGCGGCGGCTGTTGCGTCGTACGTGGCGCGCGCGGTGCGCGAGGGCGTGATCGACGGCGCGCAGGCCGAGGGCGACACGCTGCGGTTCACCGTATCGCGCACGACCTTCTGGCAGAACCCGCGACCGTGGCTGAAGGCGCCCGCGTCGGGCGGGATGCCGCTGCGCCATGCGATCACGAACGGGCACCGGCACCCGGTGCGGCCGCCGTCGCCGGCCGGCGAGATCTATGCACGCCATATGCCGCAGGTCGGGATGACGTTCAGCCTGCGCACCGTCGACATCGACGCGCATGCGGACCTGTTCAGCGGCTGGATGAACCTCGATCGCGTCGCGCATTTCTGGGACCAGCGCGGCACGCGCGACGAGCATGCGGCGTATCTTGCCGAGCGGCTCGCCGATCCGCACATGCACCCGATGATCGGCTATTTCGACGACACGCCGTTCGGCTATTTCGAGTTCTACTGGGCGAAGGAGGATCGTCTCGCGCCGTTCTACGATGCGCACGACTACGATCGCGGGCTGCACCTGCTGATCGGCGATTCGCGGTTCCAGAGCGCCGGCAAGCTGCATGCATGGTGGAGCGGGGTGCTGCACTACATGTTCGTCGACGAACCGCGCACGCAGCGGCTCGTCGGCGAGCCGCGCGTCGATCACGTGCGGCACATCGCGTACATGCACCGGCTCGGGTTCTACACGCTGAAGGAGTTCGACTTCCCGCACAAGCGCGCGGCGCTCACCGTGATCGAGCGAGACACATTCTTCGACACTTTCCGGTTGCCGTGACGGCGCGGGTGCGCAGCGTCGGTGCGACGTTGCGCGCGGTGCGGTGCCGCACCGGCATCGGCCGTTCGGGATATGGACTGCGTGGCCTGCCTCGTGAAGAATGGATCGCTCTCCTCATCGACGACAGGCCGGCAACATGACAAAAACACCCGTGGCAGCGTGGGGCGCGACGTCCGATTTGCGTCCTCTCAATTTGACATATGCTGGCATATGTCTAGAATGGGCGCATCGTACTCCCATGGAGTGGCTCATGCGCACCGTTTCCATTTTCAAGAACGCCCGTAACCAGGCAATCCGCATCCCGAAGGACATGGAGTTCGAGGGGGTGACGGAACTCGAGATCCGCCGCGAGGGCGACACACTGATGCTGCGGCCGGTGCGGCCCACGTGGCTCTCGTTCGCGAGCGAACCGCTGGCCGACGCCGATTTCCTCGTCGAACGCCCCGCCGTGATCGAGTCCGGCCGCTTCGACCTTTCCGGCGGCACCGCGCCGACGGAGTCCGGCCAGTGACCACGCTCTACATGCTCGATACGAACATCTGTTCGTTCATCATGCGCGAGCGGCCGCCGGTAGTGCTGTCGCGGCTGCAATCGTGCGTCAATGCGCAGCACCGGATCGTCGTGTCGGCCATCACTTATGCCGAAATGCGGTTCGGCGCAGTCGGCAGGAAGGCGTCGCCGAAGCATGCGGAACTCGTGACGGCCTTTGTCTCGCGGCTCGATGGCGTGCTGTCGTGGGATACGGCGGCCGTCGATGCGACGGCCGCGATTCGTGCCGATCTCGCCGCGCGCGGCACGCCGATCGGTGCGAACGATGCGTCGATCGCCGGGCATGCGATCGCCGCCGGTGCGGTGCTCGTCACGAACAACGGCCGGGAATTCGGCCGGGTGGCCGGGTTGTCGCTCGAAGACTGGGCGGCCTGAGCGCGGCAGTGCGAAAGCGGGATGACGTCGCGGCTTCACATCCACGGCGTCGTGTCATGCGTGCGGTGCGGGTGAATCCGCGAGAAAGGCGTCGCGGAATGCGTCGAGATACCGGTTGGCGTCATCGCTGAATTCACCCGGCAACAGCGCGAACGCACGTGCCAGCAGATCCTGGCCGAGCGTGGCATAGGTCGCTTCGTCGGACAACAGCACGCGGATCGCGTCGCGCGTGTGCGGCGAGGCAATCCGTTTCGCGTCTCGCGCGAGCAGCGCGGCGGCGGCAAGGCCGGGCTGGAACGCATGCAGCTCCAGCAGGTCGGGGGCGGCGTCCCAGATGCGCTCGCGATTGCCTGCATCGTGAAAATTCCGCAGCAGGAACAGCAGGTCGTACGCATCGCTGTTCTGGCGTGCCCGCCGGTCCTTCCAGGCGAGCAGCTTCAGCAGCGCGAGCGCCGGCAGGCTGGCCACCGGCACGACGGTGCGCGCGTCGATCGATACCGACTGCGCGGTGTCCACCGCTTCCTGGAAACCGAGCACGTTCAGCACGAATTCGCCGCCCGGCGGCCAAGCGATCTCGCCCGGCGGCGTTTCGAGCGGCCCGAACGGCACGAGATCGAGTTCGGTGCGAAAACCGTGCGTGCCGCTGTCGAACAGCAGTTTCTGCTGTTGTTTCGGTGCTCGCGTGAATTGCCCGGTCGCAACGAGCGTATCGACGAGCTGCGCGTGAAACGGCCAGCTCACCGCGCACACCGCGACGTCGACGTCCCGTGTCGCACGCACCGGCCGGATGCCGTGGACGTGCCACATCAGGATGTCGCGCGCGGTTGCGCCGGCGACGACGAAGGCCGCATCGACGCGCGCGCAGGCACGGCTCACCGCTTGCAAGAGCGCGACGGCCGCCGGGTCGAGCGGCCGGCGCGCGTCGACTTCAAGCGGGCGGATGGGCGAGGTATCGGTCATGGATCCGTTCGGCGGCGGCAAGGTTGCGGCTGTCCCCGGACGAGACGAGATCCGCATAGATCAGGAGCGGCGGTACGAGCGGCATGCGCGGCTCGTGCCAATCGAGCGCGGGCGAGTGCGGCCAGAATGCTTCGACGATTTCGACGTCGCCGTGGTCGTCCGGGCGCAGGCGGGCCTGGAGCAGCAGGCGGTTCGATGCCGCGCCGTGCGTATAGACGGTGATCCCGGCCGGCTTCAGATCGTGCGTCAGCAGGTCGGCCGCCGGTTCGCCGCCGAGCCGCGCATCGAACGACGCGAAATCGAAATCGCGCCACCAGTCGGGCGCGAGGCTGGCATAACGACGGCTCGGCAGTTTCGCGCGCAGGCGGCTCGGGTACAGCGCAACCCATTCGTGCACGAAGCGCGGCCAGTCGGGTATCAGGCGCTCGCCATTGCGGCGCTGCCCGACGAGGCCGCGCGCGATCAGGTCGTCCATCGCGAGGTTGACCGTGCCGAGCGCGACACCCGATGCGGTCGCAATCGCCCGATACGGCTGCGCGACGAGGCCCGGCTGTGTCGCGACCGCGAACATCACGGCCAGCCCCTTCGGCGTCGTCGCGCGCGATGCCTGCCGGCGCGGCGTGCGTGCGGGTTTCGGCCGGCCCGCGATCATCACGGTCGCTTCCGGCTGAATCAGGCATGCGTTGCCCGCGGTGTCGAGAAACGGGATGCCCTGGTCGGTCAGGCCGGCGACCAGTTCGGCCGAAAGATAGGGGGCGATCAGCATCAGCGGCCGCTCGCCGGGTGTCGCGGTCGCGCCGCCGCGGCGGCGCAGTGCCGCGAGTGCGCCCGGCAGCGATTCGACGCGCAGGCTCACGGCGGCCGGCATCTCGAATACGTGCCCGGCAACGTCGAAGCGGATCATCGCGTCGGCTTGCCCGGCATACGCGGCCGGCACGCGCACGGGCCGCGCGCCGAAGCGCCGGGTCGCGCGTTCGAACGCGGCGCAGGCTTCATCGAGCACGTGCTGTTCCGACAGAGGAAGGGGGGCGTTCTCGGGCATCGGCGGCGATTGCTTGTTCACTTCCTCATCAGCGTACACAAAAAATGTACAGGCGTCAAAAAGTGAACAATTACCTGTAACACGTTGATGTGTCGGCATTATTCCGGATGCTTGAACGGTCATCGTCGAATCCTGGCGCTCGTCAAATCGCTGTCAAGCCCACAGTCTCGCTCGCCCGAACCATGTGCGGCAGTCATCCGGATGGCCGGTCAGCTCATATCGTGCGCGGTACCCTGTCCGGCAACCATCGGTTGCTACCGCGACGACTTTTCGTCTTTCCGGTTGCTGGCGAACCGACTATCCTTGCCTGCACATTCCCCGCAGAGACAGGAGACGACACCGTGACGCACAGCGTGATTCCCGCAGGCCTCGCCGATGAAATGATCGAGATCCGGCACCGCATCCATGCCCACCCCGAGCTCGGCTTCGAGGAATTCGCGACGAGCGACCTCGTCGCCGAGCAACTGCAGTCGTGGGGCTACACGGTGCATCGCGGGCTGGGCGGCACGGGCGTCGTCGCGCAGCTGAAGGTCGGCAACGGCACGCAGCGCCTCGGCCTGCGCGCCGACATGGATGCGTTGCCGATCCACGAGGCCACGGGCCTGCCGTACGAGAGCAAGATCGCCGGCAAGATGCACGCATGCGGTCACGACGGCCACACGGCGATGCTGCTCGCCGCCGCGAAGCATCTTGCGCGCGAGCGCCGCTTCTCGGGCACGCTGAACCTGATTTTCCAGCCGGCGGAAGAAGGGCTCGGCGGCGCAAAGAAGATGCTCGACGAAGGGCTGTTCGAGCTGTTCCCGTGCGACGCGATCTTCGCGATGCACAACATGCCGGGGTTCCCCACGGGCAAATTCGGCTTCCTGCCGGGGCCGTTCATGGCGTCGTCCGATACCGTCGTCATCGACGTGCAGGGCCGCGGCGGCCACGGCGCGGTGCCGCACAAGGCGGTCGATTCGGTGGTCGTGTGCGCGCAGATCGTCATTGCGCTGCAGACGATCGTGTCGCGCAACGTGTCGCCGCTCGACATGGCGATCGTCACGGTCGGCGCGATCCACGCGGGCGAGGCGCCGAACGTGATTCCCGATCGCGCGCAGATGCGCCTGTCGGTGCGCGCGCTGAAGCCGGAGGTGCGCGACCTGCTCGAGACGCGCATCAAGGAAGTCGTGCATGCGCAGGCCGCCGTGTTCGGCGCGACCGCGACGATCGACTACCAGCGCCGCTACCCGGTGCTCGTCAACGACACGGATATGACCGCGTTCGCGCGCGGCGTCGCGCGCGAGTGGCTGGGCGAAGCGAACCTGATCGACGGGATGGTGCCGCTCACCGGCAGCGAGGATTTCGCGTTCCTGCTCGAGAAGCGGCCGGGCTGCTACCTGATCATCGGCAACGGCGACGGAGAGGGCGGCTGCATGGTGCACAACCCCGGCTACGACTTCAACGACGCGGCACTGCCTACCGGCGCGTCGTACTGGGTCAAGCTGGCCGAGGCGTTCCTGGTGTGATGCGGCGGCGTGCAAGCAGCCGCGCCTGCAAAACCGGTCGCGGCGGCCGTGACAGGGCAATCGCATGAAGGGGCTTACCAGCCAAGGAGTTGAGCGCGATAGTTGTCGCTGGTGGCGGCCTTGAGCCGGCGGATCTTGAGGCCCGCCTTGGTTTGCGTGTCCTTGCGCAGCAGGTTCATCGTAATGCGGCGCAGAATTGCAAAGTTCTGCGCCGCATGTTCGACCCGCACCCTGCATTGATCTTCGCCGAACGCCACGTCGAGCACCCAGTGCATCGAGTTCTCGATCCGCCAGTGCGAGCGTACGGCGTGTGCAATGCGCGTTGCATCGGCGGGCAGGCTGCTCACGTAATATCGGCGCTCGACCGACACCGTCTCGCCGATCTCACGCGTGGCCTCGACCATAGCGATCGAGCGCATGCCCGGCCAGAGCGCGGCCGCGCGCCATGTGTTCATCACATCACTGACCAGGCAACGACGTGTTTCGATCCGGCCGTGGTCCTTCTCGACCTCCCGATATTCACTCGAACAGTCCCATCGGTCATCGGATGCAAGACGGTCGATGGCTTCGAGCGTGGTGCGAACTTCCACCAGCAGCGTCGGCTGGTTTTCCTTGACCGCCAGCACGTAGTCGGCTCCGCTCGTGACGAGTTGGCGAGCAATCGCCTGCTGGCAGCCCATGGCGTCGATCGTTACGATTGCACCCTTGAGCAGTAGTGCATCGAGCAGTTCCGGAATCGCCGTGATCTCGTTACTCTTGTCGGCCGTGCGCACCTGCCCCAGTACAACGCCCAGGCCGCTTCCAAAGGCCGAAACAAGGTGGATGACACGCTCCCCATTGCGATGCGAGCCACGCACCGTCTTGCCGTCGATCGCGATGACCTCGCCGGACAAGGTTGGAAACGCACCGCTCATCCAGCGCGTGAAGCACGCCTCGAACTGACGTGGGTTCAGGGCCGCGAACACCCGTCCAAACGTGTCGTGGGACGGGATGCCGTTGCGCAGCGGCACGTAGCCGCGTAGCCACTCCAGTTTCTCTTCACCCCAGATCTGAATGGCTACCCAGCTATCCGCTCCCGAGAGAATCGCGCACAGCGCCACCACCAGCATCTCTGACAGGTCGTGCGCAGGCGTTCGGCTGCGCGGATCGCGTAACTCGCCGAACGCGTCTTCGATGCTCAAGGCTTGCGTTTCCTCCATCCGATGCCTCCGCAAAAGATAGTAGTAAACGCTTGATTCGCCTCGGTTTACAACCCCGCGCGTAACTCCTTGATTGTTAACGCCCCTTCATGCGATTGCCCTGGCGGCCGTGACCGCATTTGACGCTCCTTGACATCGACGGAACAGGTCGCGTGCTACGCTGCGCGCGACGCCGGACCGGCGCGATGAATACAGGTGTGGATGAAATGCGAAAACAGTTTCTGACCGTGCTGACCGCCTGTGCGGTCGCCATGCTGGCAGCCGGGTGCGACGACCAGAAAGTAGCTGACGCGGTGAATGCGATCAAGCCCGATCCGATGGCGTTCGGCAATCTGCAGCCGGGCGTGTCGACGACCGAGGACGTACTCCGCCAGGCGGGCAAGCCGGAAATGGTCAGGCAGGGCGACGACGGCTCGCAACGGTTCGAATATCCGCGCGGCCCGTACGGCACGAGCACCTACATGCTCGATTTCGGGCCCGACGGCCGGCTCGTGTCGATCACGCAGGCGCTGACGGCGGCGAACATCGCGAAGGTCGTGCCCGGGATGTCGAAGGACGACGTGCGCCAACTGCTCGGCAAGCCGACCGAGATCGCGCAATACGCGCTGAGCCACGAAGAGGTGTGGAGCTGGCACTGGGCCGAGGGCGGCGTATCGGGCGACGCGATGTTCAACGCGCATTTCTCGCCCGACGGCACCGTGATCCGCACTTCGCGCTCGGAAGCGCCGGGCCGCGAAAAACCCTGACATCGCGGCGCCTCGCCGGTTTTTCGGTCAGAACGCCGTGCCGCCGAACAGCGCCACGACCGCCTCCGGATTCGATGGCCAGTACAGGTGCATGTACGTCGCGACGATCGCGCCGTGGCGATAGACGGCTTCGCCGCTGCCCGGCTTGCCGTCGGGGCGCGCCGCGTTCGCGACCGGTTCCAGCGGCGTCGCGAGCGTCGAATAATGAAACGTATGGCCGCGCATCGGCCCGGTACGCGTATCGAGCTGCTGCATGCCGAGCGCCGCGAACCGGCGCTGCATCGTCGCCCGCCCCGGCAACAGCCCGAGCATTGACGTCGTGACACCGTCGACGTCGGTCAGCGATTCACACAGATACACCATCCCCCCGCATTCCGCGACGATCGGCCGGCGAGCCGCCGCATGCGCGCGAAGGGTCCGTGCGGTGGCGTCATTCGCCGCGAGCGTCGCCGCATGCAGTTCCGGATAGCCACCCGGCAGGAACAGCGCGTCGCAATCGTCCGGCACGGGTTCGTCGGCGAGCGGCGAGAAGAAGCGCAACCGCGCGCCGAGCGCCTCGAGCAGCGCGAGATTCGCCGGATAGATGAACGAAAACGCCGCGTCGCGCGCAATCGCGATCCGCTTGCCGGCGAGCGCACGCGGCAGCGGCGCCGCGGCGTCCGGTTCGGCGAACGCGACGGCGGGCGGCAATTCGGCGAGCGCCGTCTGCGCGAGCACGTCCGCCGCGCGATCGAGCCGTGCGTCGAGATCGTCGATGTCGGCCGGCTGGTGCAGGCCGAGATGCCGCTCCGGCAGCGCGATGCCCGCATCGGCCGGCACGTGCCCGAGCCAGCGCAGGTCCTCGGGCAGCGCCTGCTGCAGCAGTTCCGCGTGCCGGGCCGAGCCGACGCGGTTCGCGAGCACGCCGTGAAACGGCAGCCCCGGCCGGAACCGGGCGAGCCCGAACGCGATCGCCGCGAACGTCTGCGCCATCGCCTTCGCTGAAATCACCGCGACGACCGGCACGCCGAACGCAGCCGCGAGGTCGGCACTGCTCGGCGTGCCGTCGAACAGCCCCATCACGCCTTCGATCAGGATCAGGTCGGCATCGCGTGCGGCATCGGCAAGCAACGCGCGGCAGCCGGCCTCGCCGACCATCCCGAGATCGAGCGCATGCACGGGGGCGCCGCTCGCGCGTTCGAGCAGCATCGGATCGAGAAAGTCGGGCCCGGTCTTGAACACGCGCACACGGCGGCCGAGCCGGCGGTGCAGCCGCGCGAGGCCGGCCGTCACCGACGTCTTGCCCTGGCCCGACGCGGGCGCACTGACGAACAGCGCGGGGCAGGCGGGCATGCTCAGAACTCCACGCCGCGCTGCGCCTTCACGCCTTGCTCCTTGTACGGATGCTTGACGAGCCGCATCTCGGTGACGAGGTCGGCCGCGTCGATCAGCGCGTCGGGCGCATGCCGCCCGGTCACGACGACGTGGACCGAATCGGGACGCGCGGCAAGCGTCGCGAGCACTTCGTCGAGCGGCAGGTATTCGTACTTCAGCACCGTGTTCAACTCGTCGAGGATCACCATCCGGTAGTCGCCGCTTTCGATCATCCGGCGCGCCTCGTCCCAGCCCTTGCGCGCGGTCGCGATGTCGGCGTCGCGGTTCTGCGTGTTCCACGTGTAGCCGTCGCCCATCGTCACGAAATCGCACTCGGCAACCGCGCCGAGGAAGTCGCGCTCGGACGTGTGCAGCGCGCCCTTGATGAACTGCACGACACCGAGCCGCATGCCGTGGCCGAGCACGCGCACGGCCATGCCGAACGCGGCCGTGCTCTTGCCCTTGCCGTTGCCGGTGTTGACGATCAGCAGGCCCTTTTCGTTGACGGCGGCGGCCTGTTTCTTCTCGTGGCCCGCGCGGCGGCGTTCGGTCATCCGTTGATGGGATTCGGCGTCGGTTTTCATCGGATTCGTCCTGTCGAAAGAAAGCGAAACAAAGGGTTCAGAGCGGGCCGGCGAGTGCGACCGTCACGCCGTCCCGGATGGATTTGGGGCCCAGCAGCCGGCCGTGCGGCGCCGCGAGCTGCGCGCACGGCTCGGCCACGCCCGCGACGCCGAAGCGGGCGAGCGCGGCATCCGACGGGCCGCTCACGGCCAGTTCGGGGCGGCTCGCGAGCTGTGCCGCGTCGAACGCGACGAGCGGCCAGCCGCGTCTCGCGCACAGCGTGCGCAGCGCGCGTGCGCGCGCCTTGTCGGCGAGCGTGGCGACGAGCGCCGGTTCGGCAGCCGGGTACCGCATCAGCGCGATGCGGATCGCGGCATCGAGTTGCGCGGCCGTCACGCCCGCGCGGAAACCGACACCGATCGCGACGCGCATCATGCGCGGCTGCCGAGTGCGGCGCGTACCGCGGGATCGTTGGCGAACGCCGCGACGCGGCCGATCACGACGATCGCCGGCGAACCGATGCCGGTCGCGCCGACACGCTCGACGAGCGTGTCGAGCGTCGCGAGCACGTGCCGCTGTTCGGGGCGCGTCGCGTTCTCGATCGCCGCGCACGGCGTGTCGCCGGGCAGGCCGCCTTCGCGCAGCGCGGCTGCAATCGTGTCGAGCCGGCGGATGCCCATGTAGACGACGATCGTCATGCGCGTGGCCGCGAGCGCGCGCCAGTCGGGTTCATCGGCGCTCGCGCCGTGGCCCGTGACGAAGATCACGCCCTGCGCGTCGCCGCGCTGCGTGACCGGAATGCCGAGCGCGGCCGGCGCGGCGATGCCCGCCGTGACGCCGCTCACGACCTCGACTTGAAATCCCGCGGCGCCGAGCGCGGCCAGTTCCTCGCCGCCGCGGCCGAATACGAACGGGTCGCCGCCCTTGAGCCGTGCGACGCTGCGGCCCGCGCGCAGATGCGCAAGCATCGCCGCGACGATCGCCTCCTGCGGCGTCGATGCATGACCGCCGCGCTTGCCGACGTGCTCGATGTGCGCATCGGCGCGCGCATGGCGCAGCACGTCGGGGTTCACGAGATCGTCGACGAGCAGCACGTCGGCCGAGCCGATCGCGTGGACGGCCTTGAGCGTCAGCAGGTCGGCGTCGCCGGGGCCGGCGCCGATGAGCCAGGCGCGGCTCATCGGGCGCGGCACGGCGCGCACCGTGTCGAAACAGTGGAAACGGGAAGGCGGGCGGGGCGGCGGCCAGCAGACAGGTGAAGCATGACGGATCGGACGAAGCCCGCGCGGACGCGGGCGGAATGCGCACTCGATCCGTCCCCCGCGGATCGGGCGTTCGGCGAGCATCGGGCTCGCCCCTTGCGTCGGCCGGTATCCGGGCTGGCCGCTTGCCAGGCCGCAGCCTTCCCGCCCGGTGGAAGGGCAGTGGCATCGTGGGCGGCATGGGCGCGTGCGCGGGGAAGCGCGTCGCGCGGGCGGCGTACCGTTGCGGGGACAGCACAGGCAGGGCGGCGATCCGCCTCCTGTTTCCCGTTTAACTGCATGCACGGAATGCGCATGCGAGCACCGAACGCGGCGCATACGATAGCACAGCGATCCCCCCGCGCGAACCGCCGTGCGCGGCGTCCGGCCGCGCGCGGCGGCCCTCCGGAACCGGGCCCGGCGGCCCGTTTTGCCTTGACGCTCCCCGCACCGCCGCCTACACTCGCACGCGTTTTGGTGCTCGCGCGCGCCGCTCCGGTGCGCGCAGTTAAACGGGAAACAGGGAGCCTGCCTGCGCCGCAGTCGAGCCAACCTGTGCTGCCCCCGCAACGGTAAGCGAACGCGTCGCGCACAAGCGCCACGCAGCGCCGCTTCGCCGCATGCCGCGCGCATGCGGACGACCGCCACTGGATTGCTGTCCATCCGGGAAGGCGAAGCGGCGTGTTCGCCAGCCCGGATACCGGCCCAAACGTTGGGGTTCAGCGCCGCGGGGAGGCGGCGCATCGTCCACGGCCGCAGCAGGCCCGACGCCCGCGTGTTGCTCGTTTCCACCGCCGATCTGCCGCTGCGCGAACCCGCGCCGGCCGGCGCGGTGAACGGCAGGCGGCGCGAGCCGGGCCGGCGGCAGCCGTGTTGGCATTCACGATGTCGACCGTTCGCAAGGAAGCACCATGTCCGATTCGTCGTTCCGCCCGTCCCGCGACTGTCCGTCCGGATCGCGCGGCGGCATGCCCGCGATCCGCCAGATGAACTGCCACGCCGCCATCGACGCGACGATCCCGGGCTGATTCCTTTTTCGACACAGGACCTACCATGACCCTACGCAAGCTTCCCGTCACGATCGTCACGGGCTTTCTCGGCAGCGGCAAGACGACGCTGATGCGCCACATCCTGCAGCACGCCGAAGGCCGCCGCATCGCGGTGATCGTCAACGAATTCGGCGAACTCGGCATCGACGGCGAAATCCTCAAGGGCTGCGGCATCGGCTGCGAGGATGCCGACGGTGCGCAGGGCGAAGCATCGGGCCAGTTGTACGAACTCGCGAACGGCTGCCTGTGCTGCACCGTGCAGGAGGAGTTCTATCCGGTGATGGAAGCGCTCGTCGAGCGCCGCGCGGACATCGACCACGTGCTGATCGAGACGTCCGGGCTCGCGCTGCCGAAGCCGCTCGTGCAGGCGTTCAACTGGCCGACGATCCGCAACAGCTTCACGGTCGACGCGGTCGTGACCGTCGTCGACGGGCCGGCCGCCGCAAGTGGCCAGTTCGCGGAAAACCCGCAGGCCGTCGACGCGCAGCGCCGCGCCGATCCGAACCTCGACCACGAATCGCCGCTGCACGAGCTGTTCGCCGATCAACTGTCGTCCGCCGATCTCGTGATCGTGAACAAGGCCGATCTCGTCGGCGACGCGGAATTTGCGCAGATCGAAACCGCGATCCGCGACGAGATTCCGCCGCAGGTGAAGATCGTGCGCGCGACGCGCGGCGAGCTCGATCTCGCGATGCTGCTCGGCCTCGAGTCGGCATCGGAAGAAACGATCCACCTGCGCCACGACCATCACGGCTCGGCCGACGACGGCGATCACGATCACCATCACGACGATTTCGACTCGGTGGTCGTGTCCGGCGACGCCGGCACGCGCGAGGCGACGATCGCCGCGCTGCAGCGCGTCGTCGAAGCGCATACGATCTACCGCGCGAAAGGTTTCGCCGCGCTGCCCGGCGCACCGATGCGGCTCGTGATCCAGGGTGTCGGCCGCCGCTTCGACAGCTATTTCGACCGTCGCTGGCAGGACGGCGAAACCCGCGCGAGCCGCTTCGTGCTGATCGGCGAGGATCTCGACGCGGCGGCGCTGCAACGCGCATTCGACGCCGCGTGCGCGGCCGAGCCGCAACAGGCGTAACGCACGATGCATCTGCTGCGCACCACGCCGGGCGGCTTCGTCGACGATACGCAGGGTGTCGTCCGGATCGACCAGCAGCCGGCCGACATCGTGATCCTGAGTTCGGCCGACACGACGCTGTCGCTGCTTGCCAGCGTCGTGCCGCACCTGCCTGCGGGCTTCCCGAGCGTGCGGCTCGCGAACGTCACGTTCCTGCGGCAGCCGGCGTCGGTCGATTTCTACGTCGACGACGTGTTGCAGCACGCGAAGGCGGTCGTGATCGACCATCTCGGCGGCGAGGCGTACTGGCCGTACGGGATCGAGCAGGCCGTGTCGCTCGCGTCGAAGCGCGCGCAGCAGCTCGCGATGTTCTCGGGTGACCTGCAGGAAGACCCGAACCTCGTCGCGAAGAGCACCGTCGCGCCCGGCCTGTGCCGGCTGTGGTGGCGCTACCTGCGCGAAGGCGGCGTGCACAACGCCGAGGCGCTGCTGCGCAGCATCGCATTCCACACACTCGGGTTCGGCAACGAACCCGAACCGCCGCGCCCGTTGCCGGCCGCCGCGCTGTATCACCCGGCGCGCGACCGCGCGAGCGTCGACGACTGGCGGCCGCGCTGGACGCCGGGCGCGCCCGTCGTCGTGATCCTGTTCTATCGCGCGCACTGGCAGGCCGCGAACACGGCCGTGTTCGATGCGCTGGCCGATGCGCTCGTGCGGGAGGGGCTGAATCCGCTGCCGGTCGCGGTCACGTCGCTGAAGGATGCGGTGAGCCGCGAAGTCATCACGCAGCTCTGCGACACGCACGACGTCGCACTCGTGCTGAACACGACCGCGTTCGCGGCCGGCGCGATCGACAGCCCGGAACACGACGTGCTCGCCGGCGACGCGCCGGTATTGCAGGTGATCCTGTCCGGCGGCAATCGCGACGCATGGGTGGCCGACAACCAGGGCCTGCATGCGCGCGACATCGCGATGCACATCGCGCTGCCCGAGGTCGACGGCCGGATCATCACGCGCGCGGTGAGCTTCAAGGGGCTCGCGTACCGCTGCCCGCACACCGAGGTCGACGTCGTGCGCTACCAGCCGGACGCCGAGCGGATCGCGTTCGTCGCGGCGCTCGCGCGCGGCTGGTGCCGGCTGCGCACGCTCGACAACGCGACCAAGCGCGTCGCGCTGATTCTCGCGAACTATCCGCAAAGCGAAGGGCGGATCGGCAACGGTGTCGGGCTCGATACGCCGGCGTCCGCGCTGCGCGTGCTCGCGGCGCTGCGCGACGCGGGCTATGCGGTGGCCGACCTGCCGCCCGACGGCGACGCGCTGATCGCGCGGCTCACCGAAGGCGTGACCAACGACGCGGCCGTGCATGCGCTGCGCCCCGCCTTCCAGAGCTTCCCGCTGGCCGACTACGTCGCGCACTTCGCACGGCTGCCGGCGGCCGTGCGCGACGCGCTGAACGCACGCTGGGGCCCGCCCGAAGCCGATCCGACGCTGCGGCAAGGGCGCTTCACGATCGCCGGCTGGCGCGCGGGCAACGTGTTCGTCGGCATCCAGCCGTCGCGCTCGCGCGGCGAGAACGACTACGCGAGCTACCACGACGCGGATCTCGTGCCGCCGCATGCGTATCTCGCGTTCTATTTCTGGCTGCGCGATGCGTATCGCATCGACGCGGTCATCCACCTCGGCAAGCACGGCAACCTCGAATGGCTGCCGGGCAAGAGCGTCGCGCTGTCCGACGCGTGCTGGCCCGACCTGACCCTCGGGCCGCTGCCGCATCTTTATCCGTTCATCGTCAACGATCCGGGCGAGGGCAGCCAGGCGAAGCGCCGCGCACAGGCCGTGATCGTCGATCACCTGATGCCGCCGCTCACGCGCGCGGAAAACTACGGCCCGCTGCAGGATCTCGAGCGGCAGGTCGACGAATACTACGAAGCGCTGATGGTCGATGCGCGGCGCGCGAAGCTGCTGCGCAAGACGATCCTCGCGACGATCGCCGAACACCGGCTGCACGACGAACTGAGCGTGTCGCCGCCGCGCGATGCGGGCGACGAGGACGCGCTGCTGACGCGCGTCGACGCGTGGCTGTGCGAACTGAAGGAAGCGCAGATTCGCGACGGGCTGCACGTGTTCGGCGTGTCGCCGGCCGGGCGCCAGCGGCGCGACACGCTGCTGGCGCTCGCGCGCTTTCCGGTCGGCGACGGCAAGGGCGCACGCGCAGGACTGATCGGCGCGCTCGCGCGCGATCTCGCGCTCGGCGACGATTTCGATCCGCTCGCGGCCGACTGGGCCGCGCCGTGGGTCGGCCCGCGACCGGCGATCCTGCAGGCGCTCGACGCATCGCCGTGGCGCCACGCGGGCGATACGCGCGAGCGGCTCGAACGGCTCGCGCAGCAATGGCTGGACAGGCTGTGTGCAGCCGACGGCAGCCATACGGGTGCGGAAGACGCGACGCCCCCCGGCGACTGGCCGCACACGCTCGCCGTGATCGAGCGCGTCCGCGCGACGCTGCTGCCGGCGCTCGACGCGTGCGGCGGCGAGGAAATGCGTCAGCTGCTGCGCGGACTCGACGGCCGCTTCGTGCCGCCGGGGCCGAGCGGCTCGCCGTCGCGCGGCCGCCCCGACGTGCTGCCGACCGGCCGCAATTTCTACTCGGTCGACACGCGCGCGGTGCCGACGCAGGCCGCGTGGACGCTCGGCCTGAAATCCGCGCAGCAACTGGTCGAGCGCCATCTGCAGGATCACGGCGACTATCCGCGCGCGATCGGGCTGTCGGTGTGGGGCACGGCGACGATGCGCACGGGCGGCGACGACATCGCGCAGGCGTTCGCGCTGCTTGGCGTGCGGCCGAAATGGGCGCACGGCAGCCACCGCGTGACCGACTTCGAGATCCTGCCGATCGAGATCTTCGACCGGCCGCGCATCGACGTGACGCTGCGCGTATCGGGTTTCTTCCGCGACGCGTTCCCGAACCTGATGCATCTGTTCGACGCAGCGGTGCAGGCAGTGGCCGCGCTCGACGAGCCGGAGGAACTGAACCCGATCCGCGCGCGCATCGAGCGCGAACGCGCGAAGTGGGTCGCACAGGGCGTGGCGCCGGACGAAGCGCACCGCCGCGCCGGCTGGCGCGTGTTCGGCGCGCGGCCGGGCAGCTACGGCGCGGGCCTGCAGGACCTGATCGACCAGCGCCGCTGGCAGACCGACGCCGATCTCGCGGAGGCCTACCGCCAGTGGGGCGGCCATGCGTATGCGCAGAACAGCGCGGGCGACGCCGCGGCCGACGTGTTCGGCGAGCGGCTCGCGACGATCGACGTGGTCGTGCAGAACCAGGACAGCCGCGAGCACGACATCCTCGATTCGAACGACTACTACCAGTTCCAGGGCGGGATGACCGCGGCGGTGCGGCACCTGTCCGGGCAGCAACCGAGCATCTACCACGGCGACCACGCGAACCCGGTCGCGCCGAAGATGCGCACGCTGCGCGAGGAAATCGCGCGCGTGATCCGTTCGCGCGTCGTCAACCCGAAATGGCTCGACGGCGTGAAGCGCCATGGTTACAAGGGCGCGGCCGAGCTGGCGGCGACCGTCGACTACCTGTACGGCTATGACGCGACCGCGCGCGTGCTGTCCGACCACCAGTACGCGCTCGTCGCCGACGCATACCTGTTCGACGACGCCACCCGCGCGTTCCTCGAGCGGCACAACCCGAAGGCGCTGCACGGCATCTGCGAACGCTTCGTCGAGGCGATGCAGCGCGGCCTGTGGCAGCAGCCGGGCGACTATCGCGAGCGGATCGAAGCGGTCTGGCTCGACAGCGAACAACTCCAGGAAGGGGGACGGCGATGACCGATCCGACGACGCACCGCGCGCGCGCGGTTTTTCCGTTTGCGGCGCTCGTCGCACAGGACGCGCTGCAGCAGGCGCTGCTGCTCGCCGCGATCGACCCGTCGCTCGGCGGCGTGCTCGTGAGCGGCCCGCGCGGTACCGCGAAATCGACCGCCGCGCGCGGCCTCGCCGAGTTGTTGCCGGAAGGGCAGTTCGTCACGCTGCCGCTGTCGGCGAGCGACGAGCAGGTGACGGGGACGCTCGACCTCGCGCATGCACTCGCCGACAACGGCGTGCGCTTCCGGCCGGGCCTGCTCGCGCGGGCGCATCTCGGCGTGCTGTATGTCGACGAGGTGAACCTGCTCGCCGACGGGCTCGTCGATACGCTGCTCGACGTCGCCGCGAGCGGCGTGAACATCGTCGAACGCGATGGCGTGTCGCATGCGCACGACGCGCGCTTCGTGCTCGTCGGCACGATGAATCCCGAGGAGGGCGAGCTGCGTCCGCAACTGCTCGACCGCTTCGGCCTGATGGTCGAACTGGAGAACTGCTTCGACGCCGCGCAGCGCGAGCGGATCGTGAAGGCGCGGCTTGCCTTCGATCTCGATCCGGAGGCGTTCCGCGCGCGCCATGCATCCGCGCAGCGCGCACTCGGCGACCGGATTCACGCGGCGCGCGCACGGCTGGCGACGCTCGATTTCGGCGATGCAGTGCATGCGCACGTCAGCGCGCTGTGCATCGATGCGGCCGTCGACGGGCTGCGTGCCGACCTCGTGATGTTGCGCGCGGCGCGCGCGCTCGCCGCACTGGAGCAGGCCGATGCAGTGACGGTGTCGCATGTGGCGCGTGTGGCCGAAGCCGTGCTGCGGCACCGGCGCCATGCCGGTGCGCCGCCGTCGTCCGGCGCGTCGCAGCCGGATCGCGCAAGCGACGACCGTTCGCCGCCGGATGCACGCCAGCAGCCGGACGATCAACCGGCCGCAAGCGGGAACGGCGCCGCCGTCGCGCAGGGCGACTGGGGTTACCTGCGGCCCGAGCCGGCGGGGCTGCGCGACGTGAAAAGCGTGGTGCCGCTGCCGCTAAAAAAACACTGAGCCATCGAGCCGGCGCCGCCGCGAACGCCGTTCGCGGTCCTCGATGGCAGCCAGGCGCAGCCGCGCGCGTGCCGGGCACGGCGCGCACCGGCACGGCCGTCGCATGGCCGGCGACGTTCGCCGCGAAGCGCGGCGATCCGTTGCATCGCGGCCATCTGCGCTTCCGGAAGCGGGCGGGCGCACCGGATGCACTGCATTGCTTCGTGCTCGACTGTTCGGCGTCGATGCTGTCGCACGAGCGGCTCGCACTGGCGAAGGGGCTGATCGTCGCGTATTTCGACCAAGCCGCGCGCGATCGAGTTGAAACCGCGCTGATCTGTTTCGGCGGTGACGGCGCAGCGCGGCGCTTCGGCCCGGCCGTGCCGCGCTGGTGGAATGCGCGCTGGCTCGAACCGGTCGGCGGTGGCGGCGGTACGCCGCTCGCGGACGGCATCGCGGCCGCCGCGCAGTTGCTCGCGCACGCGGCGCGGCGCGATCCGGACAAGCAGCGCTGGCTGTGGGTGCTGTCCGACGGACGCACGCGCGAGATGCCGGCCAAACCCGCGGCGGCCGATCACGTCGTGTTCGTCGACTTCGACGATGCGGCCGTGCGGATCGGGCAAGGCGAGCGGCTGGCCGCCGCGTGGGGCGCGCAGTGGGTGACGGCCGACGCGCTGTGCTCGGGCCGCACCGGCTGATCGCCGGCCGCGGTGCGCTATGATCGCCGCTTCTGCTTCTGCCCACTGGAAAAAACCGCCATGCAAGTACTGGTCGATGCCGACGCGTGTCCCGCCGTCATCAAGGACATGCTGTTTCGCGCCGCGCGTCGTGCCGAAATCCGCGTGACGCTGGTCGCGAACCAGTTCCTGCGCACGCCGCCATCGCCGTTCATCAAGGCGGTGCAGGTGCCGGCCGGCTTCGACGTCGCCGATGCGCGGATCGTCGAGCTGGCGGAAGCCGGCGACCTCGTGATCACCGCCGACATCCCGCTGGCCGCCGCCGTCCTCGACAAGGGCGCGCATGCGCTCGACCCGCGCGGCAACTGGTTCAGCCGCGAGAACATCGAGGAACGCCTGTCGACGCGCGCGATGATGGACCAGTTGCGCAGCGCCGGGATCGACACGGGCGGGCCGGCGCCGTTCAGCGCGCGCGACGGCAAGACGTTTGCATCGCAGTTCGACCGGTTCCTGGCCCGGCACGGCAAGCCCTGAGGCCGGGGACAACGGCCGCGCGTCGTGATCGTCCTGAAGCGGGGGAACACCCGCACGCCATGCGTCGCCATGCCGCACCGTTGAATCCGCATCGAATCGCGTTCATCACCCGGGCCGGGATGCACGTTTGCACCGACGCTGCTATCGTGGCGCAAACGACAACCCAACCCAGGAGCGCACGCGTGACACCGACCCAACTTCTCGTTCCGACCTTCACCCACATGCTGCGCGCACAGACCGCGTGGCTCGACAAGGCCGCCGCGCACCGGCAGGCCGCGGGCGACGCGCCCGACGCGGCGATGACGTTGAAGCTGGCGCCCGACATGTATCCGCTCGCGGCGCAGGTGCGCTTCTCGTGCTTCCAGGCCATGGAGCCCATTCACCGGCTGCGTGGCGAACCGTTGCCGGCTGCACTGCTGGCCTTGCGCGAGGCGGGATGGAATGCGGATGCGCAGCCCGGCTCGCTCGCCGATGCGCAGGCGATCATCGCCGGCACGCTCGCATTTCTCGGCGAACTCGCGCCGGATGCGCTCGACGGCGGCGGCGCGCTGCCGATCGCGCTCGAGTTGCCGAACGGAGTCGCATTCGACATGACAGGCGAACAGTACGCGCGCGACTGGGCTCTGCCGCAGTTCAATTTCCACGCGATCACCGCTTACGCGATCCTGCGCCACCATGGTGTCGAACTCGGCAAGGCCGACTACGTGTCGCACATGCTCGCGTACGTCCGGCCGGGCACGATTCCGCAAGGTTGAACCTCGCAGCGACATGACACGGGCACTCTTCGTCTGCAGCCGCAACCGGCTGCGCAGCCCGACGGCCGAAGCGGTATTCGCCGCGTGGCCGGGTGTCGAAACCGATTCGGCGGGCCTCGCGCCCGATGCGGACACGCACGTGTGCACCGAGCAGCTCGACTGGGCCGACGTCGTGTTCGTGATGGAGCGCGCGCACAAGACCAGGCTGGCCGCGCAATTCGGTACGCATCTGCGGCACAAGAAGGTCGTCTGCCTCGACATTCCCGATCGCTACACGTACATGCAGCCAGAACTCGTCATGCTGCTCGAACGCAAGGCCGGCCCGTTCCTGCGCACGTGACGGGCGCGGGCGGGATCGGCGTCAGCGCAGCCGGCCGTTCGCGATCGCCGAAAAACAGTCGAGCCGCAGCAACTCGATGATCTTGCGCGTCGGCACGCTCGCCCGGAGCGTGTCGAGCCGGTCGACGGTGAACCACTTGCAGCGGGCGATCTCGTTGCTCGCGCGCGGCGTCAGGTGTGCCGGCACGTCGGCCACGAACACGTGGTGGAGCTTCGTCAGCCCGCCGAACTGCACCGCGTAGTCGAGTGCGAGCCCCTCCAGCCGTGTTTCCTCGGCGAGCTCCCGCAGTGCGGCGTCGAGCGGCGTCTCGCCGCGCCGGATCGTGCCGCCCGGCAGCGACCAGCGCGACGCGGTGCGGGCGACCAGCAGCACGCTGCCGTGCTGGCGGCACACGATCGTGGCGCGTTCCTTGATGACGGCGAGGGTGTCCGGCCCGGTACTCATGTTCGGCAAAACAGGTGCTGAATCGTGGAGAAAGTGCGCGTCGGCGGCGCGTTGCCCGGCCGCGGCCGCGACGGCTTGCAGGCAGCCGCAGCGATCCTACCGGTCGTTCATGACAGTTCCGTGCGCGGCGTCGCGCAACGGACGCCGGGTCATGTGTGCGTATAGATCCCGTTGCGCGTCGGCTTCACGTGGCGCGGATGGCGGCGCTTGTGAACGGCACGCCGATGGTGAGGCGGCGGGCTCGCGTGCCGTGCGGCCGGCGCGGTGGCGTGCGGCGCTCCCCCGGGCATCTGCGTCTGTCCCTCGCCGAAGTGGTACGTCTGGGTCTGCGCATGTCCGACACCCAGCGTCGACGCCAGCACGAAGGCCGCCAGCAGCATCCGTTTCATGAATAGTCCGCCTGAATTTTTCGAGATAGAGGTTTCCCGCCAGCTTAGCGAAAGGCGGGGCGCCATCGCAACCGGCCCGTATTCGGTGTCGTCCCCACTTGCGCACGGCGACGTCTTCCGCACGGTCTCAGGGTGCCGCCGGGGTTGACAACATAATTCCCCAGTGTGAATATAAATTCACGCACAAGAATTATTCGTCGAATCCGGACGGTCGCGCCGCAGGCGCCTGGCCTGCCGGAACCGGCAGTCCGATCAACCGGAACCAGGAGCGGGACGCATGGCGGAATACGAGCAGCAGGGCGCGCTGGCGGGATTGCGCATCATCGATCTGTCGCGGGTGCTGGGCGGCCCGTACGCCACGCAGATCCTTGCCGACCACGGCGCGGAGGTGATCAAGGTCGAACCGCCGTCCGGCGACGAAACACGCACGTGGGGGCCGCCGTTCGACGGCGATACCGCGTCGTACTTCCTCGGGGTGAACCGCAACAAGCTCGGCATCGCGCTCGACCTGACGCAACCGGCCGACCGCGAGCGGCTGCTCGGCCTGCTCGACGACGCGGACGCCATCGTCGAGAACTTCAAGATCGGCACGATGGAGCGCTGGGGGCTCGGTTTCGACGCACTGCATGCGCGGTTTCCGCGCCTCGTCCATTGCCGCGTGTCGGGCTTCGGTGCAGACGGCCCGCTCGGCGGGTTGCCCGGCTACGACGCGGCCGTGCAGGCGCTCGCGGGGCTGATGAGCGTCAATGGCGAAGCGGGCGGCGCGCCGCTGCGGGTCGGCGTGCCGATCGTCGATCTCGTCACCGGGCTGAACGCGGCGCTCGGCGTGCTGATGGCGCTGCGCGAGCGCGACGCGAGCGGCCGCGGCCAGTTCGTCGAAGCGACGCTGTTCGACTGCGCGCTGTCGATCCTGCATCCGCACACACCGAACTTCTTCCATTCGGGCAACGCGCCCGTGCGCACCGGCAACGCGCATCCGAACATCACGCCGTACGACAGCTTTCCGACGGCGAGCGTCGACATCTTTCTCGCGGTCGGCAACAACGGGCAGTTCGCGGCGCTGTGCGACGTGCTCGGCACGCGCGACTGGCCCGGCGATCCGCGTTTCGCGGACAACCGCGCGCGCAGCGCGAACCGCGCCGTGCTGCGCACGCTGCTCGAAACGGCGCTCGCCGCGCACGACGGCGCGGCGCTCGCCGAGCAGCTGATGCGCCGCGGCGTGCCGTGCGCGCCGGTGCTCGGGCTCGATGCGGCGCTCGATCATCCGCATGTCGCGCATCGGGAGATGAAGGTCGAGCTGGGCCGGCATCGCGGCATCGCGTCGCCGATCAAGCTCGGCCGCACGCCGGCCACGTACCGGCGGCCGCCGCCCGCGCTGAACGAACACGTGGCGCAGGTATTCGCCGACGCCGGCACGACCGGCTGCGCGACCGAACGCGATAACGACCGCGATAACGCCCCGCGCCGGAACTGACCGGCATCGCGGCCGCCGACGCGTACCGCGCGACCGGCGGCGCTGTACCGCACGACCATTCGAACCCCACGCCGGCCCACCCACGGGCGCACCGGCTGAAGAGGAGACGCATCATGCTTGCATGGATCGGCGCGATCGCCATCGTCGCGCTGTTCGGCCTGATCATCACGAAGCGGCTGTCGCCGCTCGTCGCGCTGATCGTCGTGCCGGTGGCCGCGTCGCTCGCGGCCGGTTTCGGGCTCGCGACCGGCAAGTTCATCGTGCACGGCGTACAGAACATCGGCCCGATCGCCGGGATGTTCGTTTTTGCGATTCTTTTTTTCGGTATCCTCACCGACGCCGGGATGCTCGACCCGATCATCGCGGGCGTGCTGCGCGTGATCGGCTGCCATCCGCCGCGCATCGTGATGGGCTCGGCGCTGCTCGCGCTGCTGATTCACCTCGACGGCTCCGGCGCCGTCACGTTTCTCGTCACGCTGCCCGCGATGATGCCGCTCTATACGCGGCTCGGAATGGATCGGCGCATCCTCGCGTGCGTCGCGTCGATGGCGGCCGGCGTCAATTTCCTGCCGTGGGTCGGGCCGATGCTGCGGGCGTCGGCGGCGCTGCACATTCCCGGTTCCGCGATCTTCATGCCGATGATTCCGGTGCAGATCGTCGGGCTCGTGTTCGTGTTCGGCACCGCGTACGTGCTCGGCGTGCGCGAGGCGAAACGGCTCGGGCTCGATCGTGCCGGCGCGGCACCGCTCGAGATCGCACCGCGTGCGCTGACCGATGCCGAGCGCGCGTTACGCCGGCCGGAACGCTTCCGGATCAATCTCGCGCTGACGCTCGTGGTGCTCGTCACGCTCGTGTCGGGCATCGTCGACCCGATGGTGATGTTCATGCTCGGCACGGTCGCCGCGCTCGTGATCAACTACCCGGACGTGCAGGCCCAGCGCGAGCGGATCGACGCGCATGCGAAGGCCGCGCTGATGATGGCGAGCGTGCTGCTCGCGGCCGGCGCGTTCACCGGCATCATGTCCGGCACCGGGATGCTGAAGGCGATGGCGGACGTGGTGGTCGCGCACGTGCCGGTCGAGCATGCGCGCCACATGCCGTTCGTGCTCGGGCTGCTGTCGATGCCGCTCAGCCTGCTGTTCGACCCCGATTCGTTCTACTTCGGCGTGCTGCCGGTGCTCGCGGAAAGCGCGAAGCTGCTCGGCGTGCCGCCGATCCAGATGGCGCAGGCCGCGCTGCTCGGCCAGATGACGACGGGGTTCCCGGTGAGCCCGCTCACGCCCGCGACGTTCCTGATCGTCGGCCTGACCGGCGTCGAGCTCGCCGAGCATCAGAAATTCACGATTCCGTTCCTGTTCGCCGCCACGGTGCTGATGGTGTTTGCCGCGGTGATCGTCGGCGTGTTTCCGTTGTGAGCGCCCCAGGCCTGCCGCGTCGTGCCGGCGCTCCGACGGGGCGATCCCGCGAGGGAACGTTCCGCCGGGCGCCCCCCCTGGCGCCGCCTGGCATTTTCTTCAGAGCGGCGCGGCCGCTCGGCCTTTTCCCGGAGAGCCATCCATGCAGTTCGACCTGACCGACGACCAGCGCGCAATCGAAAGCGCGATCGAGAAAATCTGTGCGCGCTTCGGCGACGACTACTGGCTCGAACGCGATCGCGCGGGCGGGTTTCCCGCCGATTTCCACGCGGCGCTTGCCGAGGCCGGCTGGCTCGGCATCGCGATGGACCCGGCGCACGGCGGGGCCGGGCTCGGGATGACCGAGGCCGCGCTGATGATGCGCACGATCAGCGCATCGGGAGCCGGCCTGTCCGGCGCATCGGCCGTCCACATGAACATCTTCGGGCTGAACCCGGTGCAGGTGTTCGGCAACGACGCACAGAAGGCGCGTTTCCTGCCGCCGCTGATCGCCGGGCGCGACAAGGCGTGCTTCGCGGTGACGGAACCCGATGCGGGCCTCGACACCACGCACTTGAGCACGCAGGCCCGCCGCGACGGCGACCACTACGTGCTGAGCGGGCGCAAGATCTGGATCTCGACCGCGCAGGTGGCGAACAAGATGCTGATCATCGCGCGCACGACGCCGCTCGACCGGGTCGCGAAGCCGACCGACGGGCTGAGCCTGTTCTACACCGATCTCGACCGGTCGCGCGTCGAGGTGCGCGAGATCGAGAAGATGGGCCGCAAGGCGGTCGATTCGAACATGCTGTTCATCGACAACCTGCGCGTGCCGGAAGGCGACCTGATCGGCAACGAAGGCGACGGCTTCCGTTATCTGCTGCACGGGCTGAATCCGGAACGCATCCTGATCGCGGCGGAGGCGATCGGGCTCGGGCAGGCCGCGCTGCGCCGCGCGACGCAGTATGCGTGCGAGCGCGTCGTGTTCGGCCGGCCGATCGGGCAGAACCAGTCGATCCAGCATCCGCTCGCGCAGGCGTGGATGCAGCTCGAGGCTGCGTGGCTGATGGTGATGAAGGCCGCCACGCGCTACGACGCGGGGCAGCCGTGCGGCGCGGAAGCGAACGCCGCGAAATACCTCGGCGCGGAAGCCGCGTTCCAGGCGTGCCAGACGGCGGTCGCGACGCACGGCGGGATGGGCTACGCGAAGGAATACCATGTCGAACGCTACCTGCGCGAGTGTATGATTCCGAGGCTCGCGCCCGTGAGTCCGCAACTGATCCTGTGCTACATCGCGGAGAAGGTGCTCGGGCTGCCGAAGTCGTACTGACCGTACCGACCCGGCGGCCGGCCCGGCGCGCGGTTTCCCGTTCCGATTCAAGCGCTCGTCATGGACGTCAAACTCGTTGCCCGCACGCTCGACCTGTTCGAGCTGTTCGCCGCCGAACGGCGGCCGCTGCCGCTCACCGAACTCGCGCGCCTGCTCAATGTGCCGGCGTCGAGCTGCCTCGCGATGGCGCGCACGCTCGTGAGCCGCGGTTACCTGTACGAAGTGCGCAGGCGCGGCGGCTACTACCCGACGCGCCGCCTGCAGACGATCGCCGCGGCGATCGACGCGACCGACCCCGTCGTCGACATCGTCCATCCGCATCTCGTCGCGCTGCGCGACGCGAGCCGCGAGACGGCCGTGCTCGGCAAGATCCAGGGCGTGTCGGTCACCTACCTCGACGTCGTCGAATCGGAGCAGGCGATCCGTTATACGCGCGAGCCGGGCGAACTGCGCCCGCTGCATGCGAACTCGATCGGCAAGGCGATCTTCGCGGAACTGGCCGGCGACGCGCAGCAGGCGCTCGGCGCGCAGTTGCCGTTCGAGCGCTTCACCGACGCGACGGTGACGGACCTGCCCGCGCTCGTCGCGCAAACCGCTCGGTTTCGCGAACTCGGCTGGGCCGAGAACTTCGGCGAGAGCGCGCCCGAGCTGTCGGCGATCGCCGTCGCGCTGACGCTCGACGGCGACTGGTACGGGCTGTCGGTGGTCGGGCCGTCCGAGCGGATCCGCCAGCATCGCGATACGCATGCGGCGCTGCTGGTCGATGCGAAGGCCAGGCTGCTCGCCGAGCACGCGCGCGGCTGACCGCGGGCGGGGCGCGCCGGAGGAGGGCCGGCAAGCGAAGCGGGCCGTCCGCAGGCGATCGGGCCGCGATCGCCGTGAACGGCCCCCGATGCGCGCGCAGGCCTAGCGACGGCCGATCCGCGGCATCACGACTTCACCCACACACCGCCCGCACTCGGGTTGTCGCCTTGCGTCCACCATTTCGCGCAGTATTTCGCGCCCTGGTACATCACGCAGGTGCCGCCTGAATACGCGGTGGTCGCCGACCACGTGGCCGTGCCGCCGCCGACCGGTTTCCACACGGCGGCCTGGCCGGGCACGTCGCCCTGCGTCCACCATTGCGCCTGATACGTCGTGCCCTGGTAGGTGACGGTCGCGCCGGCCGTATAGACCTGGCCGGCCGCCCAGGGCGCGCCCGGTTGCGGCGTGCCGCCGTCCGAGCCGCCGCCGTAGTTCGGATCCTGCGTGACGCCCGCGCCCCACTTGCCGTCGAGCTGCCTGAAGATCGTCGCGAACGCGTACGGCTGCTGCGCGACGCCCGAACAGGTTGGCGACGCATAGGTGCCGCCGGACGGGCACGCCTGGTCGCGGCCGACCGACCAGTTGCCGAAGAAGCCGTAGCCGTTGGCGACCGCCGCGTTCAGGACGCTCTGCGCATTCGCGAGCGTGAAGGTTTCGCCCTGCACGTCGTTCACGCCGATCATCGGCGTGACGCCGACCATCTGCCAGAGCTGGGCATGGGTCTTCGGCTGGCCGGCCGACTTGAAGGCCGTATCGAGTTGCGCGTACAGCGCCTGAGCGGCGCTGATCGCGGCCGCCCCCATATCGATGTTCGCGGGGCCGTAGTCCATCGCCATCACGTTCACAGCATCGAACACGGCCTTGTTCGAGATCGCCGCGTTGACGACGTTCAGGCCGTCCTGCGTGAGCCCGGTCGGCATCGTCGGCAGCGTCAGCGTGACGTGCAGCGGCTTGCCTTTCGCCGCATAACTCGCCTGCAGCTGGGCGACGGCCTGGAAGTTGCGCGCGACCGCGGCCGTGTCCAGCTGCGACGCGCCCTCGATGTCGAAGTCGATGTGCGTGAGGCCGTACGTGTCGATCACGGTCTGGTACGCGCCCGCCAGCGCGGGAACCGTCGAGCATGCCTGCATCAGCGGCGTGCCGTTCGCGCCGCCGAACGACACGGCGACTTCGCCGCCTTTCGCGCGATAACTCGCGATCGACGTCGACAGCGCGGTCAGCAGGCCGCCGCTCGCGCCGTTGCCGATCGGCTGCACGCCGCCCCACGACGGCGTACACCCGTTGCCCGCGACCACGAACGCGAGCGTGAACTGCTGGATGCCTTGCCGGACGCCGATCTGGTCGACGAGCGGCGTCGGATAGAGCGTCACGTCGACGTAGGGCGCATAGACACCGGCGCCCTGGGACACGCTCGCCACGGCGAGCAGGCAACCCGCGGCAAGCGCGCGCGGGATGAAACGCGGCAACACATTGTTGTGCATTGTGTTCTCCAAGTGGAAGAGGGATACGCTGGCCCGCGTATCGCCGCCGGTCGGGCGACCAGGCATGCCCGGCCGGCGGCGTGCCCATCTTGGAGGATTCGCGTCGAATAGTGAATGCTTAGTTGTTCTTTTTGTTATTTGATTCTCGATACGTAACGATCTTGCCGATTCGACATCGTTCCGTCATGCATCGGGCGCGGAGCGGGACAAAATTGCCGTCGATTTCGACATGAAATCGACGCTTTCGACGCCCCTTGATGGCCGCCTCGATCATGTAATCACGTGTAATCGCTTTCGACGCATGCGCGGCATAACGTTGTCTGCGAGCGAAGTGCTTTCGCGCGAGGCTCACTCACTCACGACGTCACGTCGTTCCAACCATCAGGAGCTCAACATGCTGGAAAGAATCGTAGCAAAGCAGGCAGTCGGAAGCGTTCAAGGCGGCAATCAGGATTCCTGGATCAACCCGCCTTTCAATGCCCAAATCACGTTTCCGGGCACGTTTTCGACCGCTCCCATCGTGGTCGTGACGGCCCTCCAGGACCCCAACGACGCATCCAGTTATCCGGACACGTTCTCGGTGACGGTGACCAAGGTCACGACGACCGGATTCAACGTCAACATCACCCGCGAAGACAGGGTGTTCCCCAACTACTCGGGCAGCGACTGGGGGCAAAACCTCTACGTTTCGTATATCGCCGAAGTGCCGAGCCAGTAAAACCCGAACCGGAATCACGCGGCCGCTGCCTCTTTCCAACTGCGCCGGTTTCACCGCCGGAAGTTTGACGAGGCAGTTCCGGCGGCCGGCCAGCCGCAGCCATTCACTGCGGCTGGCCGCCATCGGCGTCGCCTGTCGCGCCGCATGCTCCGCGCAGGTTGCTTGCGCAGGCGAGGGCGGTCGAGGCGGTGATGGTGCGTTGTTGGACCCAGGACCCAGGGCTCGCGGCGCAGATCCCGCGATCCTGGCGCCGCAAAGGATCGCGCTCGAAAGCGCCGGCACGGTGGCCTTCCAATGAAAGATGCCGGCATCGACGGCAGGCGGGAGCGCTCGAATCGGTCGGGCAGACCCGCTACGTCCAATGTCCGGGGTATCCGCCGACTGTCGCCATCTGTCCGTCGGGTCGATCGATTCGGAATTCCAACACTGGCTCGCGGCACGCCAAGGACGGGGGCACGGGTGCATCTGCGCCGCTCACGGCCCCGCCATTTTCGTCAGGAAAGTCGAAACATGACAAGCACTCTACACATTCCGGCCGGCTACTTGACGCTCGGCCTGGACTCCACCGGCGCTGTCGTCGAACTCATCGATTCGCGCAGCGGCCGCAACTACATCTCGCCCGGGAAATCCGTCCCGCTCGTCAGGCTCGTGATCAACGGCGTACTGGCGAAACCCGCCGGCGTCCGATGGTCGTCCGCCGACAACACGCTGTCCTTCGTGAATGATGCCGGCCTCGCATTCGAGGTCGATGTCCGCGTCCTGCAGAAAAACGGCTACGCCACTTTTGAAGTCACCCGCGTGTCGACCGATCCCGCTTCGGACGTTCAGACGCTGCTGTGGGGCCCGTTGCCTGTCGCGATCAACCAGACCGTCGGCGAAGCCGCGGGTGTGGTGCGAGACAACGAATTCGCGATCGGCCTCAAGCCGCTCAACGACCGCACCGAAGGCGCGTGGCCCAAGGAATATCCGCAATACGGCTGGGAAAGCGACGTCATCCCCAATCCTTACAACGTGGACGTGGCGGCGCTGGAGCCGTGGTGCGCGGCGGCGAAGACGTCATGGGGGGCCGTGCTGCGCGCCTTCACGTTCGACTATACGCGCCGGCGCGACCGGCTCAATCCCAATGGCTATCCGATCCCGCTCGGCCCGCTCGACAGCGCAGGCTCGGTCATCGGATCGAAGATTGCGCTGTACGGCAGCGCACCGGAGCTCGTGACGACCCTGTTGTCGTTCATTGCCTCGGGTGAAAACCTCCCGTATCCGACCCAGAACGGCCAGTGGCAGAAAGTGGCGCAGGCCAGCGGCCAGTCGTCTTTCGTGCTGGACGATCTCGACACCGGCAATGTCGGCAAGGCAGCCCGATTCGCCAGCAGCGCGGGAATCAACTACATCTACTCGCCACGGAATTTTCGCGGCCCCTGGAAATACACCGGGCATTATCAGTTCGACTTCACCTTCGGCGACAGCGACAGCGGAGCCGAAAAGCTGGTGGAAGCGGCAAAGGAGTACGGCGTCCGCGTCGGCGTCCATACCATGTCGGACTTCATCAGCGTCGGCCAGCCCACCTCCATCGATCCCTACGTTTCGCCGCCCGCGGACCCTCGTCTGGCCTTGGGCGGTCAAGCCGCCTTGTCCCGGCAGTTGAGCATGACGAGCACGATGCTCTACCTGAGCGGATTCGCGCCGGTGCGGGACGGGATCAACGAGCAGATGCTGCGTATCGGCAACGAGTTCATCTCGTTCAACGCGGTCCAAAGGGGCGTCACCGAATGGCAAGTCAGTGGACTGACCCGAGGCCAGTGGGGCTCCGTCCCGGCCGAAGCCGCGCGTGGCACGCCCGTTGCGAGGGTGATCGTGAATTCGTACGGCGGGGCCATCGGCGGCCTCGGCATCATCGACGAGATCGCCACCCGGCTGGGCGCCCTCAGGAACAACGTCGGCATCCGGTCCCACTCCTTCGACGGGGTGGAATCCGCCAGTGATACCGGCTGGGGCAGCTTCGGCATTGCCCGGTTGATCAACGGCACCTACGCCGCCCAGACCGGGCACGACGGATACATCAGCGAGACGAGCCGGATGACCTCGAACGCATGGGACACTCTGACCCGCGCGAGCTGGTCCAACCCGGACGTGGATCAGTTGTACCGCGACAACGCCTTCTACCAGGCCAACTACCTGCCGGGCATGCTTGGATGGTTCGATATCACGGGCGTCTCGTTGACCACGATCGAAACCAGGCTCGCACGCGGCGCGGCGCTCAACGCCGGCATTGGCTTCCAGAGCACGGTGGCATTCCTGCTCTCGGCAGAGTCGACGCCGGATATCCTCGACAAGATCAAGCAGTGGGAAACCGCCAGGAATCTCGGCGCATTCACCGAAAAGCAGAGGGCCGCGCTTCGCGACCAGACGACCTCGTGGACCCTGAGCGCCGTCACCCCCGGGCAACGCTGGTCGTTGCAGCAGGTGAATGCCGACGGCGTCCCGATCGGCGCTCCGCAGACCGTATCGGCACCCACACCGCAACTGGGCCCCGCCGTCCTGCCGGTCGCCACTCAAGGCGCGCTCTACGGAGCGAAAATCACGACGAATACGCCTGCGACCGTCCGCTTCACGGTGACCAACGGGGGTTTGCCCCCAGGCCTCCAGTTCAATCAGGATACGGGCGGGATTATTGGTACGCCGAGGAAGACCGGGCGGTACACGTTTACCGTCACGGCCACGAATGACGGGGGACTGGCTGACGCGCGAGCGGTTTACACCATCGTGGTGCAGTGAGGTATCGAGCAGCCCTCATCGATTTCGCGGGCGAGCGCGCCGGCATTCGGGACGCGCGTCGCGGCGGCAGTGCGGCGCGCGTCATTCCGGCGAGACCCGCGGCATTCGGTGAGGGCGATCAACCGTTCCGGCGAACGTGATCGGTGCGGAAGAGGGTGGCGCGCGGCCGGAGCACCGAAACCACGGGGAAGGTCGATCCGGATCGCTTGACTCGCATCAAGCCGATGCGGGCTGCACAAGCGAGCGCGCGAGTGCGACGAAGCGTTCGACGCACGCCGACGCAAACGGCTCGCTCCACGACATGATCTGCTCGACCGCGCGCGCGCCGGCGAGCGGCACGTACACGACACCCGGACGCCGCAGCGTCGCCGTGAAGCCCGGCACGATCGCGATGCCGCGTTCGGCGGCCACCAGCGACACGAGCGTCGTGATCTGTGCCGCGGTCGCGCCGATGCGCGGCGCGAATCCGGCCTGTGCGCACAGGTCGTCCAGTGCCGCGGCCAATGCCGAGCCATAACCCGGCGGAAAAGTCACGAAGGTTTCGCTCGACAGCGCCGCGACGTCGACGCTCGCGCGGCCGGCGAGCGGATTCGCGGCCGGCACGGCGGCCACGAGCGGTTCACGCGACACGACGAGCGACGCCACCGGCACGCCAGGCGCGTCGCCCCATGCCCAGCCGAAACCGATGTCCATCGTGCCGTCCGCGATCTGCCGGTGCTGGCTGGCGGTCGCCGCCTCGCGGAACGCGAATTCGACGTCGGGCATCGTGCGGCTCGCGGCGCGGATGACGTCCGGGAACGTGTCGGACATCGGAATGGCACTCGCATAGCCGATCACGATTCGTCCGGCGATGCCTTGCGCGAGCTTGCGCGCGCTCGCCTCGGCCTCGGCGGCCGCGCTGACGACGTTGCGCGCCTGTTCGAGAAACGCGGCACCTGCCGGCGTCAGCCGCACCGCGCGCGTCGAACGCTCGAACAGCCGCACGCCGAGCTCGCTTTCCAGCGCGGCGATATGGCGCGTGAGCGGCGGCTGCGCGACGCGCAGGCGCAATGCCGCGCGGCCGAAGTGCAGTTCGTCGGCGACGACCACGAAATAGCGGAGGCGGCGCAGGTCGAGCATTGTTGTCGTTCCGGTATCAATCGCGATGAAAACGGTATTGGCGTGCGCACGGCGCGCTCGTCAGACTGTCGGCATCGACGACCAGGCAGCTCCGATGAACGACAGGACCACGCGCATCGCGTTCTTTCTCTGCGGCTTCGCCGCGTTTCTCAATCTGTATTCGACGCAGGGCATCCTGCACGAACTCGCGGCCACCTTCGGCGTCAGCGCGGAGCGCGCGGGGCAGGGCGTGAGCGCCACCACGACGGCCGTCGCCATTATCGCGCCGTTCGTCGGCGTGCTGGCCGCGCGCATCGAGCGGCGCATCGCGATCTCGCTCGCGGCGATGGCCGTCGCGCTGCCGGTCGTGTGGTCCGCGCATGCGGCAGGTTTCGCGTCGTTTCTCGGCGCGCGCTTTGCCGCCGGCCTGGTCATGCCGTTCGTCTTCGCGCTGTCGATCGCGTACATCGCCGAGCGCTTCGATCGCGGCACGTCGGCCGAGATCAGCGCGCTGTTCGTCGCCGGCACGACGCTCGGCGGTTTCGCCGGGCGCTTCGCGACCAACCTGATGACGTCGATGTGGGGCTGGCGGCATGCGCTCGACGTCGTCGCGGCGCTGTGTCTCGTCACGGGCGTCGCGATCTACGCGAGCCTGCCGGCGTCCGGTGCGATCGCGCGGCGTGTCGAACCCGACACGGAGGCCGGTGCGGAGCCGGCCTGGCGCATCGTCACGCGCGGCCCGCTGCTCGCGTCGTTCGCGATCGGCGCGTGCGTGCTCGCGTCGCAGGTCGCGACGTTCACGTTCGTCGGCCTGCGCCTGGCCCGCGCGCCGTTCGGCTTCGGCACGGTCGGGATCGGCGCGATCTACGCGGTGTTCCTGGTGGCGGTGGTCGTGACGCCGCTGGCAGGGCGCCTCGCGCGGCATCGCGGCCCGCGCGCACCGGGGCTTGCCGCGGCCGCGCTCGCGATCGGCGGAGCGCTGCTCACGCTGTCCGACCACGTGCCGGTGATCCTGGCCGGCCTCGCGCTCGGCTCGACCGCCGTGTTCGTCGAACAGGCGTCGGCCAACACGTTCATTTCGCAGGCGGCGTCGAGCGCGCGCTCGACGGCGATCGGCATCTACCTGTCCTGCTATTACTTCGGCGGCAGCCTCGGCTCGATCCTGCCGGTGCCCGGCTGGCACCGGTGGGGATGGGCCGGCTGCGTCGCGTTCGTGGTCGCTGCGCAGGCCGTCGTCGGCGTGCTCGTGTATCGGTTCTGGGGGGCGGGCGGCACGGCGTATGTCGGCGCGCACGGCGTCAGGCCGGCGCGCTGACCGGGTTCAGCGATACCAGCGCGGCGTATAGACCCACTCGCGACCCTCGCCGATCGCGAAGCGGCGCGTCGTCGACGATCCGACGATCACCATCGTGCGCATGTCGACCTGGTCGCTGCGCAATGCACCGAGCGTCGTCGTCGCGAGCGTCGCGCCCGGCCGGCCGATGTCGCGGCCCAGCACGACCACCGTATCGGCCGTGCGATGCGCGCGCACGACATCGAGCGCGCGATCGAGCTGCCACGGCCGCGCGCGCGAGATCGGGTTGTAGAACGCCATCACCAGATCGGCTTGCGCCGCATGCCGCAGGCGCGTCTCGATCACGTCCCACGGCTTCAGGTTGTCCGACAGCGAGATCGCACAGAAATCGTGGCCGAGCGGCGCGCCGGCCTGGGCGGCCGTCGCGAGCGACGCCGAGATGCCGGGCTCCACGCGCAGGTCGACTGCGGCCCAGTGCGGGTCGCGCGCTTCGTCGAGCGCCTCGAGCACGGCCGCGGCCATCGCGAACACGCCCGGGTCGCCGGACGACACGACCGCGACGCGCCGGCCCTCGGCCGCGAGTTCGAACGCATGGCGCGCGCGCTGCATCTCCTCGCGATTGTCGGTGCCGTGCACGCGCTGGTCGTCGCGGAACGGGCCGGCCATGTTCACGTAGGTGGTGTAGCCGAGGATGTCGGTCGCGTCCGCGAGCGCGGCGCGCGCGGCCGGCGTGAGCCACGCGGCGCCGCCCGGGCCGAGCCCGAGCACCGTCAGGCGGCCGCGCGCACGGCCGAGCGTGGCGGGATCGACCGGATGCGCCGCGACCGCGCATGCGATGCCGTTCGTCGTGGCCCGCAGCGTGTGCGCGACACGCAACGCGCGGCCGAGCAGCGCGGCCGCGTCGGCCGGTGCGCCGCCGTCACCGTCGCCGTCTGAATCGACGAAACGAAGCGGTACGTCGAGCGTGTGCGCCGCATCCTCCAGCGCGGCATCGCCGATCGCCGCTGCGGGCGCCACGATGGCCGCGAGCGCCAGCCGGGCGAGACCGTGCGCGTCGAGCGATGCCGCGATGCGCGCCGCGAGCGCGCCATCCGCGCAAACAGCGTCCGCATCGACGCCCACCACCACGCTGCGCGGATGAATCACGAGCTCGTCATGCGTGCCGCGCCAGGCTTCGGGCGTCACGCGGATCGCGTGCGCCGCGGCGTCGTCGCGCGGCAACGCGACATCGTCGAGCCACGGCGCCGCGCCGTCGATGCGCGTCGACGCACCCGCGAGCAGATCGGACACGAAGCGCTTGCCCTGGGCGAGATCGGCGAGTGCATAGCCTTCCGGCGGATTGAGCACGCACGCGCCGAAGCGCAGTTCGCCGCTCGTCGTGATCGCCGGCGCGACGCCGACGCAGGCGGCGATTTCGCGCGCCATCACGTTGACGCCCGTCAGGCCGCCGAGCAGCGGCACGACCGCCGAACCGTCTTCCGCCACCGCGAGCACGGGCGGTTCGACGCCCTTGTCGGCAAGCGCCGGAGCGATGCAGCGGATCACGATGCCGGCCGCGCACAGCGCGACGATTGGCAGGCCGCGTGCATAGAGTTCGCGCAAGTGCGCGCCGAGATCATCGAACGGCACGTCGGCGGCGACGCGCGACGCGAGGCCGTGCACGCGCGCCCCCGGATAACGCGCCTGGATGCGCCGCGCGGTATCGAGCGCGCCCGCGCCGAGGATCACGATCGCGGGCGGGGTCGTCATCCTTGCCATTTTTCCCCCGGCACGACGAGCAGCGAGAAATACGGCGACGCCATCGGATCGACTTCATCGAGCGGCACGATGCGCTGGCTCGCCATCGTCGCGCGCTCGACATACAGCGCGCGCTTCGCGAGCCCCAGCTCGTCGAGCACGCGCCGCACCTTGTCGAAATTGCGGCCGAGCTTCATCACGACGGCCGCATCGGCCTGCGCGAGCCGCGTGCGCAACTCGTGTTCGGGCAGCACGCCCGACAGCACCGACAGGCTCTGGTTGCGATAGACGAGCGGCTGGCCGAGCACGGCGGTGCCGCCTAGCATCGCGCACACGCCGGGGATCACCTCGGTGTCGTAACGCGGTGCGAGGCGGTCGTGCAGGTACATGTACGAGCCGTAGAAGAACGGGTCGCCTTCGCAGATCACCGCGACGTCGCGCCCCGCATCGAGGTGCGCACCGACGACCCCGGCGGCCGTGTCGTAGAAATCGGCGATCACCGTCTCGTAGCAGAGCGGCGGCGGCAGTGCCTCGGTCGTCACCGGATAGACGAGCGGCAGTTGCGTCTGCCCGTCCCGCAGGTGCGCCTCGACGATGCCGTATGCATTGCCTTTCTTGCCCTTCGCGACGAAATACGCGACCACGGGCGCGGCCTGCAGCACGCGCAGCGCCTTGATCGTCATCAGTTCGGGATCGCCGGGGCCGACGCCGACCCCGAACAGGCGTCCGCGCGCGGTCGTCATTCGACCTCCGTCGCGAGTGCGTTGACCGCCGCAGCGGCCATCGCGCTGCCGCCGCGGCGGCCGAGCAGCGTGACGTACGGGACGCCGCGGCTGTCGGCATCGAGCAGCGCCTTCGATTCGGCCGCACCGATGAAGCCGACCGGGAAACCGAGGATCAGGGCGGGGCGCGGCGCGCCGGCGTCGATCATGTCGAGCAGGTGAAACAGCGCGGTCGGCGCATTGCCGATCACGACGACGCTGCCGGCGAGCTGCGGACGCCACAGTTCGAGCGCGGCGGCCGAACGCGTGTTGCCGAGATCCCGCGCGAGATCGGGCACTTCCGGCTCGCCGAGCGTGCAGATCACGCGGTTGCCGGCCGGCAGCCGCGCGCGCGTGATGCCTTCGGCGACCATGCGCGCGTCGCACAGGATCGGCGCGCCGGTTGCGAGCGCCGTGCGGCCCGCCGTGCCGGCACCGGCCGAGAAGCGCAGGTCGTAGACGACGTCGACCATCCCGCACGCATGGATCACGCGCACCGCGAGTTTCTCGAGGTCGGGCGGAACCTGCGACAGGTCGGCCTCGGCGCGGATCGTCGCGAACGACTGGCGGTAGATTTCCTGCCCGTCGCGAATGTAGTCAAGCATCGGTGGTGTCCTGGCTGTGCCGCGCGCCCGTCAGTCGGGCCGCGGCCTGGTCAATCGTCAGATGGCGCGCGAGCGGGGCGCCGAGGCCCGCGGCCGCATCGCGCCGGTAAAGGTCGTAGTGCGCGGGCGCAACCGCGACGAGCGTGTGCGTCGCGGGATGCGGCAGCGCGCAATGGCGCTCGCAGCCGGTCAGGTGCACGTCGACCGCATGGCCGATGCGCGCGGCGAGCGCGAGCGCGTCGTGTTTCGTGTCGGCGCGCGCTTTCGCGCAGCCCGCGCTGCCGGTGCACGCGACGAGCGACGCCAGCGGGTCGGACGACGCGCAGACGAGGCCGAGCGATGCCAGCGCATCGAGCGTGACCGGCGCGCGTTCACGCGGGACGCGATGCATGAACACGCCTTGCCAGGGCGTCATCGACAGCGTGCCGTCGCCGTCGGTTTCGGCCAGCGCGGCGAGCCGTTCCAGTTGCGTGGCGTCGAGCCGGCCGAGCGGGAATTGCGCGCCGACGTGGCAGCGCGCGGTATCGCGCGACGGATGTACGCCGAAACGCAGCGCCGGATCGGTGCGCGCGCGGCGCCAGCCGGCGAGCGCCGGATCGGCCGCAAGCGCGAACGGCACATAGTGCTGCGCGCGTTCGAGCAACGCGCGTTCGCCGCAGGTCGCGAGCAGGGCACGCATCCGCGTGACGTCCGCCGGCGCGAGATCGAGGAACGCGAGCAGCAGCGCGCGGACCAGCGCGACACCTTGATCGGGCGCGACATCGACCGAGGCCGGTCGGTCGTCGTGCGCGACCGGCGGGCAGCCGGCCAGCCCGGCCGCGATGCGCACCGCACCGTCGCCGCGACGCCATGCGGCGAGCCAGATGTCGTGCGGATGATCGAGCGCCGCAACCGATTCGCCGCCGTCGAGCTGGATCGAGAATTTCGGCGACAGCTCGCCACGGCGCGGCTCGCGCGCCAGCATGTCGAGGAGCGGCGCGGCGAGCGCGCGGCCGTCGACGAGGGCGGCGGGGTCGTCGCCGGCGAGCGGGCTGAGCATCACGTTGCGGACGTCGTCGCTCGCGGCGAGCGCGGCGGTATCGGCGACGGCATCCGCGGTGGCGTCGACGGACGGGCCGAGGCCCGCGTCGAGCAACGCGCGTATCAGTGTGTCGGCCGCGTCGTCGCGAATGCCGCGCAGCTGGAGATTCGCGCGATTGGTCGCGTCGATCGCACCGGAGCCGCAGGCACGCGCGGCGGCGGCGATCGCGCGCGCCTGACGCGCATCGAGCCGGCCGCCGGGCAGCTTGATCCGGCACAGCCCGCCGTCGGCGGCCGCGACCACGCGCACGAGCCCCGGGCAAGCCGACGGGCGCACGACGGGCGACGCAGGAATCGAATCGGGGGCGGAACTCACGGGGTACCGGGGCAGTGTCGCGCCGCGGCCAACGCGTCGGTACACCCCGCCCGACGCCGACTGGCACGCACGCACTTTCTGGCCGGCAGGTCTCCTGGCTGACAGGTCGGCGCCGGCTCCCGGCCTTCCCGGTGAAACCAGTGGCATGAGGGGGAGATCGGCTCGCTGTCTACAGTTGCGGGGGCAGCCACAGCGGCGCGTGGTGCGCCCTGTGTTCCCTCTTCGGCCCCGAAGGGCACCGGCGAACGAACGGCCGTAGGATACCCGATTTTCGCGACGATCCGGCATCGGCGGTACGTCGCGCAACCGCGTCGCAGCATGGCCGCAGACGGTTTTGCGCTGTCTCGCAAATGGTAGGATTGGCGCCTCGACATCAGATCGGCGACCGCCGGCATCCGCCATGAAACTCGGCAGGACGGAACTGTTCGGCATGGGCATCGCACTGGGCCTGCTGGCCATCCCCGCATGGGTCCTGCTCGCGTGCGTGCTGATCCCGCTTGCACCGTCGGCCGAGTGGCCGAAGAATGTCGGGCTCGCCGGCCTCGGCGTGCCGATCGTCGCGGGCGGCACGCTCCTGTACAGGAAAAGCGGGGCGCGGCCGCTCATGTGGCTGCTGCTCGGCTGGCTGCTGATCGCGTCGATCGGCGGCATGGTTCTGGCCGTGCTGACGTTTGTCGTCGGCGTGCCGCTCGGGTGACGTCGCCGCTGCATCGCACCGAAGGGCGTGCGTGGCGCGAAAGCGGATCGGGATCAGCAACGGATCAACGCGCGGCGCTCCGGCAGCCGCGCATCGCAACAAACGGGATGGAATCGAACGATGGGGAAGGGTGCATGACGGCGTGGCTGACGGTAGTGGGCATCGGCGACGACGGTTACGCGGGGCTCGGCCGCAGCGCGCGCCGCGCGCTGCTCGACGCGACGCTCGTCGTCGGCGCGAAGCGGCATCTCGACATGCTGCCCGCAAGGCTGCCGGCCGCGCGCGAAGCGTGGCCGTCGCCGTTCGACCTTGCGGGCGTGCTTGCACGGCGCATGTCGCCCGTCTGCGTGCTCGCAAGCGGCGACCCGATGCTGTTCGGCGTCGGCGCCACGCTCGCGCGCTCGCTGTCCCCTGACGAATGGCGCGTGCTGCCCGCGCCGTCGTCGCTGTCGCTGGCGGCCGCACGCCTCGGCTGGGCACTGCAGGATGTCGGCGCGGTCTCGCTCGTCGGCCGTCCGCTTGCGGCGCTCGCGCGCCACCTGCTGCCGGGCCGTCGCCTGTTCGTGCTGAGCGCCGACGGCCGGACGCCGGCCGCCGTCGCCGCCGAACTCGTCGCACGCGGCTTCGGGCCGACGCGCATCAGCGTGTTCGAGCATCTGGGCGGCCCGCTCGAGCGGCGTCTCGACGGGCTCGCGCAGGACTGGCGCGTCGATGAAACGGCCGCGCTCAATCTGGTCGCGCTCGACTGCCGGGCCGGCCCCGACGCGCCGCGCCGCGCGCTCACGCCCGGCCTGCCCGACGATGCGTACCGCCACGACGGCCAGCTCACCAAGCGCGACCTGCGCGCGATGACGCTCGGCCGTCTCGCGCCCGTGCCCGGCGAGCTGTTGTGGGACGTCGGCGCCGGCAGCGGCTCGATCGGCATCGAATGGATGCGCGCGCATCCGTCATGCCAGGCGATCGCGATCGAAGCGCATGCGGAGCGGCAGCGCTTCATCGAGCACAACCGCGACGCGCTCGGCGTGCCGGGCCTGCAACTCGTCGCGGGCCGCGCACCCGATGCGCTCGCGGGGCTCGCCGCGCCCGACGCGATCTTCATCGGCGGCGGGGCGACCGCGGCCGGCGTGCTCGACGCGTGCTGGGCATCGCTGAAGCCCGGCGGCCGGCTGGTCGCGAACGCGGTCACGCTGCAGGGCGAACTGGCGCTCGCCGCATGGCGCGAGACGCATGGCGGCACGCTCACGCGCGTGTCGCTCGCGCATGCCGAGCCGCTCGGCCGCTTCGACACCTGGCGTCAGCCGCTGCCGGTCACGCTGTACGACGTGCGCAAGCCGGACACGGTCGACATGGCCGACACGGCGGCTTCGCCGGCCACGACGCATACAACGGACGCGTGATGCGCGACGAAACCCCCGAACAGCCCGCGCCGCTACGCTTCGGCTACACGACCGGCAGTTGCGCGACCGCGACGTCGCTCGCCGCCGCGCGGCTGCTGCTCGCGGGGCGTGCGGACGACGCGGTCGAGATCGTGCTGCCGAAGGGGCAGCGCGTGATGATGCGGCTCGAGTTCTGCCGGACGACGGCCGACGGCGCGGAAGCCGGCACGATCAAGGATGCCGGCGACGATCCGGACGTCACGCACGGCGCGCTGATCTTCGCGCGTGTCGCGCTCGCGGCGGCGCCCGGCGTGCGTTTTCATGCGGGGCCGGGTGTCGGCACGGTCACGCGCGCGGGGCTGACGCTGCCGGTCGGCGAACCGGCGATCAACCCGGTGCCGCGCCAGATGATGACGACGCACCTGGAAGCGCTGGCGGCCGAGCATGGGTATGCGGGCGGCTTCGACGTGACGATCGGCGTCGAGGGCGGCGAGGCGCTCGCGCTGAAGACGATGAACCCGCGCCTCGGCATCGTCGGCGGGTTGTCGATCCTCGGCACGACCGGCATCGTGCGGCCGTTCTCGTGCTCGGCCTACATCGCGTCGATCCATCAAGGCATCGACGTCGCGCGGGCGAACGGCATCACGCATATCGCCGCGTGCACGGGCAACGCAAGCGAGGATGCGATGCGCGCGCACTACCACCTGCCCGACATGGCGCTGATCGAGATGGGCGATTTCGCGGGCGCGGTGCTCAAGCACCTGCGGCGCGCGCCGGTCGCGCGGCTGTCGATGTGCGGCGGCTTCGGCAAGCTCAGCAAACTCGCGGCCGGCCATCTCGACCTGCACAGCCGCCATTCGAGCATCGACCTGCCGCTGCTCGCGCAGTGGGCGGCCGAGGCCGGCGCCAGCGACGCGCTCCAGGCGGCGATGCGCGCCGCGAACACGAGCCAGGAAGCGCTGAAGCTCGCACACGCCGACGGTGTGCCGCTCGGAGATCTCGTCTGCGCGCATGCGCTGCGCGTCGCGCGCGACATCGTGCCGCCGTCGGTTGCGGTCGAGATGTTCGCGATCGACCGGCAGGGCCGCTTCGTCGGGACAGCGCGATGAGCGCCCGCATCCTGCTGCTCGGCGGCACCGGCGACGCACTGAAGATCGCGCGCGCGCTCGGCCCGCATCATGTCTATAGTCTCGCCGGCCTCGGCAAGACACCCGACGACTTGCGCTGCGACGTGCGGGTCGGCGGTTTCGGCGGCGCGGCCGGGCTGGCCGCTTATCTGCGCGACGCCGGCATCGGCCTCGTGATCGACGCGACGCATCCGTATGCCGCGCAAATCAGCGCGAATGCCGCCGCCGCGGCGCGTGAAGCGGGCGTGCCGCTGTGGGCGCTGCGCCGCGCGCCGTGGTCGCCGCAACCCGGCGACGACTGGCGCATGGTCGACGACTGGGCCGGCATCGAAGCCGCGCTCGCGCCGTTCCGGCGGCCGCTGTTCACGCTCGGTCGCGAACCGCTCGCACATCTCGACGCGATCCCGCCGCACCAGTTCTGGCTCGTGCGCTGCCTCGACCCGCATCCCGGCAACGCGCGTGCGCAGGTCGCCGCCGCGCGCGGGCCGTTCACGCTCGACGGCGAGCGCGCGCTGTTCGCGCTGGCGGGCATCGACGTCGTCGTCAGCAAGAACAGCGGTGGCGCGGCCACCGAAGCCAAGCTCGACGTCGCGCGCGAACGCAGGCTGCCGGTCGTGATGCTGCGCCGGCCGCCGCTGCCCGACGCCGACCGCGCGTTCGACTCGGCCGCGGCGCTCATCGACGCGCTCGATCCGGCCGCGCGCGCATGACGCCGCGCGGCCGGTCATCCCATGAATTGACGGAGATTTTTCGATGACGGTGTATTTCATCGGCGCGGGCCCCGGCGACCCGGAGCTGATCACGGTGAAGGGCCAGCGCCTCGTGCGCACGTGCCCGGTGATCCTGTATGCGGGTTCGCTGGTGCCGGCCGCCGTGCTCGACGGCCATCGCGCGGAGCAGGTCGTCAACACGGCCGAGCTCGACCTCGATGCCATCGTCGCGCTGCTCGCCGCCGCGCACGCGAAAGGGCAGGACGTCGCGCGCGTGCATTCGGGCGACCCGTCGCTGTACGGCGCGATCGGCGAACAGATCCGCCGTCTCAAGACACTCGGGATACCGTACGAAATCGTGCCCGGCGTGACGGCCACGGCCGCATGCGCGGCGACGCTCGGCGTCGAGCTGACGCTGCCCGGCGTCGCACAGACGGTGATCCTCACGCGCTTCGCGGGCAAGACGACGATGCCGGAAGGCGAAGCGCTAGGCTCGCTCGCCGCGCACCGCGCGACGCTCGCGATCCATCTCGGCGTGCGCCATCTCGCCCGCATCGTCGACGAAGTGCTGCCGCATTACGGCGCCGATTGCCCGGTCGCGGTGATCTATCGCGCGAGCTGGCCGGATGAAGAACGCGTGACCGGCACGCTCGCCGACATCGTCGCCAAGGTGCAGGGCACGCAGATCGAGCGCACCGCGCTGATCCTGATCGGGCGCGTGCTCGACGCCGAAGGGTTTGCGGATTCGACGTTGTACGCGAGTGCGGGTTGATTACGCACGGGCGCGGCGTTCACGCAGAAGCGTGCAGAGCGCCGCGCCGATCGTGATCGCACCGCTGACGAAGTAGATCGGCGCGGCCGATTCGCCGAGGATCAGGATCGACGCGGCGATGCCGATGACGGGGATCAGGTTGAGCACGACCACGCTCCAGTACGATGCGTTGCCGCGCGCGCCGCGAAAGTTGCTTCCGGGCCAGGGTCGACGATGTGCGTTCGGTGTCGCGCGTGCAGTCGCGCCGCAGTCGATCACAAGGACGTTGCTGAGCGGCGGCCGCAGCCGAACGGCAACGGCCGTGTTCCCCGTCCCGCGCTAGGCACGCGCAACACGCCGCGCGAGCCGCGGCGCAAACCCCGCGGCCAGCGCGAACAGCGCGGCACACAGACAGGCCATCGCGACCCACGCGGGCGTCAAGTCCGCGAGATGCTGGCGCACGATGCCGGCCGCGAATGGAAACAGCCCGGCGATCAGGTAGCCGATGCCCTGCACGAATCCCGTCAGCGACGCGGCATCGGCCGGCGTCGCCGCATGGTCGACCGTGACGATCAGCGACAGCGGAAACAGCGCGCCGATCCCCGCGCCCATCAGCAGCGCGGCGGGCAACGCGAGCGCTTCGGGCGCGGCCAGCATCACCAGCAAGCCGACGAACAGCGACGCGATCGCCGCATGCAGCGCGGGGCGGCGATCGGGCAGGCGGTCGATCGTCGCGGAGATCGTCAGCCCCGCGACGACCTCCGCGAGCGTCACGCCGCCGAGCAGGCTGCCGGCCGCCGTCGGCGACCAGCCGAGGCGCATGTAGTAGGGCGGCAGCCACGCGAGCACGAGCGTGTACGCGCCGGTTGCGATACCGAAGAACAGCGCGAGCCGCCACGCGCGCGGCGAGCGCGACGGCCGCGCATGCGTGGCCGACGCCGGCCCGGCGGCGAGCGTGTTACCGCCGCGGCTGGCCAGCGGCCACGCCAGCGCGGCCACCGCGGCCGGCAGCGCCCAGCCCGCGAGCGCGGCGAGCCAGCCCCAACGGGCCGCGGCGAACGGCGCGACGACGCTCGCGAGCACGGCGCCGCCCATGATCGACGTCGAATAGACGCCCATCGCGCCGCCGATCCGCGTCGCGAAATGGGCCTTCACGAAGCCGGGCAGCAGCGCCTGCACCATCGCGATCCCGACACCCGCGCAGCAGGCGCTCGCGAGCAGCAACCACGCGTGCTGCGCGCCGATGCGCGACACGCAGGCCAGCCCGATCAGCGCGACGCCGAGCCACACGCCGCCCGCGATGCCGGTCACGCGCTGCAGGCGCCGCGCACTCAGCGCGCCGAGCCCCATCAGCAGGATCGGGATCGTCGTCAGCAGGCTGGCCGCGCCGTCGCCGATGCCGGTCGCGCGCTGGATCATGTCGAGCAGCGGGCCGACCGCGGCGAGCGCCGGCCGCAGGTTCAGCCCGACGAGCACGATGGCGGCGAGCCGCCATCCGGGGGAAGTGAAGCGATTCATCGCAAGGCCCTCGAAATCGGTGCGCGGCCCCGGAAGGGCGTCGCGCGATTTTCATGTAAAGTATCTCGACATCAAGATAAACGCCGATTTATCTCGACGTCAAGATAACTGGCAGGCCGAGGAGGGTTAATGGATCAAGTGGATCGAGCCGCGCATGCGCTCGCGCAATGGCGTAACGAGCGTCCGGATCTCGACGCGTCGTCGATGGTGGTGATGGGGCGGCTGCAGGAAGCGGCGCTCGTGATCGCGCGCGACCGTCTCAATCCGCTGTTCGCGCGCTACGGGATGCAGCCGGGCGAATTCGACGTGCTCGCGACGCTGCGGCGCGGCGGTGCGCCGTTCGCGCTGACGCCGACGGCGCTGTACGACGCGCTGATGATGTCGTCGGGCGGGATGACCGCGCGCATCGACCGGCTGCAGAAAGCCGGCTGGGTCGAGCGCCGGCCGAACCCGGCCGACGGGCGCGGCACGCTCGTCGCGCTGACGGATACCGGCCGCGCGCTGATCGACGAAGCGGTCGTCGCGCACATCGACAACCAGCGCGCGTTGCTGGCCGTGCTGTCGGATGATGAGCAGGCGCAGTTGTCGCGACTGTTGGAGAAACTGCTGGCGGGGCTGGGGGGCGGGGCGCCGGGAGAGACGGAAGGCAAGTAGCGCCGCGGAATGCGTCATGCACATGCACGCCGCGGGCAAAAACAAGGTTCTTCGTAAATTTTCGTGGATGTCGCTTGGTGGCCCGAAGCGGACGATCAACGCGCCTTAAAGTGGACATTCACGGGTTACTCGGGCGACTGTTTGATCCGTCAGCAAGAGAATCTGAGCGACGGAACCCGCGAATGCCCTGCCCAAGGTCGCCGCGAACAGTACGAACAGCGCTGCCAGGATGACGCGATCGCGCCCGAAACGGCGGGCGAGCCACGGCGTCGGCAATGCCAGTAGCCCCATGAGGACATCAGGGATCGACGTCAGCATCGACGCCTCCGTATGCGACAGGCCGAAAGCCTGGCTGATCGACGGCAGCAATGGCCCGATCGACACGATGCCCGGCCGCAGATTCACACCAATCAGCACCAGGCAAACGAGCCCCACGGCAAGCGACAACGGATTGTTGCGCCGACCGCTTCCGACCGGTATTTCCAGCGGCGCACCCACATCGCTCACTTCGTGATTGAACTGATTACCCGACATTCTCTCGATCCTCAAGGCTGCTTGCGGGGCAGCCATTGACTGCCGCCCCGGCGCAGCAGGTCAGGCAACGGCGTCCTGAAGGAAACCTGCATCGATCTCGATCTTCGACAGGTGCGCGACCGTGTTGACGAGCGTCTTGCCGGCCACGGCCATCGCAATCGCCACCGCCGCGCGGCGGTCGAAGCCTGCCGCCTTCAGCGCGTTCACGTCGCTATCCGATACCTGCGTGCGCTTCGATGCGATGGCTGTCGCGAACTGGCGCACCGCTTCGAGCTTCGGATCGGCAAGCGCGCCGCCGGTACGCAACGCGTCGACCACGTCGGCGGGGGCACCGAGCCTGCCGGCCAGCGTCGCGTGGACGGCCACGCCATAGTCCGCGGCATTCACGCGGCTCGCGGCCGCCATTGCGACCTGCTGCGCCACCGCATCGAGGGTCGTGGTACCGAGAGAATGAAGCCACTGCAGGTAAGCCGATAGCACCGGCGGTTCGACCGCAAGCGCGTGGCCGAGATTCGGCACGAAACCGAATACGCCGCGCATCGCATCGAACAGCGGCTGCGCCTCCGCCGACGCAGACACGTCGTCCAGTGCGCCAAACAGCGCCTGACCTTGTGCGACGTCCAGCGTCCGTGCGAAGAACGCGCGAATGATGCCGGCCACTTCGTCCAGATGCGATTCGAGCGGGAAATGACCGCCATCGACGAAATGCACCTCGGCATCGGGGATATCACGCTTGAATGCCTCGGCTCCCGCAGGCAGGAAAAACGGATCGTTCTTGCCCCACACAGCCAGCGTCGGCGGACGATGCGTGCGGAAGTATTCGTGGAAGCGCGGATAGGCTGCGACGTTCGCCTTGTAGTCGCCGAACAGGTCGAGCTGGATATCGTCGTTACCCGCGCGGTCGAGGAAGTGCTGGTCGAGCGTGTAGCTCTCCGGCGCAATATGTGACGTATCCGCCTCGCCATGCTGGTACTGGAACTGCGTGGTGCCGGCCGTCAGGAAACCGCGCAGTTGCTCACGGTTCGCATCGGACGGATCCTGCCAGTAAGCACGCATCGGATTCCAGCCGTCGCTCAGGCCTTCCTCGTACGCGTTGCCATTCTGCGAGACGAGTGCGGACACGCGATCCGGGCGCGACGCAGCCAGGCGGAAGCCCACCGGCGCGCCGTAATCGAAAACGTACAGCGCATAGCGCGTCAGGCCGAGCGTGTCGGTAAAGCTCTCGATCACTTCCGCGAGATGGTCGAAGGTGTAGCCGAACGTCTTCGCTTCCGGGGCGTCGGAGAAGCCGAAACCGGGCAGGTCCGGCGCGATCACCCGGTACTTGTCGGCGAGACGCTCGATCAGCCCGCGATACTGGTGGCTCGAAGTCGGGAAACCGTGCAGCAGCAGCACCGCGGGCGCGTCCTTCTGGCCGGCTTCCCGGTAGAACAGATTGAGGGCCGAGCCGGTACGACGATCGGCGACGGAGGTGGTTTGATACGTCACGAGTGTGGACATCGAAAATCTCCTGAATCACGGAAAGAGGCGTCGGCCTGAATTATCTGTACCGAACGATCGGTACAGTACTTCCGTAAATTGCGGACGTCAAGGGTTGATTTAACGAGCGAGGCAACTTACCCTTCCGCTTGTACCGAACGATCAGTACTTTTGGGGAAGCGAAAAGATCTATGGCCACTGCTCAGGCATCGAAGGACGAAATCATTGACCGGCTGTTCACGGTGTTCCGGGATCGCGGCTTCGAGGGTGCGTCGATCACCGATCTGTCGCGCGCAACCGGTCTCGGCAAGTCGAGCCTCTATCACCACTTCCCCGACGGAAAGGAGCAGATGGCCGAGGCTGTGTTGGAGCGCGCGACAGCGATAATCGACAGCGAAATCCTGAACGCGGCGCGATCGTCCGGCACGCTAAAGGCCCGCATTCGCAAAATCGTGGCCACGCTGGACCAGATGTACGTCGGTGGGCGCGCCCCCTGCGTGCTCGGTCAACTCGCCACGGCCAATATCGGCTCGGTTGCGAAACAGGGTTTGTTGCTGGCGTTTTCGCACTGGATCGACGCCATCGAAGCTTTGGCGCGTGAAAGCGGCATGTCGCCGGCACGGGCGCGGCATTTCGCGGAGGACTGGGTTGCTCGCCTGCAAGGGGCGCTCATCCTGCAGGCGGCAAACAGCGATCTCGGGCCGTATAAGCGGGCCATGGCCGCGTTGCTCGAACTTTCGAAGGACGGCAAGGATCACGCTCCGGAGTAAGTCTCATCGCCACCTTCTGATGGCTTCTGGTGATTCTGGAGGCTACATGGGGTATCGGCAGGCGAATCTCACGCACTGAACTGTCCGTTGCCGCGCGCGGCATGTGACGCTCCGGCTACCCCTCAAATATTTCCAGAATCAACCGGGCGACTCGCCCACGCCGCATCTAGATAATCGTGTCCCGGTAAATAAGGCTTCAGCAGAAAGGGATGACGCCGCGTCAGCCCATCCGCGAAGAAATACCAGTCGCCGATCGAGCTTTGATCCGCTTCGTACGTCTTGTCGCGGGGAACGCGCTGCTGGATCCGGGGCCACAGGTCGGCATGTAAATCGCGCCATCGCGACGGCCTGCCGTTGTCGATCGCCGGGATGAACGTCTTGATGCTGTAGCAGTCGTCTCGCACTTCACCCACAAATACGCCTTCTTCGCACGCGAGGCCCAACTGCAACCATTTCTCCCGGTAGATCCACGGCTGCAACCAATAAATATTCGCCATGGCGGTGTAGAGGCGTGTGCGAACCTCGTCCTCGCCAGTTCGGCCCGTCCGCTGAATGATCCGTTGCATCGCATGCTGGCTAACCTCGATCCGGTACATGAGACCGTCTTCCGGCCGAGCAACTGACGAACAGACAAGGAAGAAGAAATCCAGCCCGCCAGCGGCGCCACGTTGCTCGAACAATCCGCAGTACAGGGTCATTTCGCCAAGGCGTATCAGCGGAAACGTGACCAGGTGCTTGTCGAGTTCTGGCTTCAGCACACGCTCCATGTAGCGGAATGCCTTCCTGCCGCTCATCCGGGGTCGCCATTGCTTTGATACCCGCTTTATCGCGCCATCAAATACCCTGAGAAACGTGAACTGAGACGTCGCGTCTGAAATGGATCTTGCTCGTCCCTTCGCTATACGCGGATCTACGAAGCGCGGATGGTCCATGATTCATCGGACCTCTGCCGCATGCGGTCGATGTGCCGGGTCGGCCACAACGGGAAAGTCGATATGACCGCGCCGTCTAGCTACGCTCGCAGCGAATTTCACGACCGCTTCGGCCTTCGGATCCTTCGATCCACCGCTGCGGTTAAGTTCAATTTCGTCCGGGGATAGCTTTGCGAAGTTGGTGGCGAGAAAACGATGCGCGGACAGGCAGTAGTCCGATCCATTGACTTGCGCAACCACCAACGCAATGCGCTCACGGTTCTTGGAATCGAGCGTGGTGGACAGGCCGTCCTGAAAAGCCGCAAATGCTGCCAATGCGACCGGGCTGCTGCCGATGAGACGGTAGAAATTCGGCACGACGCCCAGCTTCCGATAGACAACGTCCAGTATCGGCTTACTCTCGACTGGAGCATCGTCTCGCGTAGAGATGTGCAAACGGGACATCGACGGTTCCTTCACGAATCGCCGCGCCTGTCAGGCGCGACAATCCAACGTGATTGCTTCAATAGACGTGTTACGACCGACCACGCGCGCATGGAGAATTGCGCATGGTCAGAACGGAGCAACCAGCCATCGAGACCAGGCAGCCGGACGCTTCATACGGCGCCCAGTCCGCCCGGGCTTCAGGCGGCCTCACGGGCCCGGGTCTGAAGCGGCGGGAACGTCGCGTCGATGTCGGTCTTGAACGTGTTGTTGAAGAGGTTGGTGATGAAGCTGAACGCCGTCTCGGCGACGATGTCAACGATCTGCTCGTCGGTGTAACCCGCAGCACGCACGGCTTCGACATCCGCGTCTTCGATGTGACCGCGCGACGTGGCGATCTTGTAGGCGAACTGCAGCGCGGCGTCGGCCTTGGGATCGGTCGAATGACCGTCGCGGTTGAGTTCCATGTCTTCCGGCGTCAGCCCCTGCAGCTTGGCGCCGAGATAGGTGTGCGCCGACAGGCAGTAGTTGCAGCCGTTCACTTCGGCGGTCATCACGTGGATGCGTTCCCGGGTCTTGTGACCGAGACTCCTGCCGAGCGCGCCGTGCATGTCGGCGATCGCCTTCAGTGCATCGGGGGATTGCGAGATCAGGGCGAAGAAGTTCGGGATCACGCCGAGAACTTTTTCGTAGTTCGCGAGGATCGGTTGCGCTTTGGCGGGAGCAGCTTCTTTCGAGGGGATTGCAAGGCGGGCCATGAGATTTCTCCGTTGATCCGAGCCACTGCGGCTTCGGTAGGAGAGATAGTAGGGACTTCCGCCCAAAACAATAATTGGCTATTTTCGAGAACCGACCTTCCATTCAACGAAAGTATCGAGGAATGGGAAAGGGGCGCATTCGGTAGAGCGAACGCCCGTCAGGCCTTACCCAGCTCCGACATCGCCGAGCGCAACCGGTCGGTTGCGAAGTCGAGGAAGACCCTCATCTTGAGCGGCAACAGCCCGCGCTCTCCGTGGATGAGACTGACAGGAATCGACTCGACATCGAACTTCGGAAGGACGTGGACAAGCTCCCCGGTGCGGAGCGCGGCATCGCAGTGGTAGCGGTACACCCTCGTCAAACCGGTGCGACGGAGCGCTGCCTGTACGGCAGCCTCAGCGGTGGTGACGGACAGGCGCGGAATGATGTTGACATTGAAATCACGTTTGGTTGCCGGATCCCGAAACCACCATGTTGCGGTGGAAGGGCCAGTGAAGACAACGCACGGAAGCTTTTCCAGGTCAGTCGGGTGTTTGGGTTTGCCGTGCGCAGCTAGCAGGTCCGGCGAAGCGCACACCAGTGTATCCATAGCGCCAACACGGGTTGCAATCATGTTGCTGTCCGGCAAGGTGCCGATGCGAACGGCCATGTCAACGTGGTCATCATAGAGATGAAGGTTCCGATCGGAGAGAACCAACCGGACGTTGATCTCGGGATAGGCAGCCAGAAAGTCCGTGACAATGGGCAGGATGTACATATGGCCAAACAGCACCGGCGCGGTGAGAACCAGCTCTCCGCGTGGAGTGGTGTACTCGCCGGCCGCAGCTCGTTCGATTTCCTCGATCTCTTCCAAGATGCGTTTGGCGGACTCGACGTAAGCCTGGCCGGCATCGGTCAAGGTCAGCTTGCGCGTTGAACGATGCAGCAATTTCGTGCCTAGGTACTCCTCGAGTTCCGTGACCTTCCGGCTGACGGTCGGGAGCGGCATGTTCAAAGCCTTCGCGGCCGCAGTGAGGCTACCTTTTTCGATCGTGAGCAGCACGATCGACATTGCTTCCAGTCTATCCACTTAATCTTCCACCCAATGAAAGATGATTCATGGATACAAAATTATCATTTTTCTGGGTGAAACATTCGGAGTGCGCCGAATGAATGCTGCGGATGGCTGCTTCTGGCCGAGCGCGGCCGGCCGCCGCTCGGTGACGCATGACCGGCGCAGATCGACCCAAGCCCGTCGTTCGATACGAGACGTTACGTTGGTCCGTTTTTCGAGGTGTAACGGTCCCACGGTTCGCAAGCGTTCAGCCCGGCAACGATTATTGACTGGAGGCATAGGGAAGCCGCAAGACCCAACCGCCTGCAACTTCTTTGTCTACGGCCGATTTACAGGTTATCCGTCGACGCTTGGATGAAATCCCTTAGACGTTGTTCGGAAAGTACTCCGTTGTAGGCCGCGTTGGTAGGGTACATCGTTATCTGTGCGGCCTGTGTTATCGGCTCTCCTAAAGGAGGATTTGCCTGCCCTCGATGCCCAGCCTCGGAGTGCGCGTCAATCGTGAAGTTGTAAACGTCTAGGTTGGCGTGACAAGCGATACTCCGCAGATACATCAGCGCAGGAATAACATGGTTCATCCAATCTTCGGAGACATTAGCCGTACCCAGCGCGGGGTATCGCCACGCGGAACCGCCGACACGTTCCCATCCTAGTCTGGTAAAGCACGCGAGAATTCGGGTGCGGTCGTTGCCATCGAGTACGGACGCGTCATCTATGTCGAATGTCACCGTAATTGGCATATCGTTAGCTCCTGGGGCAGTAATTGCTGGTTAAAGTATTCGGAGCATACAAACAAAAAGGCTCGACGCAAAGAACCGAGCGTGAATGACCGTTAGCTAACTAGGAGTCGGCACCCGAATGTCTGGCTTATGCCCGACTTGAGCGACGGTTGCTGGCCGAAAGCGGTCGCCCAGCAGTAGGCGTCGCATCAGGCGAAACCAAGTTCGAGAAGCTCAAATTGGATACTCGAACATTCCGATGTAGACCAGTTCGAATCCTTCGCCTTGCACTGACCTTGGCGATTTTATCTGTTCGCAATTGATGAAAATCAGTGCGTTCGCATCTCCCAAATTTGCAGCGCGCGCCGCTTCACATAGCGCTTCCGACCATTTGTCCGAGTACGAGTGAGGTGCAAAGAACTCTTCCAGTGAAGTACCCGACTGTCGCAGCCCTGTTTCCATGAAGTCATGGTCACAGAAGAACTCACCCTGGGAGCCGTAGAACTCGGAAACTGGTCGACTTTCATCCTCGCCGTAGTGTTCTGCGAGAAAGCTTGAAAATCGGGAGGTGTCAGTTATCCGACCAAGATAGAAATGAGAAGCTTCCATTCTATGCATCGTTGGTTGGCTCCCCTTGAGCGCAAAGAAATTTGTATTCCTTCACCTACTGAGCGGCTGCTTCTGGCCGAACACCGACCGTCTTCCCAGCATTCCCCGGAAAATCGCAAAGCCCCCGAAAGCCCGCCGCCCAATGCGGCGGGCGTTTCAAGTCCACAGCTACGCGGGCCGGACAACGCGCGACCCGCCCAGCCGCTCATCAACCCCGCGCCGGAATATTGAGCCCACGCGCAACGGCCGGACGCGCCACGAACGCATCGAGCACCCGCTTGACGTTGCGGAATTCGCTGAAGCCGACCAGATCGCCCGCTTCATAGAAACCAACAAGATTTCGCACCCACGGGAAGATCGCGATGTCGGCGATCGTGTAGGTATCGCCCATCACCCACTGGCGGTTCGCGAGATGCGCGTCGAGCACGCCGAGCAGGCGCTTCGACTCGTCGACGTAGCGGTCGCGCGGGCGCTTGTCCTCGTAGTCGCGGCCGGCGAACTTGTGGAAGAAGCCGACCTGGCCGAACATCGGCCCGATGCCGCCCATCTGGAACATCACCCACTGGATCGTCTCGTAGCGGCCCGCGAGATCCTTCGGGATCAGCTGGCCCGTCTTGTCCGCGAGATAGATCAGGATCGCGCCCGATTCGAACAGCGGCAGCGGCTTGCCGTCGGGACCGTCCGGATCGATGATCGCCGGGATCTTGTTGTTCGGGTTCAGCGACAGGAACGCGGGCGAGAGCTGGTCGTTCGTGTCGAAGCGCACGAGGTGCGGCTCATACGGCAGGCCGGTTTCCTCGAGCATGATCGACACCTTGACGCCGTTCGGCGTCGGCAGCGAGTAGAGCTGGAGACGGTCGGGATGCTGGGCCGGCCACTTTTGCGTGATCGGGAAGGCGGACAGATCGGGCATGAAGGTTCGCTCGTCGAAGTGAATGACTTGCGCACCGTCCTTGCTGCCGCGCGCCACGGACGGTGGCGCGGCGGCGGAACGGCGCGCGCCGAAAACGCCCACTGTAGCCGATCCCGGCGATCGATGCTGGCGGCGGCTGCGCGCGACGGCACCAGCTCCGGCACGATAAATTTTGGAAATGCCAGCGAAGCTTGGAAAGTTGACGAACTGAGCCATCAACGCGATAGGCAAGGAAAGCGGATGTCACTTGTGTTCCGCCGGGAGGGGTTTTCTGGACGATGCAGTCAAACTCCCTGGGGGATGGGACCCTGAAGGGCATGCGTAAACGCGCGTCGGGTTTTTGAACGTCAGGCTGCGGCCCTGCGCACCCTGTGCGCAGGGCTTTTAGACGCAAGACTCTTCATAAGGTTTGCATGATGAAATGGATCTACTCCAGCGGCGGAAATTTCATTTTCACGGGAATGCCTGTTGCCGAGCGGTGGCGAGGCAACGAAGGATCGAGTGTGACGCTCGCTGCCATCGGTGGCAGCGATTACGATCTGGCATGCCGTAGCCTCGTGGGACCGGACGAGTACGTGAATGTGTTGAGAAACGTGCTCGTCAGCGATGTTTTGGTGGTGTGTGGGGCGCAACAGGAGATCGGTTTTTATGAAATTTCCGCTGGTTCGTACTTGTTGGTGAAGATCGAGTTTGGTGGGAGCGAAGAGGAAATCGAGCAGTGCCTGCGTGAAGTGGTGAACGGACGATGGGCGAGCGTCGAGGATCAACCCTTCGAGTTCGAGATCAAATCATCGAACATGGCTGTGTTCGACGCGGCGTTTGCCTGGGAAGATGCGGTCGGCATGGACAATACGATCGAGGTCGTGGTCGAGTGCGGGAGGTACGCCGTTTCTTTGATCAAGTACGAGAACGACAATAACCTGCTCTGGGTGGTGCGCTTGAGCAGGGTGTGAGGCTGATTGGCTTTGACGCACCGGCGCTGCGTCGTAGACCGTAGTTACGCGTTGCCGACAAAGCGCCAGGGGCCTACTCGCCGCCACGTTGCGGCCAATCTACGCGGCCGCCGGCGAAGAGCCGGCAAGGCAGGTGCTGCAAGATTTCGCCGGCGGTCCCTGGGGCACGAAGTATCCGGCGACCGTGCAGTCGTGGCAGCGCGCGTGAGAGCACGGCGTGCCGCTCTACGTGTTCCCGCCGGAGATTGGACGGGCCGTATACGCCACGGAGGGAGTGCCCCAAACTTTATTGTCACGAAACAGCCGCCACATGCCCGGCCGCCGTCAAAAGTTGTGCCGCAGCCCGACCATCGCGGCCGTCGTGCCGACGCCCGGCGCGACCGGTTGCCCGTACACGAGCATCTGGTCCATCGTGCCGCGGTTGTTCACGTGGCCGACCTGCGCATAGACCGTCGTGCGCTTCGACAGGCTGTAGTCGGCCGCGAGCACGACCGACGTCGACTTGTTCGCCGAGACGTTGCGATCCTTCAGGTAATACACGGCCGAGCTCACCTGAAGGAAAGGCGTGAAGCGATAGCCGATGCCGGCCGACAGCATGTCGAGGTTCACCTTGTCCGCATGCGACGGATTCCGGCCGTTGCCGTACGACGCCGACACCGAGAAGTCGCGGATCGTGTATTTCGCGCCGACGTAGACGAAGCGGTTGTTGTCGACGCCGGTCGGCGCGACGCCCGGCGCCGGGTTGGTGTCGTGCCCGTTGTAGTAGACGGCCGACGCGTTCAGCCCGTAGTTCGAATACTTGAGCACGACCGATTCGCGCGTGCCCCCCTGGAACTGCCCGGCCACGCCGCCCGGCGCGTATTCGAGCGCGATCGACGCGCCCGCGAACACCGGCGACTGGTAGACGAGCGCATTGCTGTCGTACAGCGCGCCGATCGCGCCGTTGGTGCTCGTCCCGGGCCAGCCGGCCGCCGTGTTCAGGCCGAGCCACGCGGTCAGCACGCTGCCGAAGAACTGCGCGTTGCGCACGTCGGTGTCGGCCATCGCGTAGATCATCGGCACGATCTGGCGGCCGGCCGTGAAGGTGCCGAACGGGCCCGACACGCCGAGCGACGCGACCTGGTTGAAGATCGCGACGGCGCCCGGCGTATCGCTCAGCTGCAGCTTGCCGGTGCCGCTGTCGAACGAACCCTGCAGCTTGAAGTTGACCTTGTAGCCGCCGCCGATGTCCTCGCTGCCCTTGATGCCCCAGAAGCTCGAGTAGATGCCGCCGTCCTTCATGCGGAACACCTTGCCCGTATTCGGCGCGGTGGGGCTGAACGACGCCGCCGACGTGCTCTGGTACAGCAGGCCCGTGTCGATCACGCCATAGAGCGTGACGGAGGATTGCGCGTGCGCGAGCGCCGAGCAGCCGGCAAGCGCCGCGAGCGCGGCCAGTTTCGTCTTCATGAAGTCTCCAGGGTCGTATTGGACCGGACGGGATCGAGCCCGTCCGGGTGAAGCGGGGAAGCAACGAGGCGGGCGGGAAGACGTGACAGGCGGCGCCCGCGTGAGCCATGCGGAAAGACTACGCAACGGCGGGCGGCCGCTCCCCCCCATGCGCGGGGGGCAGGGTTGCGGAGAATCGCGGGAGGTGGGGGCGGGAGCGCCGCCCGATCGGCGGAACCGGCGTTACGGCGCGCTTTCGAGCAGGCCGAGCACCAGCGCGCGGCGCACCGCATGCTTGCGCGAGCTGGCGTCGAGCTTGCCGAACAGGTTCTTCAGGTGCCACTTCACGGTTTCCTCGCCGACGGCGAGCGCCACCGCGATCTCCTTGTTCGACAGGTTGCGCGCGAGCAGCTCGAGAATCGCGCGCTCCTTCGGCGTCAAGACGACGCTCGGCACCGCGCGCGGGCTGGCCGCCCCGCGCGGGGCGGGCGGCACGATGCGCGGCGGCGGCAGCGCGTGCCGCGCGGGGCCGGCGCCGGCGGCAGCTTCGTCGCCGGCGCGACGCGCCCAGTCGGCGACGGCCGGATGCGCGTCGGCGAGCGTGCGCGTGAGCCCGAACAGCTCCGCGAGGTTCATCGCCTCGTCGAGCAGCGCGCGGCCGCCGCCCCCGGACTGTTCGAGCGCGAACGCGCCGAGCGCCATGATCTCGATGCGCGCCTGCCCCATGCTCATTTCACGGGCCAGCACCGCCGCTTCGTCGAGCGCCGCGCGCGCGTCGTCCCAGCGGCGCGCGGCCAGCGCCGCACCCGCATGCGCGCTCGCCTGCAGCAGCACGACCGGGCGCCGCCACAACGGCCCGTGCGACGGAAACTCGGCGGCAGCGATCGCATCGATCCGCTCGACGAGCGCATGGCAGGTCGCCTCGCGATAACGCGCCGCGTGAATGCGCACCTGTTCGGCGAGGCTCGCGACGGACAGGCGCGGCAGGCGGCGCGCGACGCCCATCGCGTCGAGCGCTTCGAGCAGGTCGATCGCGCGGTGCTCGACGCCGCGCAGCAGCGCGATGCGCGCGGCGGTGCGATAGCCGAGCAGCACGGTATCGGGCGTGCCCGCATGTTCGAGCACGTCGAGCCGGTTCGCGAGCAACGCGGCGGCCTGGTCGACGCGGTCGGCCTCGTACGCGAGCGCCGCGCACATCGCCGCGAGCATGCAGGTCAGCGGATGGCGGCGCCCGAGATCGGCTTCCGCGCGTGCCAGCGCCGGCGACAGCGTGTCGTCGGCCAGCCGGACCTGGCCTTCGCGCAGGTAGCTCAGGCCCGTGATCAGCTCGCCCCAGCGCGCGACGTAGCCGAACCCGGCCGCCGTCTCGCCGCGCGGTGCGGCGTGCTGGAAGCGGCGCGCCTGCGCCGGTTCGCCGACGATGATCGCGCGCGCCGACAGCCGGTTCGCGTGCATTTGCGCGAGCCAGGTCGCCGCCGGCGGCGTGAAGTCGGCCCACGGTTCGAACAGCTCGACGAAACGGTCGATTTCGTCGGCGTAATACGCGGCCGCGCTGAGGATCAGCGCGCATTCGTAGCGCATCGCCGCGGGCGTGCCGGTGTCCGCGAGGATGCCCGCGATCTGGCGCTGCGCCTCGACGTGGCGCTCGCCGAGCGCCAGTGCCCACGCGACCGCGATGCGCAGCGTCGGGCGCTTGTCGAGCTCCGCGTCGGGCAGCAGCGCGAGCCAGTCGAGCACGTCGTTGATGCGGCCCTGCTTGATCGCATCCTCGAGGCAGCGCTGCGCGAGCGCATACGCCACCTCGAACTGGCCGGCCGCATACGCGTGGCGCGCGGCTTCCTCGGTCATCCCGTGCGCGTCGAGCCAGGCGGCCGCACGCGCATGCAGCGCGCTGCGCTCGGCGTCGGGGCCCGCGGCGAGGCGGTCGCGCAGCGTGTCGCGCACGAGCGGATGCAGTCGGCACCAGTCCGAATCGTCCGACGCGATGAACAGCGGCGTGTCGCGGGCGAGCCGCGCGAGACGGTCGGGCGCGTCCGCGTCGTCGAGCAGCGCGGCGCACAGCGACGGATGCAGGCGATCGGCGACGCTCGTGCGGATCAGGAACGCCGTGTCGTCGGCCGACAGGTTCGCGAGCAGCAGCTCGACGAGGCGGTCGCGCGTGCCGTCCACGCGGGCGGCGAGCGCGTCGACCGCCTGGCGCGGATCGGCCGAGCGCGCCATCGCGGCCATCGCGAGCTGCAGGCCGAGCGGCCAGCCGTCGACGCGTTCGAACAGCCGCGCGCACGCGTCGGCGTCGACCCGCTGCGCAAAGCGCGCGCCGACCAGCGCGATCGTCTCGTCGAGCGTGAAGCGCAGCCAGTCGGGGCCCGCGAGCGTGCATTGGCCGCCGGCGAGCAGGTCGCCGGCCGTGTGGTCGAGCCCGCGCCGCGCGGCGACGACGACATGCAGGTTTTGCGGCGCATTGTGCAGCACGTAGGTCAGCGCCTCGAGGCCGGCCGGCGGCAACCGCTCCGCATCGTCGACGATCAGGAGGGCGTCGATCGACAGTTGCGCGACCTCGGCCAGCCAGGCGGTCACGCCCTCGAGCGCACGCGCCGCGTCGGCCGCGCCGGGCGGGATCAGGCGCCCGAAGCCGGGCCGTGCGCAACCGGTCCGCACCGCCTGCACGAGCCCCTGCAGCAACCGGGGCGCATCGTCGCGCTCGTCGGCCGACAGCCATACGACCGCGCGGCCGAGCGCGAGGGTCTCGCGGCGCCATTGCGCGAGCAGCGACGTCTTGCCGTAACCGGCCGGCGCCTGCACGAGTGTGACCGGCCGGCCGTCGAAAGCGGGCGACGCGAGGCTCAGCCGCGCGCGGGCCAGCAACTGCGCCGGCACGCGCGGCGCGGTCGTCTTCAGGACCAGTTCGGTGGGAGGCGCGTCGGCGCGAGCGGGTGGGTGGGCCATCGGGGCAGCAGTCGGAATCCGGCGGTGCCGTGCGGGCCAGCGTCCGGGGTGGGTGTGGGGGGAAGGATCGGCCGAAGCGCGTTCGCGCGTCAATCCCCCCCGCGACGAGTGGGGCCGTGCCGGCACCGCGTCGATAGCATGGGTTCCGATCCATGACGAACGCAACGAGGAAAGGGCCATGAACATCGTATCGACCGGCACACGACGCAACGCGTCGCTCGCCGGATAAACGGAGCGGCACGATGTACCGCCATCTGCTCGTGACGGTCGACGGCGCGCCCGGCGGCATCGACGCGATCGGCCATGCGCTCGAACTGGCGCGCGCGGTCGGTGCCCGGGTCACGTTCCTGCTGGCCGGCGCCGCGCCGGCCTCGCGTTTATCCGGAGCGCGGCTGCCGGAACACGGTGCGAAAGTGGAAGCCGCCGCGCGGGCGCAGGGGTTGTCCCATGCGATCGCGGGGGCCGGCCCTCCGGGGGCCGGCGATGCGGCACCCGGCGCGCTGGCGGCCGAACTCGGCTGCGACCTGATCGGCGTCGCGGCGCTGCCGCACGATGCCGATGCGGCAGCCTGCGCGCAGCGGCAGCACCTGCTCGCGACGAGCGGTGTACCGGTGCTCGTGTGCACGTCGCGGCGAACGCCGGCCGAGGCGCGCGTGATGGCGCGATGCCTCGATGCGCATCGCGCGGTCGGCGGGTTGCTGCATGCGCTGATGGCGTCCGGCGTGGACGCGGATGCACGGCAGCGACAAGCGAGCGACGCGCAGCATGGCCTGATGGACGCGGACGTACCGCTGCTGCACGCGGCCGACGCACAGCGTGCGCTGGCATCGCTCGCCGCGTTGCAGCGCGCCCGTGTCGGCACGGCCGCCGAAGCGCACCTCTTCGCGGCATTGCGCGTGCGCGCGGAGTGCGTCGCGGCCGAACTGGACGAACTCGACCGCCAGCGGCAGCGCGATGCGCAAGCGCTCGATGCGCTCGAGCGGATCGCCGCGGACGGGCTGCCGTCGGCCGCGTTCGACGCGGCGCTCGCCCGTTATGCACACGGCGCGTTCGAGCAGATGGGGCGGATGGAAGGCGTGATTTTCCCGGCCGCGCGACGCTACCTGGGCGACGCGGACTGGGCCGGACTGGATGAACCGCTGGCGGACGGCGCAGCCGCGACGCCGCCGGACATGAACGAACCCGACGATGCGCGGCGCGCATCCGACTGACAACATACGGAGAACACGATGGCACATGCAGTGCGATTCCACGAAACCGGCTGCCCCGACGTGCTGCGCTGGGAAGCAGTCGACGTCGGCGATCCGGGCGCCGGCCAGGTGCGCCTGCGGCACGAAGCCGTCGGGCTGAATTTCGCCGACACGTATTTCCGCAGCGGCCTGTATCCGGTGCCGCTGCCGGCCGGAATCGGCGTCGAGGCGGCCGGCGTGGTCGACGCCGTCGGCCCGGGCGTGACGAACGTCGCCGTCGGCGACCGCGTGACCTACACGGGCTTCCTGAACACGCTCGGCGCATACAGCACCGAGCGGCTGATCCCCGCCGCGCCGCTCGTGCGGCTGCCGGCCGGCATTTCGTGCGAAACGGCCGCGGCGATGACGATGCGCGGCCTGACGTCGGCCTACCTGCTGCGCCGTATCCACGCGTTCGCGCCGGGCGACACGATCCTGCTGCACGCGGCCGCCGGCGGCGTCGGGCTGATCGTGTCGCAATGGGCGAAGCTGCTCGGGCTCACGGTGATCGGCACGGTTTCGAGCGAGCACAAGGCCGCGATCGCCCGCGCGCACGGCTGCGACCATACGATCGACTACAGCCACGAGGACGTCGCGAAACGCGTGCGCGAGCTGACGGACGGCGCGGGCGTCGACGTCGTGTTCGACAGCGTCGGCAAGGACACCTTCGAAGGCTCGCTCGATTCGCTGAAGCGGCGCGGGCTGATGGTGTGCGTCGGCACCGCGTCGGGCCCGATCCCGCCGTTCGATCCGCAGCGCCTCGCGATGAAGGGCTCGCTGTACCTGACGCGCCCGGCGCTGGCCGACTACATCGCCGATCCGGCCGAGAAGAACGACCTGGCCGGCGAACTGTTCGCGCACGTCGCGGCCGGCCGCATCAGGATCGGGATCAACCAGCGCTACGCGCTGCAGGATGCCGCGCAGGCACACCGCGATCTCGAATCGCGCAAGACGACCGGTTCGTCGGTGTTCATCGTCTGAGGAGACGCGCATGCGAGTCGAACCCCTGACCTGTGCGCTCGGCGCGGAACTGCTGGACGTGAGCCTCGCCGACGCCGTGCACGACGACGGCCTGTTCGCCGAGATCCGCGCGCTGCTGCTGCGGCATCGCGTGCTGTTCCTGCGCGACCAGGACATCACGCGCGCCGAGCACGTCGCGTTCGCGCGGCGCTTCGGCGAACTCGAGGATCATCCGGTCGCCGGCAGCGACCCGGAACACCCGGGGCTCGTGCGGATCTACAAGTCGCCCGACCAGCCGAACGACCGCTACGAGAATGCGTGGCACAGCGATGCGAGCTGGCGCGTGGCGCCGCCGTTCGGCTGCGTGCTGCGCTGCATCGACGGTCCGCCGGTTGGCGGCGACACGATGTGGGCGAACATGGTGCTCGCCTACGAGCGCCTGCCGGACCACGTGAAGCAGCAGATCGACGACCTGCGCGCGCGCCACAGCATCGAGGCGAGCTTCGGTGCGGCGATGCCGATCGACAAGCGCCTCGCGCTGAAGGCGCAGTACCCGGACGCCGAGCATCCGGTCGTGCGCACGCACCCCGAAACCGGCGAGAAGGTGCTGTACGTGAACGCGTTCACCACGCATTTCACGAACTACCACACGCCCGCGCGCGTGCGGGTCGGGCAGGACGCGAATCCCGGCGCCGGCCAGCTGCTGCAATACCTGATCAGCCAGGCATACATCCCCGAATACCAGGTGCGCTGGCGCTGGAAGAAGAACAGCGTCGCGATCTGGGACAACCGCAGCACCCAGCATTACGCGGTCATGGACTACCCGCCGTGCGTGCGCCGGATGGAGCGCGCGGGCATCGTCGGCGACGCGCCGTTCTGAGCGCGCTCGCACCCTAACCGATTCGCCACCCCGAACAACGCGCCGGGCCCGACGCCCGGCGCGGCGGGATACGCACGCCCGTACGCCTGCACAAAAACGATTTCCACTGGAGGACGACATGCAATTTCTCGACGATTCGCTGCACCCGGAAAACCAGGACAAGGTAGTCATCACGGTCGCACCGTATGGCCCCGAATGGATGCCCGCCGATTTTCCGGAAGACATTCCGGTGACGATGGACGAGCACGTGCAGAAGGCCGTCGACTGCTACAACGCGGGCGCGACGGTGCTGCACCTGCATGTGCGCGAACTCGACGGCAAGGGCAGCAAGCGGCTGTCGAAGTTCAACGAGCTGCTCGGCCGGCTGCGCGAGGCGGTGCCCGACATGATCCTGCAGGTGGGCGGCTCGATCTCGTTCGCGCCGGAAGGCGACGGCGCGGAAGCAAAATGGCTGTCCGACGACACGCGCCACATGCTCGCCGAGCTGACGCCGAAGCCCGACCAGGTGACGGTCGCGATCAACACCGTGCAGATGAACATCACCGAGCTGATGAACCGCAAGGACATCGCCGGCACGTCGCTGAACGAAGCCGCGTTGTGGGACGCGTACCGCGAGATGACCGTGCCGGCCGGCCCCGGCTGGGTCGACGAGCACCTGCGCCGCCTGCAGGCGGCCGGCATCCAGCCCCATTTCCAGCTCACCGGCATGCACGCGCTGGAAACGCTCGAACGGATCATCCGCCGCGGCGTCTATCGCGGCCCGCTGAACGTCACGTGGGTCGGCATCGGCGGCGGCTTCGACGGCCCGAATCCGTACAACTTCATGGAATTCGTGCGGCGCTGCCCGGACGGCGCGTGCATCACGCTCGAATCCCTGATGAAGAACGTGCTGCCGATCAATACGGTTGCGATGGCGCTGGGCCTGCATCCGCGCTGCGGGATCGAGGACACGATCATCGACCAGAAGGGCAACCGGATGACGTCGGTGCAGCAGGTCGAGCAGTGCGCACGGATCGCGCGCGAACTCGGCCGCGACATCGCGACCGGCAAGGAAGCGAAGGCGATCTACCGGATCGGCGTGCAGTACGACGGCATCGACGAGACCCTCGCGCAGCTCGGGATGGCGCCGAACCGCCGGCCGGGCCAGCCGAACGTGCCGCTGCGGGCCGCCTGACGCGCCGCGCATCCGCGCATCCGGGCCCGCGGCCATGGCGGCCGCGGCCCGCCGATCGTTGTGGCGTGGCACCCATCCCCGCGCGTGATGCGGGGGCGGACTCCGGTCAACGGAGCGGGGCCACGCAAGCCGCGCCGGAGCACGATCGCTCCGGTGCCGGAGGAGACACGCATGCTGATCCATCATGTCGAGCCGTCGATCCAGGACGTCGCCGCCGCCGGCCGGCGCGCGCCTGCCTATGCGTGGCTCGTGTTCGGGCTGACCGTCGGCCTGCTGCTGTCGGACTACATGTCGCGGCAGGTGCTCAACGCCGTGTTCCCGCTGCTCAAGCAAGCATGGGCGCTGTCGGACACGCAGCTCGGTTCGCTCTCCGGCGTCGTCGCGCTGCTGGTCGGGCTGCTGACGTTTCCGCTGTCGGTGCTCGCCGACCGCTTCGGGCGCGTGCGCAGCATCGTGCTGATGGCCGCGCTGTGGAGCGTCGCGACGCTCGGCTGCGCGCTGTCGACCCATTACACGGAGATGCTCGTCGCGCGCGGCCTCGTCGGGCTCGGTGAAGCCGCGTACGGCAGCGTCGGCGTCGCGCTGATCCTCAGCATCTTCCCGGCGCGGCTGCGCGCGACGCTGACCGGCGCGTTCATGGCCGGCGGCGCATTCGGCTCCGTGTTCGGCATGGCGCTCGGCGGGCTCGTCGGCACGCATCTCGGCTGGCGCTGGTCGTTCGGCGTGATGGCCGCGCTCGGCATCGTGCTGCTCGTCGCGTATCGCTGCGTTGTGACCGAACGGCGGCTCGCCGCATATCGCTCTGAATACGGCACCGAATACGGCACTGAATACGGCGCCGAACCCTGCCGGCGCGACACCGACACGCCGCGTGACCTGCGCGGCAGCGTGCGCGTGCTGATGTCGGGGCTGTTCGCGTCGCGTTCGGTGATCTGCGCGTATCTCGGCAGCGGGCTGCACCTGTTCGTGCCGGGCGCGCTGTTCGCATGGCTGCCGAGCTACCTGAACCGCTACTACGCGATGGCGCCCGACCGCGCGGCCGTGCTCGCCGCCGGCTTCGTGCTGCTCGCGGGTATCGGGATGGTCGGCTGCGGGATCGTCACCGACCGCGTCGGCAAAACCGACGGCAAGCGCAAGTGGCTGACCGCGATCGCGTATTGCGTGCTGACCGGCGTCTGCCTCGCGGTCGCGTTCCGGCTGCCGCCCGGGCCGCTGCAGCTCGCGCTGATCTGCGCGGGGATGCTGGTCGGCGCGGGCGCGTCCGGTGCGTCGGGCGCGATGGTCGCGAACCTGACGCCGGCCGCGATCCACGCGTCGGCGTTCGCGACGCTCACGCTCGCCAACAACCTGCTCGGCATGGCGCCGGGCCCGCTGCTGACGGGGTGGGCCGCCGATCGCGCCGGCCTCGTCGGCGCACTCCAATGGATTCCCGTCGTGCCGCTCATGGCCGCCGTGCTGTTCGCGATCGGACGCGCGAGCTATGTGGCCGACCTCGCGCGCGTCGAACGCGAACGGCGCGCGCCCAGACTTTCCTGAACGCTTCGGAGGCTGCATGACCCTGACGACCGCACCCACCATCCTGATCGTGCCCGGCTTGCGCGATCACGTCGAAGACCACTGGCAGACGCACCTCGAACGGCGCCTGCCGAACGCACGCGCCGTCGCGCCGCTCGAAGCGGACAAGCTGAGCCGCGCCGCACGCGTCGCGGCGCTCGATGCGGCGCTGGCCGCGATCAAGGGCCCCGTGATCCTCGTCGCGCACAGCGCGGGGGTGATGATTGCCGTGCACTGGGCGCGGCAGGCCACGCGCAAGATCCACGGCGCGCTGCTCGCGGCGCCGGCCGATCTCGATACGCCGATGCCCGCCGGTTATCCGGCGCCCGACGCAATCGACGCGAACGGCTGGACGCCGGTGCCGACCGGGCGGCTGCCGTTTCCGAGCATCGTCGCCGCGAGCCGCAACGATCCGCTCGCGCGCTACGAGCGCGTCGAAACGCTGGCGGCAGGGTGGGGCAGCAGGCTCGTCGATCTCGGCGAGGTGGGGCACCTGAATCCGGCGTCCGGGTATGGCGAGTGGCGTGATGCGGAACGGTTGATCGACGAGGTGAGGGCGTTGGGCGAAGGCGATTCAGGCTTGAGGAATTGATATTCGGGCATTGTTTGCCGGCCTTGCGGCCGTTTTCGTCCGTTCGTCGGACGCCATGACTGACAGCGACGCGACCGCTGCATCCGATTGACGGACAAGCGGTCGATCACTGTCATTTTTTGCGGAATGCCGTCGTGGATCCCAAACGAAAGGTGCTGTACGAAGTCGCGTTGAAACCCCGCACGATCATCCGTCCCACCAGCGAGGTCAAGGCTTCGACCGAAGCCGAGAAGGGCGACGTGCCGCGCGCGGCGCGAAAAGTCATTTCCGGACACCGGGACGTGTTGATCGCGCTGAAGAACCGCTGATTTGCCGGGCCTGCCGAACGCTGACGGCACCGATCCGGTCGGGGCCCGTTGTATCCGCTTCGCCCGGATTGCCCCCCGCAGAGATATGACGTCGCAAGACGACTTGGCGTCCAGCCGCGATCCCCGGCCCATCTTGCCAGGTAACCAAATCGGCACTCACCGGAAGGTGTTTGTCAGGGAAAGTCCCGCCCCGCGCCGATCGGTTTTTTGTTGACCGACATCGTATAACGCCGTCATGATTTCCTGAAAAGAAAGGTCCCATCCACCGACCGAAGTGAGGAGACATGAACGCCACCACGATCGCTCGCCGTGTCCGCCGGATCGCACTCGCCGTGGGCTTCACGCTGTCGGCCTCGGCAGCCGTTGCCGCCCCCGTATCGCTGAACATCGTCGATGTCGCGGGCAACCTGCAACTCACGCAGAAGGCCATCGAAGCCTTCAGGGACAAGAACCCGACCCTCGTGTCGAGCGTCACGTTCACGAACGCACCGGCGCCGCAGCTGCCGGGCAAGATCAAGGCGATGCAGGCGGCGGGGCGCGCCGACATCGACCTCGTGCTGACGGGCACCGACGCGCTGGCCGCCGGCATCGAGCAGAACCTGTGGCTGAAGGTGCTGCCCGACAACGCGGGCGCATTCCCCGGCGTGCTCGACAGGTACGCACCCGGCCCGCGCAAGATGCAGGACCTCGCACAGGGCTTCGGCCTCGAAGTCACCTACATGCCGGCCGGCCCGCTGCTCGAATACAACCCGGCGAAGGTCAGCGACCCGCCGAAAACACCCGATCAGTTGCTCGCGTGGTGCAAGGCGCACCCGAACAAGCTGATCTACGCGCGCCCGGCGAACTCGGGCCCCGGCCGCACGTTCCTGATGGGGCTGCCGTACGTGCTCGGCGACAAGAACCCGCAGGACCCGATCAACGGCTGGGACAAGACCTGGGCGTTCCTGAAGCAGCTCAACGACTGCGTCCCGTACTACCCGGGCGGCACGTCGGCGGTGATGAAGGAGCTCGGCGAAGGCACGCGCGACATGACCGTGACCGTCACCGGCTGGGACCTCAACCCGCGTGCGCTCGGCATCGTGCCGGCCGAGTTCCGGGTCCAGGCGTTCGACAACATGACGTGGGTCAACGATGCGCACTACATGGTGATCCCGAAGGGCGTGCCGAAGGACAAGCTCGACGTGCTGTTCAAGCTGATGAACTTCCTGCTCGAACCGGCGCAGCAGGCGATGACCTACGACGACGGTTACTTCTATCCGGGCCCGGCGGTGAAAGGCGTGACGCTCGAGATGGCGCCCGCGCACAGCCAGGAAGTGGTTCGCAAGTTCGGCCGCCCCGAATACGCGAAGCTGCTGGCGGATCGCCCGCACGTGCAGCCGCTCAGCGCGCAGGCAATGGTCGCCGCGTTCCAGAAGTGGGATCGCGAGATCGGTTCGCAGAAGTCGAAGTGACGCATGGGCCGGCGGGCGCCGCGGCGCCCGCGTCGATGGAGTTCGCGCAATGAAGCAGAGTTTCGAACGGCTGCGGCTCGATGGCGTCAGCCGCAGCTTCACCAATGCGGAAGGTGCGCAGGTCGCCGCGCTGAACGGACTCGACCTCGAGATCCGGCGCGGCGAGTTCATCGCGCTGCTCGGCCCGTCGGGCTGCGGCAAGTCGACCGCGCTGAACTGCATCGCCGGGCTGCAGCCGCTCACGAGCGGCGGCATCTGGCTCGACGACACGCGCATCGACGTGCTGCCGCCCGAGCGCCGCGGCTTCGGGATGGTGTTCCAGAACTACGCGCTGTTTCCGCACCTGTCGGTGCTCGACAACGTCGGTTTCGGCCTCAAGATGCGCGGCGTGCCGAAGCAGGAAACGCGGCGGCGCGCGCAGCAGGCGCTCGAACTCGTGCAGCTCGTCGGCCACGAGGGCAAGCTGCCCGGGCAGTTGTCGGGCGGGCAGCAGCAGCGCGTCGCGATCGCACGCGCGATCGTCATCGAGCCGCCGCTCGTGCTGATGGACGAACCGCTGTCGAACCTCGACACGAAGCTGCGCATCGAGATGCGCGCCGAGATCCGCCGCATCCACACGCAGCTCGAACGCGCGACGATCTACGTGACGCACGACCAGGACGAGGCGCTGTCGATGGCCGACCGCATCGTCGTGATGAAGGAGGGGGTCGTACAGCAGGTCGCGACGCCGAAGGACGTCTACACGCGCCCGCACAACCTGCACGTCGCGCGTTTCATGGGTTATCGCAACGTGCTGCCGTTCACGCTCGACGGGATGGCCGGCGGCCACGTCAACGTCAGCGCCGCAGGCGTGCGGCTCACGGGCGTGCCGATGGCCGGCTTCGACGCGAAGGACGTCGCGGTCGCGCTGCGCCCCGACGACATCGAGCGCGCGGCAGACGGCGCAGGCAACGCATTCGACGCGACCGTCGAAACGGTCGAATACGGCGGCCGCGATTCGCTGATCCGTGCGGCCACGCCGTTCGGCCCGATCTGGGCGCGCGTGGCCGGCGAATTCGCGGAGGGCGAGCATTTGCGGTTATGTGTTGCGCCGTCGCGCACGCTCGTCTATGCGGGAGACGCGCGATGAACGGCCGCCGCATCGCGTGCGCTGCAACGCGCCACCGGGAGGCCGCGTGAGCACGCTCCCGGCAGGCGGCACACCGCGCGACGCGAAAGCCTGGCTCGTCACACCCGCACTCGCGTTCATCGTCGCGCTGTTCATCTATCCGTTCGCATACGGTCTCGTGCTGTCGTTCCAGCCGATGAACGGCGGCGGCGCGCTCGCGAACTACGTGCAGTTCTTCACCGACACCGCGATGTGGCCCACGGTGCTCGTCACGCTGAAGCTGGCGGTGCCCGCGACGCTGCTCAACGTCGGCGTCGCCGTACCCGTCGCGTTCGCGCTGCGTCGCAATTCGCCTTACCAGAAGCTCGTCACGACGCTGCTCGTGATTCCCGTCACGCTCGGCACGGTGCTCGTCGCCGACGGGATGCTCACGTATTTCGGGCCGAACGGCTGGTTCCCGCAGGCGTTGCAGGGGCTGCACCTGTACACCGACGAAGTGCGTCTCACGCACAACTACTGGGGCGTGCTGCTGTCGCTGATCGTGTCGGGCTTTCCGTTCGCATTCCTGCTGATGCTCTCGTACATCAGCGGCATCGACCCGACACTCGCACGCGCGGCGGCGACGCTCGGCGCGAACCCGTGGCAGCAGTTCCGGCGGATCTACCTGCCGCTGCTCGTGCCGGGGCTCACGATGGCCGCGTGCCTGTCGTTCGTGCAGGCGTTCTCGGTGTTCCCGTCGGCCGTGCTGCTCGGCGCGCCGGCCGGGCCCACGCGCGTGATCTCGATCGCGGCGGCGGAAGCGGCGTTCGAGAGCTACGACTATTCGCTCGCGTCGGCGATCGCGATCGTGATGGGTTTCGTGCAGCTGCTGGTGGTCGCGTCGATGCTCGGCGCGCGCCGCTTCTTCTATACCGGCGCGGTGACGGGGGGCAAGGGCTGATGGCGACCGACAATCATGCCGCCCGCGCGTGGCCGCCGAAGCACGATGCGCCCGACCCGCCCGACGTGCGGCCCGCCGACGCGAGGAAACCGCGGAAGATGGCAGGCCATCTCGCCGGCCGTGCGTGGCACGCGCTCGTCTGGGGGCTGATGGCGTTCTTCCTGCTGAACGTGATGCTGCTGATCGCGACCGTCGCGGTGAACTCGGTCGCGACACGCTGGTTCGGCACGCCGCTGCCGCAGGGCTTCACGCTGCACTGGTACGCGAAGGCGTGGGCGGACTTCCAGCTCGCGAGCGTGCTGTGGGTGACCGTCGAGGTCGTCGGCGCGGTCGTGCTGCTGTCGATCGCGCTCGGCGTGCCGGCCGCCTATGCGCTCGCGCGCGTGCAGTTTCGCGGCAAGCGCTTCGCGCTGCTGGTGTTCCTGCTGCCGCTGATGGTGCCGCCCGTCACGTACGGGATCCCGATGGCCACCGTGATGTACAAGGTCGGGCTCGCGGGCACGCTGCCCGGCGTGATCCTCGCGAACCTCGTGCCGGCGCTGCCGTTCGTGATCCTCGTGATGACGCCGTTCATCGAGCAGATCGATCCGAATCTCGAAGCCGCCGCGCGCATCTTCGGCGCGAACACGTGGCGCTATTTCCGCCATGTGCTGCTGCCGCTGCTCGTGCCCGGCATGCTCGCGGCGGGGCTGCTCGTGCTGGTGCGCACGATCGGGATGTTCGAGCTGACCTTCTTCACCGCGGGGCCGAGCACGCAGACGCTCGTCGTCGCGCTGTATTACGCGGTGTTCTCGACCGGCGTGCGCGCGCCGCAGTCGATCGACGCGATGGCGATGATCTACATGGCCATCACGCTCGTATGGGTGGTCATCGCGCTGCAGTTCGTGAGCCCGACGCAGCTCGTGAGCCGCGTGAAGCAGGAGCGGCAGTAGGCGAGGGAGAAGCGGAGGGGCGATCGCGCCCGTGCAATTGGTTACAAATGGATACCGCGCACGATACGCGGACGTTGCAGACTACGCGGCGTTCCCCCGATAACGGATATCCATGAAGTTCCAGACGCTGCTGACACTCGCCGGTGCATCGACCCTCCTGGCCGCCTGCAACCTGCTCCACGACGGCCCCGGATCGGGCGACGTCGATGCCGCCGTGCGCCGCGCGCTCGAGGCGGAAAACCACGGCGGGCTGAACGCGCTGTTCGGCCAGCCGCTGCCCGTCTCGGCCGATGTCGTGTCGGCGAAGCCCGACGGCGACTGCAAGAAGGTCGGCGATCGCACCTACTCGTGCGACGTCGTGGTCACGTGGCGCAATACCGACTACAAGCCGTCGCGCGCGAACCTGACCTTCGTGAAGGCCGCCGACGGCTCGTGGCAGACGTCCGGCGTCGACGCGGCGATCGTGACGGGTACCGCGAAATCGCTGGTCGACCAGATCGGCAAGGCATGGCCCGGCAATGCGGCAAGCGGCGCGTCGGCGCCGCAGTGACGCGGTGACCTGCGAGGGCGACGGGCGGGGCGTTTCCCTCCGGTAATACGCGGCCTGTCGCACCCGAACGCCGCGCCGCTCCTTCCGCCGACTTCACGCCATCGACCGATTGCCCGCGAACGCATCGCCGGATGCACCGGGGCTGGCGCAGCGGCGGGGCGGCGCCGGTACGGCGCGAACCCCGCAACCGGTCGCCCCATCCTGTTCGACCGACACTCAGGCGCGGACTGGCAGGGAAAAAGGGCGCGAGCATCGCGTCCGCGCGCGACCGAATGCATCCTCGGTATGCGGGTCGACTTATAGGGAAAACCCTTATTTCGAGATATAATCACGGCCTAAGTGATAGGTCGAACCATGCCTGAACGTTTCCAAACCCTTGAAAAATTTGTGTTTTCCCTCGTCGTGATGTCCGCGGTCGTGTGCTCGGCATTCCTCGCGTACGAGCGTCATCCCGAGATCAAGATCGCGCTGCACGAAGGCGAAGCGCTGATGCGCGAGAGCGCCAAGTATTCGGTCATCTGCTCGCCGTCCAAGGTCGATCCTTGCGTCGAGATGTCCGCTTACTGAAACGCGCGCATTCGGGGCGGGATCAGCGCGCCGGGTGGTGCGCCGCAGCCAAAGCCGGCAAGTTCCAGTGCGGGGCCCGACCAGCGCCAGACCGGCCCTGCAGCATCGGCGGCCCGAGTTCCTTGACGTAGCGCTCGTCAGGCATTCAGACGCACGCCGCAAAACAGGGCGTAAGCAACTCCCAATCCAAAGCCCCGCTTCGAGCAATCGAGCGGGGCTTTTCTCGTAGAGCCGTCGAAACGATCCCGCGGCTGCGCGTCACACCACATGCGTCGGAGCGCCGTCGACGAACGCGGCGACATTGTCGACGAGCTGATCGGCGAGCGCCTGCATCGCCTCGTCGCTCGCCCACGCGACGTGCGGCGTCAGGATGAAGGCCGGATGCGACAGGATCGCGTGGAACGGATGCGCGGCCGGCAGCGGCTCCTGCGTGACCACGTCGAACCCCGCGCCCGCGATCTGCCCCGACTGCAATGCGTCGACGAGCGCGTTTTCATCCACGAGCCCGCCGCGCGCGGTATTGATCAGCAGCGGCCGGCGCGCCATCCGCGCGAACGCGGCCGCGTCGATCAGGTGTCGCGTCGCGGGCGTGAGCGGACAGTGCAGCGTGATCACGTCGCTGTCCCGAAGCAGCGTGTCGAGCGGCGCGTAGTCGTCCCCCGACGCATCGCCGTGCGCGGCGAACCGTACCCGCATGTCGAGCGCGCGCGCGATGCCGGCCACCGCGCGCCCGAGCACGCCGTCGCCGACGATCCCGAGCGTCGAGCCGGCCAGGTCGCGAATCGGATGATCGAAGAAGCAGAACTGCCCGCTGTCGAGCCAGCGCCCCGCGCGCACCGCGTCGCGGTACGCGACGAGGCTGCGGCGCAGCGCGAAGATCAGCGCGAACGTGTGCTCGGGCACCGTGCGGACCGCATACCCGCGAATGTTGCTCACGACGATGCCGTGCGCGGCACACGCGTCGAGATCGACGATGTCGGTGCCCGTCGCGGCGATCGCGATCATCCGCAGGCGCCGCGCGCCGGCAAGCACCGCCGCGTCGAGCCGCACCTTGTTGGTCACGACGATGTCCGCGTCGCCGATGCGCGAAGCGACCTCGTGCACGGCCGTCCGCTCGAACGTGCGCAACGCGTGCGGAAACGGGAACGGCTTCAGCACGGTTTGCGGCGACAGCGTCGCGCGGTCGAGGAACACGATCTTCGCGGGAGAGGAAACGGAAAACATGGCGGGCCTCGCTGGCAGGCGCCCGGGGCGGGCGCGGAACGGGTTCGATTCTGCCGGCGGCGCGCGGGCCGTCGTTTGACCGTTGCGCGAGTGCGCTTTCCCGGATGGAAAGGCTGGCGCACCGCATATGTGAACGGCCGCGGCGCACGCCTTTCCGTTTCGGAAAGGCTGGTTGAGCATCGATCGATTTTCGCCGGGCGGGAACGCCGTCATGATCGCCGTCATCGACAACACGCTTTCATCGGAGACAGCCATGACACGCCCCCTCGACGGCATCCGCGTGCTGGAACTCGGACAACTGATCGCCGGCCCGTTCGCGGGCAGGATGCTCGCCGAATTCGGTGCGGACGTGCTCAAGGTCGAGCCGCCTGCACTCGGCGACCCGCTGCGCAAATGGCGGCTGCTGCACGACGGCACGTCGGTCTGGTGGGCCGCGCAGTCGCGCAACAAGCGCTCGCTGACGCTCGACCTGCGCACGCCCGAAGGGCAGGACGTCGTGCGCCGCCTCGTCGCGGAAACCGACGTGCTGATCGAGAACTTCCGGCCCGGCACGCTCGAAGGCTGGGGGCTCGGCTGGGACGCGCTGTCCGCGATCAACCCGGGGCTCGTGATGCTGCGCGTGTCGGGCTTCGGCCAGACGGGCCCGTACCGCGACCGTCCCGGCTTCGGCGTGATCGCCGAGGCGATGGGCGGCCTGCGGCACCTGACCGGCGAGCCGGGCCGCACGCCGGTGCGCGTCGGCATCTCGCTCGGCGATTCGCTGTCGGCGCTGCACGGCGTGATCGGCGTGCTGCTCGCGCTGCGGCATCGCGAGCAGCAGGGCGGCAAGGGGCAGGTCGTCGATGTCGCGCTGTACGAGTCGGTATTCAACATGATGGAAAGCCTGCTGCCCGAATACTCGGCGTTCGGTGCCGTGCGCGAGGCGGCCGGCAGCAGCCTGCCCGGCATCGCGCCGACCAACGCGTATCGCTGCCGCGACGGCCGGTACGCACTGATCGCCGGGAACGGCGACAGCATCTTCCGGCGCCTGATGGAGCTGATCGGCCGGCCCGATCTCGGCAACGATCCCGCGCTCGCGCACAACGACGGGCGCGTCGCGCAGGTCGAACGCATCGACGCGGCGATCGGCGCGTGGAGCGCGCGGCACGATCTCGACGCCGTGCTGGCCGCATTGAACGACGCACGCATCCCGTCCGGGCGCATCTACGACGTGGCCGACATCGCCGCCGATCCGCATTACCGCGCGCGCGACATGCTCGTCGATGCCGCGCTGCCCGACGGCACGCCCGTGCTCGTGCCCGGCATCGTGCCGAAGCTCGGTGCGACGCCCGGGCGCATCGAGCGCCCGGCGCCCGCGCTGGGCGCGGATACCGACGCGGTACTCGAAGCGCTCGGCATCGATGCGGCGACGCGCGGCGACTGGCGCACGCGCGGCGTGATCTGAACCCGAACCAGGAGACGACGACATGAGCGGGCAACGCACACGGCTCTACATCCACGAAGTCGCGACGCGCGACGGTTTCCAGAACGAAGCGGCATTCGTCGACACCGACGACAAGATCGCGCTCGTCGACGCGCTGAGCGCCTGCGGCTACGCGAAGATCGAGGTCACGTCGTTCACGTCGCCGAGGGCGATCCCCGCGCTGCGCGACGCCGAGGCGGTGATGCACGGCATCGCGCGCGCACCGGGTGTCGTCTACACGGTGCTCGTACCGAACGTGCGTGGTGCCGAGCGCGCGCTGTCGTGCGGCATCGACGAAGTGAACCTCGTGATGTCGACAAGCGAAAGCCACAACCGCGCGAACCTGCGGATGACGCGCGAGCAATCGTTCGCGCAGCTGCGCGACGTGATCGACGCGGTACGCGGCACGGGTGTCGCCATCAACGTCTCGCTGTCGACCGCGATGGGCTGCCCGATGGAAGGGGACGTCGCGGCCGAGGGCGTGCTCGCGTGGATGCAGCGCTTCGCGGATCTCGGCGTGCACGGCTTCACGCTGTGCGATACGACGGGCATGGCGTTTCCGTCGCAAGTGCGCGAACTGTCGGCACGTGCACGCGAGCGCTTCGGCGCGCTGCAGCTCACGCTGCACTTCCACAACACACGCGGGATGGCGCTCGCGAACACGCTCGCGGCACTCGACGCCGGGATCGACCGCTTCGATGCGTCGCTCGGCGGCCTCGGCGGCTGCCCGTACGCGCCGGGCGCGACCGGCAACGCGTGCACCGAGGAACTCGTGCACATGCTCGAACTCGACGGCTACGATACGGGCGTCGATCTCGCGGCCGTGCTGGTCGCGTCGGCACGGCTGCCCGCGCTGATCGGCCACGACGTGCCGAGCCAGATCCTGAAGGCCGGGCGCCGCTCGGACCTTCATCCGCCGCCGCGCGCGGACGCCGGCGACATGCCCGCGCAACGCGCTTTCTCGTGAACGACCAACCGGAGCGAACCTCATGGCACTGATTGACCACCTCGACCATCTCGTGCTGACCTGCGTCGACCCCGACCGGACGACGCATTTCTACACCGAGGTGCTGCAGATGCAGCTCGAAACCTTCGGGGCCGGCCGGATCGCGTTCCGCTTCGGCAACCAGAAGATCAACCTGCACGTGCGCGGCGCGGAGTTCGAACCGAAAGCGCATGTGCCGGTGCCCGGCGCGCTCGACCTGTGCTTCATCGCGTCGGTGCCGCTCGACGACGTGATCGCGCACCTGAAGCGCGTCGAATGGCCGATCGTCGAAGGGCCCGTCGAACGCACGGGCGCGACGCGGAAGATCCGCTCGGTCTACGTGCGCGATCCCGACCTGAACCTGATCGAGATCTCCGAGCTGATCTGACTCGATCCGACCGCCGGCACGCCGGCGGGCACCTCGTGCCCTCGCGCATGCGGCCCGGATCGTACCGGTGCGGCCTGCTGCCGCATCGATCTGCCGCCGAAAACGGACAGCCGGATTCCGCGCTCGCCGATTCCGGATAGCCGGCCCGCGCCGCGCTGCGGATAATGCGTGCTTCGGCGACTGAGAAGCCGCCTTCGCACCGGACGCGACGCCTGCGTCCGCGCTTCCGCAACCCGACCCATACGATTCCGATGACGATCCTCTATCGCGGCATGGACCGCGCGGCCCTCGACGCCGCCTATCTGAACACGAAGGTGGTACCCGATTTCCCGGCGTTGCTGGCGTCGATGCAGGCGCGCAGCGCGGCGCTCTACGACACGACGCGCGGCCGGCGCGACCTGCGTTACGGTGCGCAGCCCGCGCAGCGATTCGACTGGCTGTCGTGCGGTCGGCCCGATGCGCCGCTGTTCGTGTTCATTCATGGCGGCTACTGGCAGCACTGCGCGAAAGAGGATTTCGCGTACGCGGCGAGCGGGCCGCTCGCGCGCGGGTTCGACGTGATACTCGCCGAATACACGCTGGCGCCGCTCGCGACGATGACCGACATCGTCGGCGAGATCGGCGCGCTGCTCGACTACCTGGCGAACGACCCCGACGCAATCGGTACCGCCGGGCGGCCGATCCACCTGAGCGGCCATTCGGCGGGCGGCCACCTGACGGCCGTGTACCGCGCGCATCCGGGCGTCGTGTCGGCGCTCGCGATCAGCCCGCTCGTCGATCTCGAACCGATCTCGCTGTGCGTCCTGAACGACAAGCTGCAGCTCAGCGCGCGCGAAGTCGACGCGTACAGCCCGTTGCGCCATGTCGGGCCCGGCGCACCGACGGTCGTTGCGGTCGGCGATGCCGAGCTGCCCGAACTCGTCCGGCAGGCACGCGATTATGCGACGGCATGCGAAGCGGCAGGCGAACGGATCGTCCACGTCGGGCTCCCCGGCATGCGGCACTTCGACGTGCTCGACGATCTCGCGAAGCCGGACGGTGCGATGCTCGCCGCGTTGCAGTCGATCGCGCCGCGCTAGGCGCTGTTTTGCGCCGTACCGCACCGTATCGCGCGGGGTCGGCCGGGCGTATGATCGGCGTCAGGCCGCCGCGCTGACGGCAAGCGCCGGCCTGGCCTCCCCAGGACCCACGACATGGTGAATCCGCTTCATTTCGATCTGCAATCGCTGCGCGTGTTCGCGCTCGTCGCCGAGCACGGCAGCCTGACGAAAGCGGCCGAGCACGGCCAGCTCACGCTGTCCGCGGTCAGCAAGCGCATCGCCGAGCTCGAAAGCGTGACGGGCAGCGCGCTGTTCGTCCGGCATGCGCGCGGTGTCGAGCTGACGCCCGCGGGCCGCGCGCTGCTCGACCATGCGGCGAAGGTGATCGAGCAGGTCAACCGGATGGCGCACGAGATGAGCGACTACGTCGCCGGCGTGCGTGGCCACATCCATGTGTGGACCAACACGTCCGCGATCGTCCAGTTCCTGCCCGCCGATCTCGCGGCGTTCCTCACTGACAATCCGGGTATCAAGGTCAGCCTCGAGGAGCGTTTGAGCCACGAGATCGTCGATGCGCTCGCGTCCGGCAAGGCCGATCTCGGCGTGTTCGCCGACAACGTGCCGGCCCCCGGTATCGAACGAAGGCTGTACCGCCGCGACGAACTCGTGCTGCTCGTGCCGCGCACGCACCGGTTCGCCGCGCGCGACAGCATCCGCTTCGCGGACACGCTCGACGAGGACTACGTCGGGCTCAGCGACGGCAGTTCGCTGCTCGCGCGCATGACCGACGCCGCGTTCGCGGTCGAGCGTTCGCTGAAGCTGCGGATCCAGGTATCGAATTTCGACGGCGTGAGCCGGATGATCGAGGCGGGGCTCGGGATCGGCATCCTGCCGCGCGACGCGGTGACCGGCGAGCGCGCGGCGCGGCTCGGGGTCGTGAAGCTCGACGATGCGTGGGCGACGCGCACGCTTTGGGTCGGCGTGAAGGCCGGAACGGTGCTGACGACCGATATCGCGAAGCTGTTCGATTTCATGTCGGCGCGTTGAGGCCGGCCTGCGAGCTGGCGGGAATTGTCGCGGTGCGGCTTCGGAGAAGGGCGATCGTCGGGGAGCGTTCGGCTCGCCGCGGCGGGGAGCCGATGCCGTTGTGGGAAGCCTATTCATAGCAGCCGCGCCGGACCGACCGGCCGACGACCGCGAACAGCCGGCGAGTAGTACGGCCCGGATGCAGCCGACAGTCGCGAGCACGGCACATACTTTCCTGTCTGGCCCCGGCAACGCCCGTGCCTGCCGCCCGCACACTTCGCCTTGTCGTCGCGGGTTCGTTCCTTGCACTATCGTTACACCGTTCCCGCTCGTGTCGGCGATGACCGTCGGGCCGGCCCAATTGCTGCCCGCTGGATGGGCGGTGTAACCGATCTCTCCCTTGAAGCCGCCCCGTTGAGCAGTCATTTTTCGCACTCGACACAATATTCCCGCGCCTGAAACGTCTTCAGGTGCATGGAATCGCCACCCACTTCACGCACATGACCGACCCAGACCGCGACATCACCGCGATAGTGATGCGTGAACGAACGAGGCTGGTGAGCTTCATCCGGCGTCGGATTCGCGACCCGGACGATGCCGAGGACATCCTTCAGGACGTGTTTCACGAATTCGTCCAGGCTTACCGGCTTCCGGCGCCGATCGAACAGGTGAGCGCGTGGCTGTTCCGCGCGGCGCGCAACCGTATCGTCGACCGCTTTCGCAAGAAGAAGGAGCAGCCGCTGACCGATCTGTCCGAGGCCGACGACGACGCGGACAGCGAGTACCGGCTGGATCTCGTGCTGCCGGCACACGACGCCGGCCCCGAAGCAGTCTACGCGCGCACGCTCCTGCTCGAAGCCTTGCAGGATGCGCTCGACGAGCTGCCGGCGAATCAGCGCGAGGTATTTATCGCGCACGAACTGGAGGGCCGTTCCTTCAAGGAGATGGCCACGCAAAGCGGCGTTGCGCTCAATACGCTGCTCGCGCGCAAACGCTATGCGGTCTTGCATCTGCGTGCACGACTGCAGCTCATTCATGACGAACTGGACAATATCTAGGGTCTGTTTACATATGGAACGCACATGCGAATGCCCGAAATCGCTCGTCCCCCAAGGGGACTTCCTCCGGGGCGTAGGGCAAGAAGTGAGGAGCGCCGTTTGGCCGAGCCAAACGCCCCGCAGGAAGTCCCCTTGGGGGACAAGCGACGAGCGACGCCGCCATACGGGCGATTTCGGGCATTCCCGTGGAATGAATTTTTTAATTAGGGGTTGCCACGAGAACGGCCGCTCGCCGCGTTGCGCTCCTTGCGAATACGTCAGTATTCGCGGCGTCACGCGCCTCGCGAGCGGCCGTTCTCGTGGCAACGCATGTGCGTTCCATATGTAAACAGACCCTAGAGGAGTCGACAAATGAATTTTCGAATCAGATGCGCGGGCAAGGCGGTGCTCGCCTTGATTGCCATAGGCGTGCTCGGATGGGTCGTCATGATGTTGTGGAACTGGGTGATGCCGGCGCTGTTCGTCGGGGCCCGTACGATCGATTTCGCCCGGGCGCTGGGCCTGCTCGTGTTGAGCCGCATCCTGTTCGGCGGATTCCGCGGACACCACGGCTGGCGCGGCCGGCGCCACTGGCGCAAGTGGGAATCGATGACGCCCGAGGAACGCGAGCATTTCCGCAACGCGTGGCGCTCCGGCGATGACCGGCCCTCGGGAGCGTGAACGTGCGCGAAAAATCCACGGGCGACTGCAAACAGCAACCGGGCGTGATCGTGCCGGTCGTCGATCTGAAGCGTTGCGAAGGCAAAGGGGATTGTGTCGCGGTTTGCCCTGAAAACGTGTTCGAGGTCAGACGCATCGACCCGGCCGATTACGTCGGCCTCGGCCTGATGCATCGCCTGAAGCTGCGCGTGCACGGCATGGAAGTCGCCTACACGCCGAACGCGCATGCGTGCCGGTCATGCGGACTGTGTGTGACCGCGTGCCCCGAGCGCGCCATCACGCTCGCCCGAATCGCATGACAACCTCCGCATGTCGCCGATATCGAGCGACCGCGCCGAAACCCTGGCGGGAGAGGCGCCGCCGGATACATCGTCGACGTGATCAATCTCGTCAAGGAACGCACATGGCTTCACCTACCGCCGTTCTTCTGCGACGGCTCCACGAAGAGAGCCGGACCGAAATCATCGCCCGCGCCCGCGCGCAGTTCCTGGGATCGAACGAGGAGTTTCTGTCGTTAGCAGAGGAATACGAAGCGATCGCCCCCCGTCTGCGGGGTCGGTTTCTCGAAACGTTCGGGCTGTTCACCGACGACTTCGACTCCCCGGAAGGCAGCCGGCTATCGTTGGCCGTGTCGCCGGAAACGGGCGGGTTCTTGCGCAACATGGTGCTCTCGCAACGGCCGGCCCGCATCCTCGAACTCGGCAGCTCGTGCGGCGTGTCCACGCTGTATTTCGCCGAGGCACTGCGCACGTTGGGCCGTGGCGTGGTCGTCGCGACCGAGCGCGACCCGCTCAAGTGCGCCCGTTTGCGCGATCACGTCGGCACGGCGGGCCTGGACGCCCATGTCGACATCCGGGAGGGCGACGTATTCGAGACCGTTGCCGAACTGGACGGGCACTTCGACATGGTATTCATCGACGTCTGGGCCGACGTCTACCTGAAGTTGTTCAGGCAGATCGAGCGCCTGCTGCGCCCGGGGTCGATCGTCCTGGCCGACAACATGTACACGGCCGAGGACGCCGTTCGACCGTACAAGCACTATCTCGATGACGATCCGCGCTTCTCGACCATGACGCTGGATTTTGAATCCGGGATCGAATTCACGGTCGTCGTTTCTCGAGCGGACATGGCGTCGCAGGGCCCTTGCCGCGACGGCGCGCAGTGAAGGGCGGAACCGTCGATCGCCGGGCATCCCGCTTCGGATTTTGCCCGCCAGCGGTCGGCGCACGCGGGCGTTGCGTGACCGCAGCCGTAACCGTGACCGTGCGCGGAAGATGCGACCGTCTGCCGTGGGCCGCCGGGCGACCGTTAGCCCGACCATCCGCGAAGCATCAGGAACGATGCGTGAGCGCGTTCCCGCGCCCCGCATCGACACACGCTCAAACCGGATTGATTTCGTCCTGGCTGCGCCGCGTCGTCAGCGGCCCGAGCACGCGCAGCGTGACGGCGACCATGCCGAGCGCAACCGAGATCACGCCGAACATCGCGCCCGCGCCGTAACCGCCGAGCACCGGCAGCAACACGAACGGCAGCGCACCGCTGACGATGCGCGACAGCGCATAGGTACTGCCGATCGCCGTCGAGCGCACGCGCGCCGGAAAGATCTCCGCCTGGTACACGTGATACGCGTTGCTGAACACGTTCGACGCGCAGGTCGTCAGGAACCCGAAGCCGACGATCAGCACGGTTTGGCCCGAGTACGCGAAGCACAGCCCGAACGCCGCGATCGACAGGATCGACGCAATCACGAGCGTGCGGCGCTCGATCCAGTTGAGCAGCGGAATCGACAGCAGCGAGCCGACCGGATAGCCGATGAACGACAGCGCGATGAACAGCGTACTGTCCGTCACGTCGAAGCCGCGGCTCTTCACGACCGTGCCGGCCAGCGTGCCGAAGCCGTAATAACCGAAGCCCTGGAACAGATGAAAGATCGCGAGCATCAGGTAGCGCGCGCCGTACGGTTCGCGCCGCAGCAGCGCGAAACGCTCGCCGAGCCCGAGCGGCCGTTGCGGCTCGACCGGTTCCGCGAATTGCTCGGGCACGCGCACGCCGGTGCCCTCCGCGAAGCGCCGCAATGCCGCGTATGCATCGGCGGTGCGGCCCTGCGCGAGCAGCCAGCGCGGGCTTTCCGGCAGCCGGTGCTGGACGAACAGCACGTACACCGCGCCGAGGCTGCCGATCGCGAGGATGATGCGCCAGCCGGCCACGCCGCCCACGTGCAGCGGATTCAGCCACAGCGCGAGGAAACCGACGAGCGGCACCGCGACATAGGAAGTCGTATAGGCCCACGCGGCGAGGCGCCCGCGCTTTTCCTTCGGCAGGATCTCGGACAGGAAGCTGTCGGCAACCGGATAGATCGCGCCGACGCCGATGCCGGTCAGGAACCGGCACGCGACGAGCATGTCGGCGTTCACGGAAAACGCGCCGACCAGCGAGAACGCGCTGTACCACGTGAGCGTCAGCAGGAAAGCCTTGCGCCGGCCGATGCGGTCGGCGAGGCTGCCGAGGCACATCGCGCCGACGAACATGCCGATGAACGCCGAGGCCAGCAGCAGCTTGAAATCGGTGCTCTGCCGGCTCAGTCCGTATTCGTTCTGCAACGCGGAACCGATCGTGCTGACGAGGAAGATCTCGTACATGTCGAAAAACAGCCCGATACCGATCACCCAGACGACGAACCGGTGCAATGCGCCAACCGGCAGGTCGTCCATGAAATCGCCGAGCGTGACGCGGCGGGCGGGGAGGGCCGACCCGGCAGCGCCCGTGCCGGCGGCGGCCGCAGGTCGTGCGGGCGCGGGTTCGCCCGCGTTGCCGCCGAGATCGAGGGAATGGCTGTTCATCGTGTCTCCTGATTATCGGTACGCCGTGGCGCGAAGCCCGGCCGTTCGCGACCGGCGCGATGCATCCGGTCGCACGACGTGGCGGCAGGCACCGCAAGGCCGTTGAAAGGGCCGGACAGGCGGGCTGTACCGATCGTCCGGCACATGGTGGGCAAATCCGCGGCACGTGATAATTGCGGATGTTTCAAGCGTCCTTTCCCGCGCAGAAAGGGTGAGGAACACGCGACAGCCGGCATCCGCGCGTGAGGCCCGTGCAGCCTGCGTGGCGTGCGGTCGTGCACCGGAACCGCCGGCGCGCTCACGCAACCGGCTGGCCGGGAAAACCATGAGGCCCGTTGCGCGACTGCCGGCGAAACAACCGCCGGCAGTCGGGCCGTCATGCTCAGTCGGCCGGCACGAACGCCGCCCCGTGAAACACGCGCACGGGGTTGCCGCGCTCGAGCGCAAAGTGCTGCATCCGCCGCTGCCGGCGCGCGTCGGACGCGTGACGGTCGGCTTCCTGCTGCAGTCGAACCTGCAGCAATTGCAGCGCGAGGCGCTTGTTCGCGTGCTGGCTGCGCTCGCTTTCCACGCGCACCGACAGGCCGGTCGCGACATGGGTCGCACGAATCGCCGAGCTCGTCTTGTTCACGTGCTGGCCGCCCGGCCCGCGTGCGCGCATCGCTTCGAACCGCACGTCGCCATCCGGCAGCGGCTGCGCGTCGGCGCAGCGCGTGACACCGATGAACCAGTTCTTGCGCGGATGGCGCAACCGGTACGGGCTCGCGCAAATCCATTGCAGCGTGCCCGTCCAGCGGTTCGCCAGCGCCTGCGCGCCGGCACCGTCGAGATCGAGCAGCGCCGAGCGCAACGTGCCGGGCCGTTCGCCCGGTTGCACATCGAGCACCGTGACGACGACGCGCTGCGCATCGGCTTCCGCCTGCAGGCACCGCAACGCATTGGCCGCGGCGAGCTGGCACTCCAGCGGCCCGTGTGCCGAAGAAATCTGCATCAGCATCGGCCGGCCTCCCCGGACGTCTTGTAGGTCAGCACCGGCGCGAGCCGCGCGAGCTTGCGCAGCAAGCCGGCCGCCTCGAGCGCGTCGACGACGCTGTCGATCGGCTTGTAGGCCTGCGGCGCTTCCTCGTACAACAGTTCGCGGTCTTCGCAGACGACGTGGCTGCCGAGCGGCGTACGCGTGAGCTGCGACGGGGTGAAGCGCCGTTCGAGACGCCCCTTGCAATCGCCGCGCGCCCACTTGCGGCCCGCGCCGTGCGCAAGCGACGCGAGGCTGGCCGCATCGTCGGACCGCACGGGGGCGACGAGATAGCTGTAGTCGCCGCGCGACCCGGGAATGACGACCGGCCCCGTATCGGCCGGCGTCGCACCTTTGCGATGCAGCCAGCCGGGCTCGCCGTCGACGCGCGCGCGGCTCACCAGGTTGTGGTTCACGTCGAGCACGCACCGGCCGTCGCTGCGCCAGCGCGCCAGCATGCGCCGCGCGATCAGGTCGCGATTCGCGATCGCGTAGCGCAACGCCGCGTCGTGGCGCGCAAGGTAGGCCGTGCATGCGGCATCCGTGTCGTCGAGCCCGTTGTAGCCGTGCTCGCGCATGTGCTGTTCGAGGATCGACTGGCCGAAACCGCGCGACCCGCTGTGCACGAGCAGCAGCAGGCGGTCGTGATCGAGGCCGAGCGCCTGGACGGCATCGGCGTCGTACACCGCGTCGATCCGCTGCGCTTCCGCGAAATGATTGCCGCTGCCGATCGTGCCGAGCGATGCCGCGAACGCGTGATCCGCGAACCCGGCGGCCGCGATGAGCGGCTGCCAGCTTGCGTCGGGCGTGGTGTCGATCGAGCCGAGCCGGCTCGCGAGCTTCGACGCGCTGACGCGCCGCGCATCGAGCGCGGTTTGCCACAGCGCCATTCCGCAGCCGATATCGCCGCCGATCAGCGCCGGGTACAGCCGGCCCGTCGAAAAGAACGCGGCGCCGACCGGGTAGCCGCGTCCGGGGTGAAGATCGGGCATGCCGGCGACACGCCGCATGCCGGGGAGGGTGGCAGCGTGTTCGAGCTGCCGGATGGCCTCACCTTCGATCCAGGTGGTGGCGCAAGCGCACAAGGTGACGCGCTCGCCCAGGTATTGCATGGAATTGCCCATGGAGGTTTCCGTTCGATGAAAAGGTAGAACGGCGGGCCATGGCACAGGCAGCGCTCGAATGCGCTGCCCGACATCGGAAGTCGGGAAGAGGGCGGCACGACCGGATCGGAACGACCCGGCTCATCGCCGTGACGGCGATACGGTGTGCTGCTGCGTGGCGTGAACGATGAAACAGACGGACGCGAAAAACCCGGACTACGACCCGCGACGGGAGGAGCGTTGGCGTGACGTCATGATGTTCTTCTCCTTGCGAGTGAGGGGTTGATCGGAATGGCGGCGACTCTAGCATGCACGCGACGGGCGCAGCAAGCGGGTAGCACGGCGGCGCCTACCGAATCGTCGCCCGATGTGGCGAAAAACACACATATAGACATCCTGACAATTCTCGTGCCGACGGTGCGTGCGGCACGCCGCAGCAGGTATTCAACGCATGCCGGCGGCCGCATCAGCGGGTTCCGACAGCGCTTGACAGTGCAAAAGCAGTTTCGTAGCATCCGCCTGCTTCATCCCTGAACCCTCATCGAACCGGTGATCCAAGTGCCCGCAAACATTCGTCCCTTCGCCTGATACGCCGACGACTGCCGTCCCGGCCGCGTGTCGTCCTGCCCGTTTCCGTCCGCCTCGCGGCGCCGGAACGTCGACTGCAGGAACGCGCCCGGACAAGCACTGACACCGCAACGCACACCAGACCGTTCGTTCACGTCGTCGGCTTTTTCCCCTGTTTCCGGAGAAAGACCATGACGCTGGATTTTCGCGCATACGCGCAATCGCTCGACCTCGCCCGCTACCCGCGCACGCCGCATCTCGAAGGCTCGCGCCTGCAGGACGGCGACGAAGGTCGCGAACACGTTCCCTATCGCACCCTCGCGGGTGCACACATCGTCGTCGAGGAAAAGCTCGACGGCGCGAATACGGGCATCAGCTTCGGCCCGGCGGGCGAACTGCTGCTGCAGTCGCGCGGCCACTACCTGGCCGGCGGCGGCCGCGAGCGGCAGTTCGGTTTCGTGAAGACGTGGGCCGCCGCCCATGCAGGCTGGCTGCTCGACCGCCTCGGCGATCGCTACGTGATGTACGGCGAGACGATGAGCAAGAAGCACGCGGTGTTCTACGACGCGCTGCCGCATCACTTCTTCGAATTCGATGTGTTCGACCGCACGACGGGCCGTTTCCTGTCGACGTGCGCGCGTCGCGCGCTGCTTGCCGACGGGCCTGTGCTGTCGGTGCCCGTGCTGTACGAAGGCATCGCCCCGGCGCGGCTCGCCGACCTGAAGGCATTGCTCGGCCCGTCGCTCGCGAAGACGCCGGACTGGCGTCGCGCGTTCGAGGAAACGGTGCGGCGGCAGGGGCTCGACCTCGCACGCGCATGGCAGCAGTGCGACAAGTCGGCGCGCGCGGAAGGGCTCTACGTGAAGGTCGAGACGGACGACACGACGACCGCGCGCCTGAAGTGGGTCCGCCACGATTTCGTGCAGGCGATTCTCGAATCGGCGCGCCATCACTCGGAGCAGCCGTTCATCCCGAACCTGCTCGCGCCGGATGTCGACCTGTATGCGCCGCGGCCGACGGTCACGTGGCGATCGATCGCCGCGACGCACGCGCACCCATGAATGCGGAACGGCCGTGCGCCGTTTCGAGAGGAGTCTTGATCATGAAGTACGAACAACTGCAGGCACTCGTGCCCGCGTCCGGACGGCAGCCGGACTACCGCGCATGCATCGCGGCGTTTCCCGCGCTCGAACAGGCGAAGACGACACCGCAGGAACCGGCGCATCACGGCGAAGGCGACGTGTGGACGCATACGACGATGGTGATCGATGCGCTGCTCGCGTTGCCCGGTTATCAGGCCGCATCGCGCGCCGACCAGGAAATCGTGTTCCTGGCCGCGCTGCTGCACGACATCGCGAAGTACCGCACGACGGTCGTCGATCCCGTCACCGGCGCGATCGGTCATCCCGGCCACTCGCGCAAGGGAGCGATCGATGCGCGTATCGCGCTGTGGGATGCCGGCGTGCCGTTCGCGGTGCGCGAGGCGATCTGCCGGATGATCGCCGTGCACCAGGTGCCGTTCTTCGCGATGAGCGGGTCGCGCCGCGGCACGCCCGAGTTCATCGCGCGTGAACTGTCGTGGCAGGTGAGCCTGCCGCTGCTGTGCCTGCTCGCCGAAGCCGATATGCGCGGGCGCATCTGCAGCGATACGCAGCGCGTGCTCGACAACATCGAATTGTTGCGCGAACTGGCGCGGGAAGAGGGGTGTTATGGCCAGCCGCGCGCGTTCGCCGATGCGCACACCGCGCTCAGCTACTTTCGCGGCGCGGACGTGCATCCCGACTATCCGCTGTTCCGCACGCCGGGCTCGCGGGTCGTCGTGATGTCGGGCCTGCCCGCGTCGGGCAAGAACACGTGGGTCGCGCGGCATCATCCGGACCTGCCCGTCGTGTCGTTCGACGATGCACGCGATGCATTGGGGCTGCGCCATGGCCAAAACGAGGGCGCCGTCGCGCACCATGCGGTCGACGCCGCGAAGGCACTGTTGCGGGAGAAGCGGCCGTTCGTGTGGAACGCGACGAACCTGTCGCCGCTGATGCGCAAGAAGACGCTCGACCTGCTGTTCGCGTACGGCGCCGACGTGACGCTCGTCTATCTCGAGAAGCCGCGCGCGGAGCTGTTGCGCCGCAACGCGCAGCGCGACACGTCGCTGACGAACCGCGCGCTCGAGGCGATGCTGCCGCGCTGGGATCCGCCGCTGCCCACCGAGGCGCACGCGGTGCGGTACGAAGTCTGATGCGGCGGCGTCACGGCAAATGTCACCGCACAAGCCGGTATGCCGCCCGTCATTGCGGCATACCGGCTCGCATCATTTCAGCGCGGGATTCTGCTGCGTCGCACACGCGCGCAACGCGATGACGAGATCGGGCTGGCCGAGCTTCTCGAACAGGTCGGCCATTTCCATCTGCGCGACCGGATCGCCTTCGCGCGCCGCGCGCCAGCGCAGCGACGCGATCATCCCGCTCATGCCCTCGCCGGGCGTTTCGCCGTCGTAGCCCGACATCGCCTGCAAGACATCCGCGAGCTTGTTGTAGCCGGCCGGCACGTGATGAACGAGCAGCCACGCAATCGCCGGCTGCGCGCCTTCCCAATCCTCGTCGTCGAGCGAACTGCTCGCGAGGCGCGCGGCCGCACGCCACGAACCGAGCGATGCGGCCTTCGCGTAGGCCTTGTCGGCGTCGCGGCCGCGCGACGACGGCGCCGCGTCGAACGCGGCCTGCGCTTCGGCCGACGGCGGCGGCAGCGCGAGCTTCGTGCAGCTGAACGCACCGGCATCCGGTGCGTTGCCGGGCAGACCGGCCCAGCGCGCCTGGTCCTTCAGCGCGCGATCGAGCGTGGGCCGCACGTCGCTTTCCTTCATCGACGCGAACACCCAGTCGGTACGGACATGGCGCGCGGCGTCCCAGTCGCTTTCGGCAAAGGCATGCTGCGCGAACGCGAGGCAGGCCGCCGCGCAGCCGATGCGGAACAGGTTTCGGACAGGAGATTTCATCGCCGATCGCACCTCAACTCGCCACGATGATGAAGGTGGTGAGCGCGATCGGAAACAGCGCGAGGCCGAGCAGGCCCAACGCGCCATCGGCCGCCATCGCGATCGGCGACAAGGCCAGCTTCGCGCCGCGGCCGACAGCCGTCAGCTTGTCCGTCACCGTGACCTCGTACGGCCGATTGAACGCCTGCGGGACTGACGAAGACGTGACATCGTTCGGCAGATAGCGCTTGCCGCTGATCCTGCCTTCCGACTCCAGGTAGGCGCCGTCCTTCTTGAAACCGTCCGCGAGCGCACGCTCGCGCACGTCGGAACCGGTCGGCGCATCCGCGTAGTCCAGCCGCATCGTGTATTGACCGGTAATCGCGTCGCCGTGCGCCTCGAAATCGCTGAACGCCGTGTGAATCTTGGGGCGATAGGGGGCGTTGAGCACCGTCGCAAGGCTCGGCGGCATCTCGAAGATGTAGTGATACTTCTTGCCTAGCACGACGAGCTGTTTGCCGTCCGCGGTAATCAGGAACGTCGACAAGGTTTCGTCGTATTTCGAATCGCTCATCCACGCCTTGGTGACGGGGCCGAAATTGGAGCAGCCGGCAAGCATGCCGGACGCGGCCACGGCGGGCAGCGCGAGAAATGTTCTTCTTTTCATGAGTGCGGGTTGGTTGTGGTTCGTTATTCAGCGGAACCGCTTGAATGTCGGACGCTGCGTTCGATGAACGCGGCGCCCTGACGGCCGTTCGTGCGGTTTTTTCGCCTGCGCATTGTAGGGCCAAAGCGGCAAGCGCAGCATCCCCCGAGCCGGGCATCGCACCGGTGTGCGGTAGACTGCTCGCTCGCTTGCCTGCCGCCCATCACACGGCCGTTCGCACCCGGCCCGCTCAAACCATGGATCGAATCGACGCGATGAAGGTGTTCGTCGCCACGCTGGACGAAGGCAGCCTCGCGGGCGCGGGCCGCAAGCTCGGCCGGTCGCCGGCGGCGGTCAGCCGCGCGATCGCGTTTCTCGAAGCGCACACGGGCACCGCGCTGCTGTACCGCACGACCCGGACGATCCGGCTCAGCGAAGCCGGCGAACGCTACGCCGCCGCGTGCCGCCGCATCCTGTCCGATCTCGAGGAAGCCGACATGCTGGTCGCCGACGAACGCTCGGCGCCGCGCGGCATGCTTACCGTCACCGCGCCGGTCGCCGCGGGCGAGGACGTGCTGCGCGCGCTGCTCGACGAATTCATCGAACGCCATCCCGCCGTGTCGATCCGCCTGCAGTTGCTCGACCGTCCCGTCAGCCTGATCGACGAAGGCATGGACGTCGCGCTGCGGATCGCGCACCTGAGCGATTCGACGCTGGTCGCGATTCCGGTCGGCGCGGTGCGGCGGGTCGTCGTGGCGTCGCCCGATTACCTGGCCAGGCATCCGGCCATCGAGACGCCGGCCGATCTCGCCCGGCACCGGATCATCTCGATGACGCATTTCGGCCTCGATTCGTGGAGCTTCCCGCCGTCCGCGCCGGCGGCGCTGCCGCAGGTCGTCCAGTTCACGCCGCGCTTCATCATCAACACGATCCGCGGCGCGGTCGCGTCGGCCGTCGCCGGCCACGGCGTCACGCGGCTCTTTTCCTATCACGTCGCCGAACCGGTGCGGGACGGCACGCTGCGGATCGTGCTGCGCGACAGCGAACACGCGCCGTTGCCGATCCATCTCGTCACGCCTTACGGGCGCCTTTCCGTACCGAAGGTGCGCGCGTTCGTCGATTTCGCGGCGCCGCGCCTGCGCGAGCACTTCGCGCGGCTGGCGGCCATCACCGACGGCGATTGAACCGGGATACGGAAGAATGGCTTTCGAGTGACGGCGATTCACTCGGCAATCGGCTCAATCTAGACTTCCTTCAACCAACGGACGCGCATGGCGCCCGTTCAGCGAATGGAGGTCAACATGGATCGAGCGCTTCCTGGCCGGCCCCGCGCCCGTGCGTTCAGCGCGCGCCGCACCGGGTCAGGCATCGGCGTTGCGCGTTTCGCCTTGGTGCCGTTGCCGGCGAACTTCGTCGCGCAAGGGTTCGCCGCACCGACGACCGCGACGACGAGGGCGCAATGAGCACGATCTCGCAAGCCCCCGCCGCGGCACGGGCCGAACGGCCCGCCGCCGGCTACGCCGAACGCAACGCGCGCTACTGGCGGCGCAATCTCGCCGTCTGCGTGTTCGGGTCGTTCACGACGCTCGTCAGCCTGAGCATGCTGCTGCCGTTCCTGCCGCTGTACGTGCGGCAACTCGGCGTCGAAGCGCAATCGGCCGTGATCCAGTGGTCGGGCGTCGCGTTCGGCGCGACGTTTCTCGGCACGGCCGTCACCGCGCCGCTGTGGGGCCGGCTCGCGGACCGCTTCGGCCGCAAGCCGATGCTCGTGCGCGCGGCGATCGGCATGGCGATCGTGATGTCGCTGATCGGCGTCGCGCACAACGTGGTCGAACTCGTCGTGCTGCGGCTGCTCGCGGGGCTCGTCGGCGGTTACGCGTCGGCCTCGACCGTGATGGTCGGCACGCAGGCGCCGCGCGAACGCGCGGGCTGGGCGCTCGGCATCCTGTCGACCGGCGCGCTCGCGGGCAACCTGGTCGGGCCGCTCGTCGGCGGGCTGCTGCCGGGCTGGCTCGGCATTCGCGGCACGTTCTTCGCCGGTGGCGCGATGATCGCCGTCGCCGCGCTGCTGACGATCTTCGTCGTGAAGGAGGATTTCCACGCGGGCACCGACGCGAAACCGCGCACCGCGAGCGCGACGGCCGGCACGTCGCGCGGCACGAATCGTGCGGCGGTGGCCGCGCTGCTGGTGACGGCGATGATGGTGCTGCTCGCGAACATGTCGATCGAACCGATCATCACCGTCTATATCGGCGGCCTCGGTGTCGGTGGCGATCATCTCGCGCGTATCGCCGGCGTCGTGATGGCGTGCTCGGCGCTCGGCAGCATGCTGACCGCCGCCCGGCTCGGCGCGCTGGCCGACCGGATCGGCAGCTGGAACGTGATCATCGGCTGCCTGTTGCTGACCGCGCTCGCGATGGTGCCGCAGGCGTTCGTCACGCACTGGTGGCAGCTCGCCGCGCTGCGCGCGCTGATGGGCATGACCCTCGCGGGGTTGCTGCCGTCGATCGGCAAGCTCGTGCGGCAATCGGTCGACGAGCGCGCGACCGGGCAGATGCTCGGCTACCTTCAGTCCGCCCAGTTCAGCGGGCAGGTGATCGGCCCGGTGATCGGCGGGCAGATCGGCGTCGCGCTCGGGCTGCATTCGGTGTTCTTCGTGACGGGGGCGCTGCTGGCGGCTTGCGCGGGGGTCGCGCATTGGGCGCGCGGCCGATAGCCGATAGCCGCTGGCCGACGGGTCACGGGCGGGCGTAGGATGGGCGCAGCAGCAGGTGCCGCGCCGCGCAACGCGCGATGTCGTACGCCGTCGCTGCGACGGCAAACACCGCACCGCACGGCTGCGCGCCTTTTCGACAGAACTTTCATGCGACCGGCTGCGCGCAAGGCACGACCCACGCGCACCGATCCGAACCCGACGCACGCGCTTCGGCCCGCATCCGGTCGAAGCATTTCGATTGCGGATCTTGCAGGAGGCCAGCGACATGAATCAATCGACCGAGAACCGGACGCTGTTGCGCGCGCTCGGCGTGCGCACACCGATCGTCCAGGCGCCGATGGCCGGCGTCAGCACGCCGGCGCTGGCGGCCGCCGTGTCGAATGCGGGCGGGCTCGGCTCGCTCGGCGTGGGCGCGACGAACGCCGAAGGCGCCCGCAAGATGATCCGCGACACGCGCGCGCTCACCGACCGGCCGTTCAACATCAACGTGTTCTGCCACCAGCCGGCACGCGCCGACGCGGCCGTCGAACGCGCGTGGCTCGACTGGCTCGCGCCGGCGTTCCGCGAATACGGCGCGACGCCGCCCGCATCGCTGTCGGAGATCTATACGAGTTTCGTCGCGGACGACGCGATGCAGGCGCTGCTCGTCGAAGAGAAGCCGGCCGTCGTCAGCTTCCATTTCGGGCTGCCGTCCGCGGACGTGATCGACGCGCTGAAGCGCGCGGGCGTCACGCTGTTCGCGACCGCGACGAATCTCGACGAGGCGCACCGGATCGCCGCCGCCGGCATCGACGCGATCGTCGCGCAGGGCATCGAAGCGGGCGGCCACCGCGGCGTGTTCGATTCGACCGCCCATGACGACCGCCTCGGCACGTTCGCGCTCACGCGCCTGATCGTGCGCGAATGCGCGCTGCCGGTGATCGCCGCCGGCGGCATCATGGACGGCGAGGGCATCGCCGCCGCGCTCGCGCTCGGCGCGCAGGCCGCGCAGCTCGGCACCGCGTTCGTCGCGTGCCCGGAGACAGCGATCGACGATGGTTATCGCCGCGCGCTGCTAAGCGACGCTGCACGGCGCACGACGTTCACGGCCGCGATCTCCGGCCGGATCGCGCGCGGGATCGCGAACCGGCTGACCGCGCTCGGCGACGACCCGCAGGCGCCGGCCACGCCCGCGTACCCGATCGCCTACGACGCCGGCAAGGCGCTGCATGCAGCCGCGAAGGCAAAGGGCGAATTCGGCTACGGCGCGCAGTGGGCCGGGCAGGCGGCGCCGCTCGTGCGGCAGCTGCCGGCGGCCGAGCTGTTCGCCGCACTCGAACGCGAGACGCGGGCGGCGATCGAGCGGATGCAGCACGTGCTGGATTGATCGCGCGATCCGCGCTCCACACGCGGCGGGCCGCATGCGCATGCCGGCGATCGGAAAACACAACGCGATTGCCCGCCGCCGATTTGAAACGTCCTGTATCTGCGCGAACCGCGGATACATCGCGATACATCGCAGGTTCGGGCGTCCGCTATAAAGCAGGCATGACCTCTTCTGGAGCGCACGATGTCTGCAACCTGGCTCAAAGGGTCCTGCCATTGCGGGGCCGTCAGATTCGAAGTCCGAGCCGCCGTGACGCCGGCGGTTCGCTGCAACTGCAGCCTGTGCCGCCGGCGCGGCGCGCTGATGAGCCCGATGTTCGCCGCGAGCGAACTGAAGATCGTCGAAGGCGAGGGCGCGCTGACGTGCTACCGCTTCAACACACACACGGCACGCCACTATTTCTGCAGCCATTGCGGCGTCTATCCGTTCCATCAGACCCGCAAGGACCCGGCCTGCTGGCGCGTCAATCTCGGCTGCCTCGACGGTATCGACCCGTATGCGCTCGACGCGACGGTCGCCGACGGCGCGAGCCTTTCGGTCGTGGAGGACGCATGAAACGCTGGCTGATGATCCTGCTGTTTGCGGCAGGCGGAGTCGCGACCGAAATCGCGCATCCGGTGCAATGCACGCTGCTGTCGGCCAGCCGCGTGCAGACCGGCAAGCGCCGCACGCCGAATTGACGGCGCGCGGCGCCCGTTGGTTCATCGAGACCGATTTATCATGCTTCCGATAAGATCGCACGCGATATATAATCCGTCCATCTGCGGCCGTTCGCGTCGCTGGAGGACGTTCATGAAACCGACCGAAGCACCATCCACCGCCGCGCCGAAGCTGTCCGAGTTCCTGTGCTTCGCGATCTACTCGACGAACCTCGCGTTCGGCAAGGCCTACAAGCCGATCCTCGAAGAGCTGGGCCTCACGTACACGCAATACATCACGATCATTGCGCTGTGGGAGCAGGACAACCAGACGGTCGGCCAGCTCGGGGAGAAGCTGTTCCTCGAATCCAATACGCTGACGCCGATCCTGAAGAAGCTCGAGGCAATGGGCTACCTGGAGCGGCATCGCGATCCGTCGGACGAACGCCAGGTGCTCGTCAGCCTGACGAAGAGCGGGCGCCGCGTGCGCGAGAAGGGGCTCGACATGAACCTCGTCGAGGCCACCGGGCTGAAGCCGGACGAATTCGCGAAAATGCAGAAGGCGATCGTCACGCTGCGCGGCAACCTGATCCAGTCGACCGACGAATAAGCCCACGGGCTACCAGCGGCCGGCACGTGCATCGTGCCGGCCGCGTCGTCATGCGTGCCCGTCGCCCAGCACCAGCAGGTGCATCTCGCGGCGCACGACAAAACCCAGTGCGAGATAACGCTCGATCGCGACCCGGTTGGACGTGAGGACGTGCAGGAAAGGCGTTTCCGCGCGCGCATCGATGGCCGCGATCAACGACCGGATCAGACGTGCCGCCAGCCCTTGCCGCCGGAACGCGGCATCCACGCACACGGCGCTGATCTCGGTATACCCGTCGACCTGCATCCGCTCGCCGGCCATCGCGGCCAGCCTGCCTTCGCTGCGGATGCCGATGTAGCGGCCGAGCTCGAACGTGCGCGGGCCGAACGGGCCGGGCTGCGCGGCCGTGGTCAGCGCGAGCATGTCCGGCACGTCGGCTTCGGTGAGCGTGACGTGGCCCGCTTCAGGTGCCGGGGCGGGCGTCCCTTGCCAGACCATTTGCAACAGGGTCGCGCGCCGGATCGCCGACAAGCCCGCCGGCAATTCGATCTCGTCGGGCATGACGAGTGCCGCCGGCCCGTGTGCGGCGACCAGTGCGCGCAACGCGTCGAACGATGCCGCGCCGGTATCCTCGATCGCGGCAAACGGCGCGATGGCGGCCGGAAACCGCCATGCACGGCCATCGCCGAGCGCAAAGCGGCGCTGCCTGCCGGTCAGCGCGTTCCACACCACATGGTCGAGCGGGTGCGTACTGCCTGTTGCGCCTGTCGCGTTTCCGGTCGTTGCATCGGACATCGGCTGCTCCTCGATTGAAGGTTTCGGTTGCACAGCATAGACCGGGACCGGAGAGGCAGGGCGCGGCGCAACATCGATCGTGTCACCGGTACGGTGCGGGGTGCGCGGCACGTGTTGCCGAAGCCCGGGCCAGCGTTGCCGGCGCGCCGGCTCCGCCCTGACCGGAAACGACAGGATCACCGCCAGCCCGTGCCCTCCGGTACCGGCAGTCACCTCGACGAGATGCCGCTTGTCGCGATGCCGGTCGAACAGGCCGTCGCGATCGTTCACTGCGCGTTCGTGCGCCACCTGGCCGCGGATGGCGTGTTCTACCCGTTCACCTACGTGCCGCGCTGCCCGATCCCGGCGCGCTACCTGGAGGCGATGCACATTCGCGCCATCCGGATCGGCATCGCGTGGATGAACTTTCCGCCCGCCGTCGTGTACCGCTTCGAACGCCGGGTCGATGCAATCGGCCGTCAATGGACTGATGCACCGCCGCAGCGGGATGCGGTTGCGGAAGCAACGATCCTGCACGGCGTCGATATCATCCGGTTGCGCCATACGCCGTCACTCGATTCGAGCGGCGCCGGGCCATCGGCAGACGTGCGTTCATCATCGTGAACGCGCTTGGGAATGGAGTGTTGTTCGGCCTGCCACGAATGCTGTCTCTTCTTGCATGCGCGCGGGTCGCGAGAACCGGCGGCCGCATCGGTGCCGCGCGCGATCGAATCCCGGGCCGACGCAAGTAACGGATGTACATCAACCTGCATCGCTGCTTGCCGCCGAAGGCCGACGAGGAGCGCGTCGTGCTCGCGCGCCCCCGTTCCCCGCACGTCGTACCGCGCCGCCCGGACGGGCGTAACGATTCCGGCGACGCATGCTCAATGGCCGAAGTAGATCGAGCGTTCCGCCATGCGAATCGCGCTGCGGTTTCCCGACTGCGTCGCCCCGACGGCATCGTCGCCGTAACCGGACGCTTGCGACCCGACCGCGACCGCATCGTTGTCGTGAACCCGGCGCAGCGCGGCCTGCAGATTGTCCGGATAGTTCGGGTCGTTGGGGCGGTTCGGCAGGTAGCCGGCCTTTTGCAGTGCGGCCAGTTCCGCACGCACCTGCGCACGCGTCACGGTGCTTTCGCCAGCGTACGTCGGCGCGGCAACGGCGGCCGACACGGCAACAAGAAGGGCGGCGATCAGTGGGGTCTTCATCATTCACCTCGACAAAAAAATGGATTCAGCGGTTGCGCATCGTGCGCCGGCAGCCGGCGCCGTTCGCGGTTTCGTTCAATGACCGAAGTAGATCGAGCGTTCGGCGACGCGTGTCGCGGGCCGCCGGCCCGACTGCGTCGCGGCGACGGTTTCGCTGCCGTAGCCGGATGTCGCCGCATCGGCCACCACGGCGTCGTTCGCGTGAATGCGCGTCAGCGCGGCCTGCAGGTCGACCGGATAGTGCGGATCGTTCGCGCGGCCCGGCTGATAACCGGCCTGTTCCAGCTGGACGAGCTCGGCACGCACCTGCGCGCGGGACACGACGGCTTCATCGGCGAACGCCGGTACGGAGGCGGAGGCAGACACGGCGACGAGAAGGGCGGCGATCAATTGGGTTTTCATCATTTACCTCGACAGAACAGGGATGGAAGGAATTCAGGGTTCGCGTTTCGACGGACGGCGCAAGCACGCTCAATGTCCGAAATACACCGAGCGGTCGGCCACGCTGACTGCATGCCGGCGGCCCGATTGCGTGGCCGCATCGCCGTTGCCGCCGTAGCCGGACGCCTGGTCGTTGCCGGCGACCGCATCGGCCGCCTGGATCCGCGTGAGTGCGTCCTGCAGATCGTCCGGATAGGTTGCGTCGGTCGCGCGATTCAGCGGGTAGCCGGCGTGTTGCAGCTGGGTGAGTTCGGCGCGCACCTGCGCATGCGTCACGGTGGTTTCGCTGGAGAACGCCGGTGCGGCAGCAGAGGCCGAAACAGCGACGAGAAGGGCGGCGATCAGTCGGGTATTCATCATTCACCTCGAAAAAAAAGAATAAGAACCGGGCATTCGGTCAGGCGGCGCCAGGCCGCCCGACGCACGTTCAAGCGATACGGATGTCGACGTCGATGTTGCCGCGCGTCGCCTTCGAATACGGGCAGGTCTGGTGCGCGGCATCGACGATGCGCTGCGCGACGTCGCGATCGAGCCCCGGCACGCTCACGTTCAGCCGGGCCTGCAGGAAGTACGCGTTGCCGGCGGTGCCGAGATCCACTTCGGCGTCGACGGCGAGATCGGCCGGCAACGTCACCTTCGCGGCACGCGCCGCGAGCTGCATCGCGCCGATGAAGCAGGCCGACCAGCCCGCTGCGAACAGTTGCTCGGGATTGGTGCCGGTGCCGGCGCTGCCCGGCGACGACAACTGGATGTCGAGGCGGCCGTCGGAACTGCGTGCCGCACCGTCGCGGCCGCCGGAAGTCGTATGCGTCTTGCCCGTGTACAGCACTTGTTCGATCTTGCTCATCATTTGCTCCGTCAGTTGAGGTTTGTCTCAGATGCGATTCGATCGCATGCGACGCAGTTTGGTCTTGTCGCCCACTCACGTCAAGCGCATTCGATTAAATCGCATGCGATATTTTGTATTTCAATGTATCCGGAACGCGGAGCGCCTTCCAGGACAAGCCTTTCCGGCGATCGATCCCTGATAACCGGGGAACGCGGAACGACGCCGAAACAGACACGGAAGCGGGGAGTTGCCGGCCTGACTTTCCAGAAAGCGAACAGGCTCCTTGTCATTATTTCGCTTTCTACAATGCATTGTCTCTTCTAACCTTGCCGCACCCGATCGCAAGCGGCCCGCCCACGGCCGGCACTTGCACGGATCACGAGCACAATCGAAACGGAGACATTACGTGTCGCGCGTCAGCCCTCTTGCAACGGCCACGGATTCCCGGCCGACCGGAACCCTCGCGAACCTCCGATCCATCTTCAGCGGATCGGTAGGCAACCTCATCGAGTATTACGACTGGTACGTGTATTCCGCGTTTTCGCTGTATTTCGCGAAGGCGTTCTTTCCCAACGGCAACCTGACCGTGCAGTTGCTGAACACGGCGGCCATCTTCGCCGTCGGTTTCGTCATGCGCCCGATCGGCGGCTGGCTCGTCGGCCTGTACGCGGATCGCAACGGACGCAAGGCCGCGCTGCTCGTCTCGGTGCTGGCGATGTGCGTCGGCTCGCTGATCATCGGCCTGACCCCCGGTTACGACACGATCGGCCTTGCCGCGCCGGTGCTCCTGGTCTTCGCGCGACTGCTGCAAGGGCTGAGCCTCGGCGGCGAATACGCGAGTTCGGCAACCTACCTGAGCGAGATGGCCGACAAGTCCCGGCGCGGCTTCTATTCGAGCTTCCTGTTCGCGACCCTGTCGCTCGGCCAGTTGCTCGCGATGGGCGTGCTGGTCGTGCTGCAGCAGTTTTTCCTGACCACCGCGCAACTCGAAAGCTGGGGATGGCGCATCCCGTTCCTGCTCGGATCGCTGCTGGCCTGCAGCGCGATCTTCCTGCGCAGCAACATGCAGGAAACGGCATCGTTCGAGCAGCACCGCCGCAGCAAGCGCCGCCACGCGTCGATCGCCGACCTGTTCCACCACAAACGCGAGTGCCTGATCGTGGCCGGCCTGACGCTCGGCGGCACGGTCGCGTTTTATGCCTATACGACGTACATGCAGAAATTCCTCGTCAACAGCGCGGGGATGAGCAAGGCCGACGCATCGATGGTCTCCGTGATCAGCCTGCTGGCATTCGTCGCGATGCAGCCGATCTTCGGCAGCCTGTCCGATCGCGTCGGGCGTCGCCCGCTGCTGATCGCGTTCGGCGTACTCGGCACGCTCTGCACCGTGCCGATTTTCCAGGCGCTCCGCGGCGTTCAGACAACCGGCGCCGCGCTGGCGCTGATCGTCGCCGCGCTGCTGATCGTCAGCCTGTATTCGTCGGTCAGCGCCGTGGCCAAGGCCGAACTGTTTCCGGTCGGCGTGCGCGCACTGGGCGTCGGGTTGCCGTACGCAATCACGGTGTCGCTGTTCGGCGGAACGGCCGAATACGTCGCGCTGTGGATGAAGAGCATCGGACACGAAGCGTGGTTCTTCTACTACGTGTCGGCGTGCGTGCTCGTGTCGCTGCTGTGCTACCTGTGGATGCCCGATCCCAAGCAGGTCTCGCGCATCGACGAAGCGTGACGACGGCACGCTTCGTCGCGATCGCCCGGGCCTGACGCCGGGCGGCAAGTCACGGGTTCAGCGGAAGTCCGCGTAATGCCGCACCAGCGACAGCATCGACGGAATCAGCCCGCGCACGTCGCCGCGGCGCCACTGGAACGCATATTGAAGCGGCGCCAGCGGCGGCTCGCTCGTCAGCTGCACGAGATGGCCGCCCGGCCGCGCGCGAGCCCAGTCGACCGGCAGGAAGCCGATGCCGACGCCTTCGCCCAGCATGCCGGCCACCGCACTCCAGTTGTTGCACTCGATCCTGCGCGCGTGATTGACGCCGCACGCGAGCAGCCAGTCGTCGAGAATGCGTGTCACGCCCGAACCGGACGGCAGCAGCACCAGCGCGTGGCTGGCGAGCAGCGCCGGCTTCAGGACGCGCTCGCGGCCGACCAGCGCCTCGGCCGCCATCCACGCGAACCGCGCTTCCGCCACCGGCTGCGACAGCACACTGCTGCGCGACGACCGGCCGGCGATCACCGCGAAATCCAGTTCGCCGGCATCGACTTTCTCCTCCAGTGCCGCGCCCACGTCGACATACGGCTCCAGCGCCAGCTTCGGGTGCTGCTTCTGGACCGCCGCCACGAAGCGCGGCAGCCACGTCAGCGCCGACAGTTCGCCGACGCCGAAGCGCAGCCGGCCGCTCAACCCTTCGTCCCTGGCAACCGATTCCTGCAGCGCGGCGACGGACTCGAGCACCCGCACCACGGCCGGCAGCAGCGCCTCGCCGTCGTCGGTCAGCACGGCCCGGTGGCCGCTCCGGTCGAACAGCGTGCGTTCGACGACCTGTTCCAGTTCGTTGATGCGCTTGGACAGCGACGACACCGACAGGTGTAGCCGTTGCGCAGCGGTCGAGAAGTTTGCGCAGGTCGCCGCCCAGTAGAACGCGTCGAGTTGCTTGAGAGTCGGGGTCGCCATTGTCTTTCGCTTTTATCGAACAAATTCATTGGAAGATTATCGCTTTTTAAGCATGCCGCGCGTACCTAAAATTCCGCCATCGATTCGAAAACAGGCTTCAGACATGACTCCTTCCGCCTCATCCGTTCCCGGAACAAGCCGCCCCCTGGCCGATACGCGCACGCCGCACATGCCGCGCGTGCTGCGAAAGATGCTGTGTCTCCACGATTTCGAAGCCGCGGCACGCCGCGCGCTGCCGCGCCCGATCTTCGGCTACGTCAGCGGCGCCGCGGAAGACAACCGCACGCGCGACGACAATCGTGCCGTGTTCGACGAGTACGGGTTTGCGACGCGCGTGCTGCGCAACGTTTCACAGCGGGAGCAGGGCGTCGAGCTGTTCGGACGACGCTACGCGTCGCCTTTCGGCATCGCGCCGATGGGGATCCACGCGCTGTCGGCCTATCGCGGCGATCTCGTGCTGGCGCGTGCCGCACAGCGCGCGGGCATCGCGTCGATCATGAGCGGCTCGTCGCTCATTCCACTGGAGGAGGTCGCCGCCGCCGCGCCGGAAACCTGGTTCCAGGCATACCTGCCCGGCGACGCAGGCCGCATCGGCGCGCTGCTCGAACGCGTGGCGCGTGCCGGCTACCGGACGCTCGTGATCACGGTCGACATCCCCGTGTCCGCCAATCGCGAAAACAACGTGCGGACCGGCTTCACCACGCCGCTGCGCCCCGGGCCGCGCCTGTTCTGGGACGGCATCGTGCGCCCGCGCTGGCTCGCCGGCACCTTCGCCCGGACGTTGCTCGCGCACGGCATGCCGCATTTCGAGAACTCCTTTGCCACACGCGGCGCGCCGATCCTGTCGCCCACGGTGCAGCGGGATTTCTCGGCCCGCGACCATCTCGACTGGGGCCACCTGGAACGAATCCGGCAGGAATGGAAGGGCGAACTGGTGATCAAGGGCATCCTCAGCGTGGACGATGCCGTCATCGCCCGCGACGCCGGCGCCGACGGCATCATCCTGTCGAACCACGGCGGCCGCCAGCTTGACGGCGCGGTCTCGCCGATGCGGATCCTGCCCGACGTGGTTCGGGCGCTGGGCGCGGACTATCCGGTGATGATCGACAGCGGCTTTCGGCGTGGGTCGGACGTGCTGAAGGCGGTCGCGATGGGCGCGCGCATGGTGTTCGTCGGGCGGCCGTTCAATTACGCGGCGGCCGTGGCCGGTGAAGTCGGCGTCATGCACGCGATCGGGCTGCTGCGCGACGAAGTGGACCGGAACATGGCCATGCTGGGCGTCGAACGGTGCAGCGGCCTGACGCCCGACGCGCTGATTCGGAAAGGCGGCGTGCCGGCGTCGCTGACGGCCGTGTAGCGCGGGGGAGGCCGTTTGCGGCCCTGCGGGGCGGCCTAACCGTCACGCAGGATCGATCGCGGCGATCACGACGAGGATCACGGCCGCGTCGGCCGGCAACTGGCGCTGGGAAAACGCCGAGCGCGCGTGTCCCGCCTTGTCGCCCAGCACGGCGGCGAACAGGTCCGACGCGCCGTCGATCACGGCCGGCTGCCCGAAAAAGCCGTCGGCCGAACTGACGTGCCCCTCGACGCGCACGATCTTGCTCAGGCGCTCGAAGCCGCCCAGGTGCCGGCGGATCTGCGCGAGCACGTTCAGCGCCGCGAGCCGGGCGGCATGCTTGCCGTCGTCGACGCTCAACTGTTCGCCGACGCGGCCGGTATACGCGACCTTGCCGTCGACGAGCGGCAGTTGTCCCGACACGAACAGCAGATTGCCCGCTTCGCTGACGGCCGTATAGCTGCCGAGCGGGTTCGGCGGTTCGGGTAACGCGAGGCCGAGGTCGGCCAGCTTCTGTTCGACGGTCATGTCATGCTCCTTGCGGGAAAAGGGTCGGGCGATCGGTACTGCCTGCGAGTCACTGCACTGTAGTCACGCGGCCGAAGCCGGTAAATGTCGGTCGCGCAATTGATTCACGACGCGGTGTAACGAATCGCGCCATGCGCGCCCGCTGGTTTCCCGCACGAGATTCATGCACACTCGTCGCTCCATCGCGCGCCATCCGCCGGAGACCGCAGGAACCATGCAACGACAATTCGACGATCTGCTGCTGGGCAGCATCGAGCTGTTCTGTCTTGCCGCCGAACTCGGCAGCTTCACGCTCGCGGCAAACGCGGCGAGCGTCACGCCGGCCGCGGTCAGCCGGTCGGTGGCGCGGCTCGAGGAGCGTCTCGGCGTGCGGCTGTTCGTGCGCACGACACGTCAGATCCGCCTGACCGATCCCGGCCGCCGCTACTTCGAGCAATGCCGCGACGCGCTGGCGCAACTCGTCGACGCGGAGCGCGAGGCAACCGGCCAGCAGGCCACGCCCGCCGGCCTGCTGCGGATCAGCATGCCGACGCCGTACGGACACTATCGCGTGCTGCCGCTGCTGCCGGCATTTCGCGAGCGGTACCCGGACGTGCGCGTCGAAACCCACCTGAGCAACCGCAACATCGATTTCGCGGAGGAAGGCTACGATCTCGCGATTCGCGGGCGCGCGCCGGCCGATTCGAACCTGGTCGCGCGCAAGCTGGAGGACGCCGAACTCGTGGTCGTCGCGACGCCCGGCTACCTGAAGCGCGCGGGCATGCCGGCCGCCATCGACGACCTGCATGCGCACGAATGCATCCAGTTCGAGCTGCCGAGCAGCGGGCGGCCGATTCCCTGGCTGTTCAACGATGGATCGGAGGAAGTCGACGTCGCGACGACCGGCAGCTACGGTACGTCGGGCGACGTCCTCGCCGGTGTGACGCTCGCGCGCGGCGGTGCGGGCCTGTTCCAGACCTACCGCTTCATCGTCGAGCAGGATCTGCGCGCCGGCACGCTCGTGGAAGTGCTGCCCGGCCTCGGCGGCCGGTCGCGGCCCTTCATGCTGCTGTATCCGCATGCGCGCTTCCTGTCGTCGCGCGTGCGCGTGTTCGTCGATTTTCTCGTCGAGCAGCTGGCGCGCGAGCCGGCCAGGCGGCCGGCCGGGACACGCGCCAGACGGGCCGGCGCATCGCGATAGGCGCGCCGGCTCGCGGTTTCGACGCCGCGACTCAATGCCCGGCGCTCTGGCCGCCGTCGACGTGCAGGATCTCGCCCGTGACGAACGGTGCCGAGTCCAGGTACAGGATCGCGTCGACGATGTCGCTCATCTCGCCCATGCGGCCGACCGGATGCAGCGACGCAAGCGTCGCATGCGTGTCGGGCGCATGCATCGGCGACTTGATGATGCCGGGCGACACCGCATTCACGCGAATGCCGGCCTTCGCATACTCGATCGCGAGCGACTTCGTCGCCGCATTCAATCCGCCCTTCGTCAGCGATGCGAGCACCGACGGCACGTTGCTGTTCGCATGATCGACCAGGCTCGTCGTGATGCTGACCACGTGGCCGCCGCCATGTTTCTGCATCGCGGCGATCGCATGCTGCGTGACGTGGAAAAAACCGCTCAGGTTGACGCTCGTGATCTGCGCATAGTCGTCCACGGTGTACTGCGTGAACGGCTTCGCGATGAACACGCCGGCGTTGTTGACGAGCGTGTCGACGCGGCCGAAGTGCTCGATGGCCGTGTCGACCACGCGCCGCGCGACGGCCGGATCGCCGATGTCACCCGCGACGGTGACGAGATCCGGATCGTTTGACGGGCCGATCGAACGTGACGTCGCGACGACGCGATGGCCGCGAGCCCGGAATGCGTTGACCGTTTCCGCGCCGATGCCTTGCGATGCGCCGGTGACGATGATGACCTTGGATGCGCTCATGATTTGCCTCGATAGGTGATGGGTTCCCGGCTTCAGTGCCGAACGGATCGATGAATCCGATGGGCTCACTGTAGACACGCCGGTCACGATCTCGAACACCCACCATGGCGCAACAGTCTTGCGTCTCGGGAACAAATGCGGCGGAGGGCAGTTGTCGCCCGTTGGCGCGAAGCGCAGTCGTTGACGAACTCCACACGCGCAGCAGGACCCGCGAAGCTCGCCGGAGACGATGCGCCAATTCGTGAAGGCAGGCAGCCGACATTCATTCCCGAGCCGCTCCCGAAAGCGGACGAAACGATGCGTATCGGCGGCATGCCGACGCACATCCGGCCGTGCCGCGGAAATTGCGTTCCGATCGAAGCGCCGGCCAGGAAATCCGGCATGAAACAGCCCACGTTTAAACGACGCCTGCCCAGCGCTTTTCCGTTCCCTCCCGCATCATCGAGATAACTTTTCTTATCACAACAACACGATTGAAAATCCAAACTCGCCGTTTCGAAAACGCGTCGGATACTCGAAGTTCGCGCCACGCCCATGCGTCCCGCCATCGCTTCGGGGGCAGGGAAGTGAACGTCCGCCGCACGCGCCGTCAATCCGGCGCATCGATCCGCGCCAGCAGCACCGTCAACACGTCGGCCGTCGCGCACGCGACGTCCTGCGCCGTCGTATCGACGAGCGCGTGTGCGCATTCGCGATACAGCGGGTCGCGCATCCGGTACAGCGCGGCGAGGGTTTGCCGCGGGTCGGCCACCTGCAGCAGCGGCCGCCGCGTGTCATCGCGCGTGCGGCGCCACAGCGCATCGGGGTCCGCATGCAGGTAGATCACGCAGCCGCGCTCGCTCAGGCGCGCGCGGCTGCGCGGATTCAGCACCGCGCCCCCGCCGGTCGCCACGACGACGTTCGGGCGCTGCGTCAGTTCGTCGACGATTTGCGTTTCGAGCAGACGAAAGCCGCCTTCGCCGACCCTGTCGAACAGCTCGGCGACCGAGCGGCCGGTGCGCCGCGCGATCTCGTCATCGCTGTCGGCGAACGTCCAGCCGAGCGATGCCGCGAGCGCGCGGCCGAGCGTCGATTTGCCCGCACCCATCATGCCGACCAGGAACGCGCGGTCGGGCAGGGCACGCGCGTCGACCGCCGTGGTGACGGCGCTCATAACCGTCGCGCAAGCGGCCAGCCGGCCCGCGTCGCCGCGCAGATCCGCCGCGCGCGTACCGCGTCCGACAACGTGTCCAGCGCCGCGTCGGTGGCTGCGTCGTCGGCGTCGAGCAGCGCGCCGAGCACTTGCCCGTCCGGATCGCCGGCCGCGATGTGCTCGGCCGCATCCGCCGCGATCGTTTGCGGCGTGCGTTCGGGCGCGTCGTCGCGTTCCGGCCGCCGCCACCCGTTGCGCAAGTCGCGCCATCGCACGACCAGGCCGCAGAACAGCCCACCGCCCGGCACGGCTGCATCGTCGCGCGGCTGCGCCGTGTCGCCGGGCGTCGCGCACTGCGTGACCCAGCTCGCGAACTCGAGCAGCGACGCGTCGTGAGCGAGCGTCGCCGCGTCGAGCGCGACGGTCACGCCGGCATCCCGCAGCCGCCCGAGCAGCGGGCGCACGCCGTCGTGCGCGCCACCGCACGGCTGCAGCAGCACCTCGAGTTCGTCCTCGTGACGGCTGACGAGCGAACGATGCCGCTCGAGCGCGGCCGGCTCGAGCAACGCCTGCGCCGCATGCCGGACGATGACGATCGCGCGGTCGTCGCGGCGCTCGACGATCGCACCGATCCGGCGCCGGGCGCGCGCCACCGCGGCGCTCACGTGTCGCTCCCGAAATGGCGCGCGCGCATCACAGCGAACCCTGGAATTCGAGCACGCGCGCCTTGAACTCGTCGGGCACGGCCTGCGTCGTGTTGTTCGCGTAATCGAACATCACGTGCGTCGACATGCCGCGCGCGACGATGGTCTGGTCGTCGCGCTCCATCAGGTGTTCGAGATCGAAGCTCTTGCTGCCGAAACGCACGATGCTCGACCGGATCGTCAGGTTGTCGCCGAATTGCGCCGGTGCGAGGTACTCGCACTGCGTCTTGACCATGATGTGCGGCAGCTTTTCGCTCCGCGGCAGGCCGAGGAGATCGAACATGTAGCAGAGATAGGAATGCTGCAGATAGTCGTAATAGACGGGACTGCTCACATGCCCCATCGAATCGGTATCGCGATACTTGACGTGAATCGGCGTTTCGTAATGACGTTTCGACATGGTGATTCTCCGCAATAACTGGGTTGATTTATATATATGAACCTGATTGGCCTGTCAGGAATCTGAAAATTAATTGAACACCTATCGCGACGCCACTATCAGAACGAATAGCAACCCGCTTCGAAAGGCTGAACAATCGGCAGCCGCGCGTCATAAAATGCTCCAGAATCCAGAATAAAAAATCGCATTCCCGGCCCGGAGCGCGTCTCGAAATCAGGCAAACCCAATGCCTCAATTTCCGGTCGCCTTGCTTATTTCTGTCATTCATAAGGTTATGAATTAGAAACTGGCAACTATGTTAGTTGCGCACCAAAAGCGCCATTCAATACAGTCGCGCTGTAGTAAAAAATCCCCCGAATTATCGACAGGAGGGCAGTCCCCATGCATGCGAATACCTGGACGACGAACCGTGACGCCGAGCTGCACCTGCCGTCCCCCGCGGATCTGGCCGGCGCGCTGCAGCCTGCGTTGCGCGCGTCGCGCACGGTTCATCTGGCTCGCCACGCGATCGTCGACGTGTTGAACGGCGCGGACGACCGTCTCGTGGTCATCGCCGGCCCGTGCTCGGTGCACGACCCGGCCGCGGCGCGCGACTATGCGGCACGGCTCGCGCTGCAACGCGCGCGCTTCGCGGACGAGCTGGAAATCGTGATGCGCGTGTACTTCGAGAAGCCGCGCACGACGGTCGGCTGGAAGGGGCTCATCAACGACCCGCTGCTGGACGGCAGCGAACGGATCGACACGGGGCTGCATACGGCCCGCGCGCTGCTGTGCGACATCAACGGCGCGGAGATGCCGGCGGCGACCGAGTTTCTCGATCCGCTGTCGCCGCGCTACCTGGCCGACCTGGTCGCATGGGGGGCGATCGGCGCCCGCACCGTGGAATCGCAGGTGCATCGCGAGCTGGCGTCGTCGCTGCCGATCCCGATCGGTTTCAAGAACGGCACCGACGGCAATGTCCAGGTGGCCGTCGATGCGATGTGCGCGGCCGCGCGCGCGCATCGCTTCCTGTCGGTCGACACGGGCGGCCGGCTATGCGCGGCGGCCTCGCCCGGCAATCCGCATACGCACGTCGTGCTGCGCGGCGGGCGCGAGCCGAATTTCGATGCAGCCGCGGTGAATGCCGCATGCGAACGCATGGCGGCCGCGCGCTGCGCGCCGCGCGTGATGATCGACGTCAGCCACGGCAACAGCCGCCGCCAGTTCCGCAATCAGTTGAGCGTCGGCACGGCCGTCGCCGCGCAGGTCGCGGCCGGCGATACGCGCATCGTCGGCGTGCTGGTCGAGTCGAACCTGATCGAAGGGCGCCAGGATCTCGTGCCCGGCGTGCCGCTGCGCTACGGGCAGAGCATCACCGACGCGTGCCTCTCGTTCGCCGATACCACGCAGCTCCTCGAGACGCTCGCGCACGCGGTTCGTGCGCGCCGGCGCGGCCATGCGCCGGCGCCGGACGTCGAGTTCGCGCACGAGCCGCTCCTCGCGTGCTGCGCATGAGCGGCCCCGCGCGACGCGGTCAGATTTCGGCTTCGTCGTAGATCCGCGTCGCGTCGCCGGCCCACGCGTCGCGATAGCGGGCAAGCCAGTGCTCGGCCTGGGTCGGCGCACCCGCGACGATCTCGTCGAGCGGCGCGAGATACACGGATTCGTCGCGGCCGGCCGCATCCCTGCGCGCCCGCGCGCGCAGGCCGCGATGCGCGATCGCGAGTGCATCGGCGGCAAACGCGCGCAACGGCCGGCCGTCGACCGACGCGCCGAGCCCGAAACGCGGTACGTCGCGCCGCAGGGTCAGCAGCGTGCCGCGGTCGATCGCGGCGGCCAGCGTCTCGGCCTCCGACAGCGCGGTCGGATCGTACAGCAGGCCGGTCCAGAATGCCGACAGCGCGACCATCATGGCGGGCGAACCCGCATCGGCGCCGCGCATCTCGAGGTAGCGCTTGAGCCGCACTTCGGTGAAGACCGTCGTCAGGTGGTCGGCGAAGTCGCCGAGGGTCGGCGTCTCGCCCTCGAGATGCGGAATGCGGCGTCGCATGAAATCGCGGAACGTCCATCCGGTCGCGTCCGCGTAGCGGTCGCCGCGCCGCACGAAATACATCGGCACGTTGTCGAGCAGCCAGCTCACGTAGCGCTCGAAACCGAAGCTGCGCGACAGGAACAGCGCAGGTGCCCCGCAGCGATCCTCGTCGGTGTCGAGCCACGTGTGCGCGCGCGTCGACAGCAGGCCGGTCGGCCTGCCTTCGGCGAACGGCGAGTTCGCAAACAGCGCGGTCGCAACGGGCTGCAACGCCAGCGACACGCGCATCTTGCGCGCCATGTCGCTTTCCGATGCGAAATCGAGGTTGACCTGCACGGTGCAGGTGCGCTGCATCATGTCGAGCCCGCGCGTCCCGACGCGCGGCATGTAGCGCTGCATGATCCCGTAACGCTGCTTCGGCATCCACGGCAGTGCCGCGCGCGCAAGGTGAGGGTGAAACCCCAGCGGCGCGCAGCGCAGGCCGAGCGGTTCGCACGCGCCGCGCACCGCGGCGAGATGCGCATGCAGCTCGGCATGCGTATCGTGCAGCGTTTCGAGCGGCGCCCCCGACAGTTCGAGCTGGCCGGCCGGCTCGAGCGAGATCGCGGCGCCGTCGCGCTGGATCACGCCGACGATCCGCCCGGCATCGACGATCGGCGCGCCGTCGCCTTGCAGCCCCGCGAGCACCGCGGCGATGCCCGACGGCCCGTCGTAAGGCGCGGCTGCGTGCGTCGCACGCGCGACGACGAACTTCTCGTGCTCGGTCCCGATCCGGAACTGCACGGCCGGCTTGCAGCCGGCGGCCAGATGATCGGCGAGCTGCTGCTCGGAGACGATCGGCGTGTGGTCCGACCAAACGGCATTCGACATCGACACCCTCCACAAGTCACATTGAGCGACCGACCGGCCGGTCGCACGGCGACTATAGCGACGTCGATGCGGGTGCTGTACTGGCAGGGGTGATAGGGGCAGGGCCGTATCGCGCTACGGCTGCCTGCGCTTCGCGAAGTAATGCGCGGGCGAATCGCCGAACGCGCGGCGGAACATCGCGATGAAGTTGCTCGGCGTCGCATAGCCCAGCGCGTCGGCGATGTTGGCGACGCTGTCGCCGCTCGCGAGACGTTCGAGCGCATGCGTGAGGCGCGCCTGCTGGCGCCATTGCGCGAAGCTCGTGCCGGTTTCGGCGACGAACAGCCGGCTCAGCGTGCGGGCGGACAGCCCGGCCCATTCGGCCCACGCTTCGAGCGTGCGGCTGTCGTGCGGCTGCCCGAGGATCGCGTTGGCGATGCGCAGCAGCCGCCGGTCGCGCGGCATCGGCAGGTGCAGCGGCTCGTGCGGCGCACGGCGCATCTCGTCGAGCAGCACGACGCTGATGCGTGCCTGCTCGACGTCGAGCCTGTCCTGGTCCGCCCACGACACCGCGCGCCGCACGAGCGCGCGCATCAACTCGGTGATCGCGATCACGCATGGCTGCCCCGGCATCCGCCGGCTTGCGGCCGGTGCGATCACGACGCTCCAGCCGCTCAACGCGCCGCTGATGCTGACCTTGTGCTGCTCGCCGGGCGGAATCCAGCCCGCGCGATGCGGCGGCAACAGCCATGAACCGTGCGGCGTGCGCACGTGCGCGAAACCGCTTTCCACGCAGAACACCTGGCCGCGCAGATGGCTGTGCCAGTCGACCTCGCGGGTGCCGAGCCGGTACGTGTTGCTGCCGTCGTCCTCCCCCCAGACGGCGATCAGTGACGGGCCGTCCTCGCGTTCGCTCGGATCGGAATCGGCGCGCTGCAGGGTGCGCGGTGGAGAAGTGTCTCGGATGGGCATGGCCGGAATTCATTATTTTTTGTCTAAACGACATTATCAGCTTTGCCCGGGGGCGTCCAACAATGCGTGTCGTGTTCAAACCGATACGAAGCAGAGGAATGCGATGCATGCAGCACTTGCTCCCTGGACACGCGATGCCGGCGCACTGCGCGTCATGTCGCGAATCGCCGCCGCCGCCGCGCTCGTCGTGCTCGGCGCGTGCGCGAGCCGCGACGGGCTCGCACCCGCAGGCACGCTGCGCGGCGCCGATACGCTCGCCGCATCGCGCAGCCTCGCGCATGTGCCCGCCGCCGACTGGCCGGCCGCCGACTGGTGGCGTGCGCTGAACGATGCGCAACTGAGCGCGCTGATCGACGAGGCGCTCGCCGGCAACCCCGATCTCGCGACCGCCGATGCGCGCGCACGCGAAGCGCAGGCGCTGGTGATCGAAGCGCGGGCCGCGCGGCTGCCGCATCTCGACGGCCGCGCGAGCGCAAAGGCCGAGCGGCTGTCCGGTACCCAGTTTTCGTCGGGCGAGGGCGGCGGCTTCTTCAGCCACACGCGCGAGGTCAATCTCGGCCTGAGCTGGGATCTCGATCTGTGGGGCGGGCGCCGTGCCGCGTGGGAAGCCGCGCTCGGCGAAGCGCGCGCCGCGCAAATCGATGCGCAGGCCGCACGCGTGCTGCTGTCGGTCAACGTTGCGCGTGCCTACGTGAATCTCGCGTATGCGTTCGATCAGCAGGACGTCGCGCGGGCCGAATACGCGCGCGCCGACGAAGCGCTCACGCTCACGCGCCAGCGCGTCACGAAAGGCATCGACAACGTCGCGCAACAGCGCCAGGCGGAAAGCGAAGTCGCGGCCGCGACGCGCGAGCAGGCACGCACGGCCCAGGCGATCGACAGTGCGCGCATCGCGCTCGCGATCCTGCTCGGCGCCGGCCCCGACCGCGGCCTCGCGCTCGTGCGGCCCGCGCCGCTGCCGACGGCCGCGCTCGCGGTGCCGGCCGACCTTCCGGCCGCGCTGCTCGGCCGGCGCGCCGACCTCGTCGCCGCGCGCTGGCGGGTCGAGGCGGCCAGCCGCAACGTCGCGGCCGCCCGTGCGGATTTCCTGCCCAACGTCAGTCTCACCGCGCTGATCGGGCTCGCGACGCGCGGGGGCGCATCGCTGTTCCAGGCCGCGTCGCGCACCTATAACGCCAGCCCGGCCGTGAGCCTGCCGATCTTCGACGGCGGCGAGCGGCGCGGCGTGCTGCGCAGGCGGGACGCGCAATACGACCTCGCGGTCGCCGGTTACAACAAGACGCTGATCGGTGCGATCGGCGAGGTGGCCGACGATCTGCACCGGCTGGATTCGCTCGCCGTGCAGACCGATGCGCAGCAGCGTGCGTTCGACTCCGCCACCGATGCGTGGCGGCTCGCGGACGCGCGCTATCGGGCCGGCGTCGGCAGCTACCTCGACGCGCTCGTCGTGCGCCAGCAACTGCTGGTCGCGAGCCGCGAGGTCGCCGCGCTGCGCGCGCAGCGCGCGGACCAGTCGCTGCAGCTCGTCGCCGCGCTCGGCGGCGGCTTTCGCGCCGAGCCGGACGACGTCGCGCTCGCCGCCACTCCTTCCCAACGTCCTTGATATCGAACCATGAGCAGCGACAACTCCCTGCAGACTCCCGCGCGGCCGGCCGCCGCCGATTCCGCCAGCGCCCGCCAGCAGCCGGCGGCCGACCACACCGGCGCCCCCCGCGCGCCGGGCGGGCCGGACGCCCGCACGCCACCGGCACCCGGCGGTGCCGCACCCGCGACGCCGCCCGCACCGCCGGCACGGCGCAAGCATCTGGTGCGCGCGCTCGTCGCCGTGTTCGCGCTCGGCATCCTCGGCTGGGGCATCTGGTACGTGATCGTCGGACGCTGGTACGAATCCACCGACAACGCATACGCGCAAGGCAACGTCGTCGAGCTGACGCCGCAGGTGGCGGGCACCGTCGTGTCGATCGACGCGGACGACGGCAACCTCGTCCGCGCCGGCACGCCGCTCGTACGCCTCGACCCGAGCGACGCGCAGATCGCGCTCGCGACCGCGCAGGCCGATCTCGCGGCGACGGTGCGCAAGGTGCGCGGCCTGTACAGCAACGAACGCGGGCTGGCGAACAGCATCGACGGCGCACGCGCCGAACTCGACTCGCGACGCACCGCGCTCGACAAGGCGAAGGCCGACTACAGCCGCCGCGAGGATCTCGGCCGCTCCGGCGCGATTTCACGCGAGGAACTCGCGCATGCACGCGACACGCTGACCTCCGCGCAAAGCGCGTACGCGGCCGCGCAAAGCGCGCTCGCCACGTTGAGCGAGCAGCACCAGACGAGCAAGGCGCTGATCGACGACACCGCGGTCGCATCGCACCCCGACGTGCAGGCCGCGGCCGAACGGCTGCGCGCCGCGTACCTCGCGCATGCACGCACCGACGTCGTCACGCCCGTCACCGGTTATGTCGCGAAGCGCACGGTGCAGGTCGGGCAGCGCGTGTCGCCCGGCGTACCGCTGCTGGCGGTGGTGCCGCTGCGCGAGCTGTGGGTCGATGCGAACTTCACCGAGAAGCAGCTCGAACACATGCGCATCGGGCAGCCGGTCGAACTGACCGCCGACCTGTACGGCGACGCGGTGCGTTATACCGGCCGCGTGCAAAGCCTGGGCGTCGGCACCGGCAGCGCGTTTTCGCTGCTGCCGGCGCAGAACGCGACCGGCAACTGGATCAAGATCGTGCAGCGGCTGCCGGTGCGCATCGAGCTGACGGAGCCGGCCCAGCTCGACGCGCATCCGCTGCGCATCGGCCTGTCGATGCACGCACGCGTCGACCAGCACGACCGCAGCGGCGCGATGCTGTCGCGTCGCGAGCAGCGCGCGCCGGTCTTCCGCACCGACGTGTACCGCGACGAGCTGGCTCGCGCCGACAGCCTGATCGCCGACGTCATCCATGCGAACCTGCCGTCGGCAGCGCGCGCGGAGACGGTGCGATGAGCGGCCCGATGGCGGCCGCCGACAGCGGTTTTCGACCGTCGAGCGTCGGGCTCACGACCTTCGGCCTCGCGCTCGCGGTGTTCATGCAGGTGCTGGACGGCACCGTCGCCAACGTGTCGCTGCCGACGATCGCCGGCAACTTCGGCGTGAGCACGACGCAGAGCGCGTGGGTCGTCACGACGTTCTCGGTCAGCAATGCGATCGCGCTGCCGCTGACCGGGTTTCTCGTCAAGCGCGTCGGGCAGGTGCGGCTGTTCGTGTGGGCGACGCTCGCGTTCACGTTCGCGTCGCTCCTGTGCGGCCTCGCGCAAAACCTGCCGCAGCTCGTTGCGTTCCGCGCGCTGCAGGGCCTGGTGGCCGGGCCGATGATCCCGACCACGCAGGCGCTGATGCTGTCGATCTACCCGCCGCAGCGGCGCGGTTTCGCGCTGTCGATGATCGCGATGGTCACGGTCGTCGCGCCGATCGCGGGGCCCGTGTTCGGCGGCTGGGTCACCGAGCATTACTCGTGGCGCTGGGCGTTCCTGATCAACCTGCCGATCGGCGTGTTCGCCGCGATGTGCGTGTTCGCGCAGATGCGCGCTCGCGTCGAGGCGACCGTTGCCGCGCGCGTCGACTATGTGGGCCTCGCCGCGCTGATCGTCGGCGTCGGCGCGCTGCAGATCGTGCTCGACAAGGGCAACGAAGCCGACTGGTTCAACTCGACGTTCATCGTCGTGATGTCGGTGGTCGCCGCGTTCGGCATCGCGCTGTTCCTGATCTGGGAGCTCAACGAGCCGAACCCGATCGTGAACCTGCGGCTCTTCGCGCATCGCAACTTCGCGGCCGGCACGCTGACGCTCGTGCTCGCGTATTCGGCGTTCTTCGCGGTCAACGTGATCGTGCCGCAGTGGCTGCAGCGCACGCTCGGCTATACCGCGTTCTGGGCCGGGCTCGCCGTCGCGCCGATGGGTGTGATCCCGGTGCTGATGACGCCGTTCATGGGCAAGTACGCGCCGCGCTTCAACATGCGCGTGCTCGTGTGCTGCGCGTTCGCGATCCTCGGCACGTCGTCGTTCCTGCGCGCGGGTTTCGTGCCCGACATCGACTTCACGCACATCGCGCTGATCCAGCTGCTGCAGGGCCTCGGCCTCGCACTGTTCATCATGCCGATCAACAGCATCCTGCTGTCCGACCTGAAGCCGGACGAGATCGCCGCCGGCTCCGGCCTGTCGACGTTCCTGCGCACGCTCGGCGCGAGCTTCGCGGTGTCGATCACGTCGTTCCTGTGGGACCGGCGCGCGATCCTGCACCACGCGCAGCTCAGCGAGCACGTGAGCGCGTTCGATCCCGCCGTACGCGCCGAAGTCGCGCGGCTCGGCGGCGGCGATCCGCAGCGCGCGGCGACGCTGCTGGGCAACCTCGTCGATGCGCAGGCGTACCAGATCTCGTTCAACGACGTTTCGTTCGCGCTCGGCTGCGTGTATCTCGCCGTGATCGCGGTGGTCTGGCTCGCCCGTCCGCCGTTCGGCCCCGGCGCCGCCGCGAAACGATGAAGCGGGCGCCGCGCGGCCCGTTCCGACCCATGCTGTTCAATTCGATGGAGGTTGACCCGATGCCCACCCACCAAGCTGGTGCCATGCCCCCCGACCTGGCGATGCTCGCCGTGTTCGACGTCGCGGAATTTCCGTTCGTCGTCGTGCGCAACGACGCGATCGCATCCGCCGGCTACGCACAGCGCTGGCTCGACGACATGCACGCGCTGATGCGGCACGGCGAGCCGTTTGTCATGATCTTTCCGCCGGCCCGCCCGGATGAAGCGCACGACGACCGCAAGGAACGCGGCATGTGGCTCAAGCAGAACCGAGCCGCGCTCGCCGCGGTCTGCCGTGCGCTCATCACGATCGAACCGGACCCGGCCGAGCGTGAAGCGGCCATCGCGAACGCATCCGGCATCGAAAAGGCGTTCGGCATTCCGTTCGACGTGACGGCGTCGCTCGACGACGCGAGGCAGGCAGGCCGGCGACGTCTGGCCGAGGCGGTCTAGCGCGGCCCGTTCGCGCGCAACGTCTCGAACCGGTTGCGCAAGTCCGCCTGGCTGCAGATTCCAACTAAACGAACGGGGTGGCTTGTATGAATGGACTGGATTGTCTGAAATGGTTGGTACCCGGCGACACGGACGCGTCATGGCAGAGAATGACCGACGCGGCCGCCGGAATGGGGTTCGACAAGGTCGTGCTGATCGTGTTGCCGTTTACCGGCGCGTCGTTCGATCTCGCGCGCAAATGGAGCAGCGGCGTGCCCGGCTGGACGGCGCTGTACCGGCAGCGCCAGTTCGACCGCGTCGACCCGATGCTGCGGCATTGCTTCCGTTCGGCACTGCCGCTCGTCTGGGACGACGCATTGTTCGCGCTGCCGGAGCAGCGCCCGTGTTACGAAGCGGCGGCCGCGTACGGCATGCGCAGCGGCGTCGTGCTGCCGGTGCGCGGCGCGAAGGGGGAGGTCGGCATGCTGTTGTGTGCGAGCACCGACGAGCTCGCCGCCACGCGCGAGCACTGCGACCGCCATCTCGCGGCGCTGACGCTGCTGCGCGACGTCGCGTGCGAAGCGATCGCCGGCACGCGCTGCCATGCACCGCCCGACAGCGTGCCGCGGCTGAGCCGGCGGGAAGTCGAATGCCTGCGCTGGCACGCGGCCGGCAAGACGTCGTGGGAAATCGGCCACATCCTGAACGTGACCGAGTCGTGCATCAATTTCCACTTCATGAACATCCGCCGCAAGTTCAACGTGTCACGTCGGCACGAAGCCGTGCTGCGAGCGGTCGAGTGGGGGCTGATCAGCATCTCCGACGTGACCGTGCCGACCTGATGCGGGCGCATCGTCGAGCCAGCGGTCGAGAAACGCGCTGAGCCACGCGGCCGTCGCGCGGTCGTGCCGCCGGCCTTCGCGTGCCTGCGTCGCGAGATCCTGCGCACCGGGCGCCGACAGCTTGTGCGCGGCGGCCGTACTCCAGCGCCGCATCATCGGATAGCTCACTTCCGGATGAAACTGCACGCCGTATGCGCGCGGTCCGTAGCGCACGGCCTGGTTCTCGAAGTGCTCGCCGGTCGCGAGGATCTCGAGCCCGGCGACGCGTTCGAAGCCCTCGCGATGCCACTGGTAGACGTGCGACGGCCACGACCCGAGGCGCCGGCCGGCGGGCGTCGCGGCGATCGGCCAATAGCCGATTTCCGCGCGCCCGTCGCGATGCGCGATCACGCGGCCGCCCAGGTGGCGGATCATCATCTGCGCCCCCAGGCAGACACCGAGAAAGGGTGCCGCCTCGCGCAGCGGCACGCCGATCCAGTCGATTTCATCCTGAATCCAGCGATCGCCGTCGTTGGCGCTCATCGGGCCGCCGAACACCACGGCGCCCGCATGGTCGGCCAGCGTCGCCGGCAGCGGATCGCCGAGCGGCGGGCGTCGAATGTCGAGCGGATGGCCGCGGGCGGCAAGCAGCCGGCCGATCCGGCCGGGGCTCGACTGTTCGCGGTGCAGGACGATCAGGATCGGACGAAGGGCGGAGTGCGTCATGTCGTGTCGAGAGGGTCGTGAGTTCGTGAAACCGCGAGGCCGTGTGAGTCGTCACGCGCAGAGTCAGCCCGGCTGACCGCGCAACGCGTCGAACGACACCATGACCTGTTCGCGATAGGCGGGGCGTCGGCTCAGGCGGGCATACCAGGCCTCGACGTGCGGCAACGGCGGCCGCTCGACGTCGAGCGAGAAATAGCGGAACAGCGTCGCGCCGGCCGGAATGTCGGCCAGGCCCGGCGTCGCACCGCCCAGGAAGGGCTGGGTCGACAACAACCGGTCGAGCAGCTGGAAATGCGTCGCGCTGCGTGCGGCCTTGTCGCGCACGAGCACATCGTCGCGCCGCTCCGGCGGCGTTCGCACGAGCGCCCAGAACAGCCCGGTCATCACGTCGGGTTCGAGCGCGGTCTGCGACCAGTCCATCCAGCGCTCCGCGCGCGAACGGGCGAACGCGTCGCGGCACCAGAACGGATTGTTCGGCACCCGCGCGGCGAGATAGCGCAGGATCGTGTGCGACTCCCACACGACGTCGCCATCCCAGTCGATCACCGGAATCCGGCAGGTCGGATTCAGCGCCGCGAACGCGGGCGTCTGCAGCGAACCGTGTTCACCGCCTGCCGCGATGTGCCGGTACGGCACGCCCAGCTCGCCGATGAGCCACAACACCTTCTGCACGTTGAACGACGTGCGGCGGCCCCAGACGGTCAGCATCGCGCGGCATCCTCGCAGGCGGCGGCCTGCCGCGCGCACGCCGCATAACGATCGAGACCGGCCGCGAGATCGGCGATCAGGTCGTCCGGGTCCTCGAGCCCGACATGCACGCGCACGCCGCGGCTGCCGGCCGGCCAGCGCGCGGCAAGGCCGTGCGCGTCCAGCTCGAACGGCAGCGCGAGACTCTCGTAGCCGCCCCACGAATAACCGAGCCCGAACAGCGCGAGGTGGTCGAGAAACGCTTCGACCGCGTGCGCCGGCGCCGGCTGCAGCACGACCGAGAACAGCCCCGATGCGCCGCGGAAATCGCGGCGCCACAGCGCATGTCCGTCGTCGCCGGGGAGGGCCGGATACAGCACGCGCTGCACTTCGGGGCGCGTCGCGAGCCAGCTCGCGACCGCCAGTGCGTTGCGCTGGTGTTGCCGCAGCCGCACGCCGAGCGTGCGCAACCCGCGCAGTGCGAGATAGACGTCGTCGGGGCCCGCGCACAGTCCGAGATCGCCGTGCAGCTGCTTCAACGCGGGCCACGCGCGTTCGGTGGCCGACACGGTGCCGAGCATCGCATCGGAATGCCCGACCAGGTACTTGGTGCCGGCCTGGATCGACAGGTCGATGCCGAACGCATGCGGTTGAAAGAAGAGCGGCGTGGCCCAGCTGTTGTCCGCGACGACCAGCGCGCCGTGTGCGTGCGCGAGCCGGACGAGCGCCGGGATATCGTGCATGTCGAACGTATAGGAGCCCGGCACTTCGACATACAGCGCGCGCGTATTCGCACGGAATGCGGCGGCGACGGGCGTGCTGCCGTCGTACCAGGTCGTCTCGACGCCGAGCCGCGCAAGCACGCCTTCGCACGCATGGCGTACCGGGCCGTAGACCGATGCGGTCATCAACAGGTGATCGCCGGGCTTCAGGCACGACAGCAGCGCCAGCGTGCACGCTGACAAGCCCGACGGACACAGCACCGCACCGGCACCGCCTTCGAGGCTCGTCACCGCGCGCTCGAGCGCGTCGGTCGTCGGCGTGCCGCGGCGGCCGTAGATATACGGCTGCGTGCGGTTCAGCAGATCGGACACCGTCGGGCTGAGCACGGTCGACGCATGGTAGACGGGCGGATTGACGAAGCCGTGCCAGGCCGCGCTGTCGCGGCCCGCGTGCGTGAGGCGCGTGTCTTCGTGCATCCGGTCATTCATGCCGTCATGCAGGGTGCCGCCCGGTCGCGACGGGAGTGCGGCGGATTTCAAGGCCATAGCGCACACCGTTCCCAGCACTGACCGTCACGACGGTACGCCTGCCGCGCAAAACGGCGTGCGCTGTCGGCACGCCAGAATTCGGCTTCGTCCGGTGCGAGCGTGTACAGGTGCCAGTCCTCCGACACGAGTGCGGGGTCGGCGGCCAGCCGCGCGAGTTGCGCGTCGATCGCGCGCGTCAGGTCGGCGGGATCGTCGAGCCGTTCGCTTTGCCGGCCGGCCAGGATGCTCGCGCGCGACCGCTCCGGGCGGCCCGCGAAATCGGCGCGGCCTTCGGCGGCCGGCAGCCGCTCGACCGGGCCGCTCAGGCGGACCTGGCTCGCGATCACCGGCCAATAGAACGTCAGCGCGGCGAACGGCCGGTTTTCGATCTGGCGCCCCTTGGGGCTGCGCGTGCTCGCCGCGAAATGCCAGCCGCGTGCGTCGACGTTCAGCAGTACGACGGAGCGTGCGTCGGGCCGCCCGTCCGGGCGGACCGTCGACAGCGTCATCACCTGCGGTTCGACGGCGCCTGCGGCAACGGCCTCGTCGAGCCAGCGTTCGAATTGCGCTTGCGGCGTGTCGGGCCAGTTCTCGGCCGGAACGTGCGGCGCCGCATGCGCGAGGGTTTTCAGCGCCTTCAGGCGCGTGGCGATCGTATCCATGGCGGGCTCAGGCAATGCCGAATTGCGTCGCGCGGGCGATCAGCCGGTGCGCGGCGAGATAGTCGGGGACTTCCGCGAGGAAACCGTCGACGACGGCCGCGGCCACGCGGCGGCCGCCGGACGCGCGCCGGGCGGTGTCGAACGCGTCGATCACGCGACGGGCGAGGGCGACTTCATCGGCCGTCGGCGTCAGCACGCGATTGACGACCGGCACGAACTGCGCGTTGACGATCGCCTTGGCCTGGTATCCGAGGCCGCGCGACACGCGCATGTCGAGCTCCGCGCCTTCGTTGTCGGCATAGCTGTACGGGCAGTCGATCGCGGTGATGCCGACGGCCGCGCATTCGACGCGAAAGCGCGAGCGCACATAGTCGAGCTCGCGGCCCGCGCGGGTGCGCTCGGCCCCCATGTCGGCCACCATGTCCTCGGTCGCGACGAGCACGGCCGACACGCGCGGGCTCGAACGCGCGATCGCCATCGTGTTCACGAGCCCGAGCGTCGACTCGATGTTCGGCACCAGTTCCGTCGAGCCGGGCGCGATATCGTATTCGCGCTCGAAGCGCGTGACGGCTTCGTCGAGCGCGACGACCTGCTCGGGCGTCGCGACGTACGACATCATCACGATGTCCGGCCGGCCGCGCATCGCCGCGCGCAGGTCGTCGATGCCGCCCGCGTCGAGCGGGTTCACGCGCACGGACGCGAGGATGCCGGCATCGCGCCAGCCCGCGAGCACGCGCTCGCTGAGTTCGCGCGCGGCCGGACGCCGGTCCGGCGGCGTAAAGGTCTCGAGTTCCTGGATCAATACGTCCGCGCCGCTCGCGGCGCCGTCGACGAGCGCATCGTGATCGGCGCCGGCGAGGAACAGCCAGGAGCGGCGCAGGCGGGAAGGGCGTCGGTGGGTCGTTGTCATGCTTGGATTCCTGTAGGGTGCGTCGTACGCATGTCGATGGCGGGCGTTCAGCCGGCGCGCATCATCTGGTTGAAGATGTTCTTGCGATGCATTTCCTCGGTTCCGCCGACGCTCATGAAACCCAGCGCGTCCGACGCGAATGCGGCCACCGGCCCGGCCTGGTAGCCGAGGCTGCCGTACAGCCGCACGAGGCCAAGCGCGCCGTCGACGAGATCCTGCGCGCCGACCAGCTTCGCGATCGAGCAGGACATCAGCGCTTGGGGGTGATCCGTCAGCAACTGCGCGAGCGCGCCGCGCGCGAGCCACGTGCCGCGCTCGATGCCGATCTGCAGGTCGACCAGGCGACGCTGCACGTACTGGTGCGCGTCGATCGTGCTGTCGAAGCTGCGCCGGTCGCGGCAATAGGCGATTGCGTCGCGCAGGTACGGCGCCGTCACCTGCGCGGCGACGAGGCCGTAGTAGAGGCGGCCGAGCGAAATGATGTCGATCAGGTTGCCGAGCCCGGCGCCCGGTTCGCCCAGCAGCTGGCCACGCGCGATCGGGCAGTCGTCGAAATGCAGCGCGCCGGTGGGCAGGTCGTCGAGGCCGAGCTTGCGGTCGGGCGCCGCGACGGTCATGCCCGGCTGGTCGCGGTCGACGATCACGAGCGCCGTATTGCGCCGGCCGAGCGTTTCGACACGCGTGACGACGAGGATGAAGCGCGCGAGCGGCGCGTGCGCGATGTTGAATTTGCTGCCGGTCAGCCGGTAGCCGTCGCCGTGCTCGACCAGCTTCGTCGCAATGCTGCGCACGTCGGTGCCGGTGCCCGGTTCGGCGATCGCCGTCGCGCTCAGTTCGCCGCGCAGGATCGCGCCGAAATAGCGGTCCTGCTGGGTTGCCGTGCCGTAGCGTTCGAGCGCGCGCACCATGCCGGCCTGCGCGATCACCGACAGCAGCAGCGCCGGGCGGCGGATCGTCGATGCAAGCCCCTCCAGCGCCGCGGAAAAGTGCCACCAACCGTGACCGTCGCCGCCGTAGGTCTCCGGCACGATCATGTCCCACAGCCCTTCCTGGCCGAGCCGGGTCCAGCCGGCTGCATCGAATCCGGCAGGCGCGCGAGCGTCGCGTTCCGCCGCGGCGATCTCCGTGCCGATGTCGCGAAAGCGCGCGAGCGTCGCATGCTGTTCCTGCGTCCAGTCAAATGGCATCTGTCGTGTCTCCGGTCGAAGCGGCGCGGCCTCGGACGGCGCGCCAGCGATGCCGACAAGAGTAAGGGGGCACGGACGGCGGAGGTACTGGCAGTAGTGGTAGTTGCCGGGCGGGGTGTCGCGGCAGGAGTGGGCGGGCGTGGATCTTCGCAGGGTGCGTTCGAGTGCACGCGTCGCGGTGTGCGCGCATCTCGGTCGGGGCGCGCCGGTTTGATCCCGGCATCGCATTTCATCCCGCGTCGCGGGGCAATATCGAATCGGAGCAGCTGTTCACGGAGCGACTCGTTCTGGCGGTCGGTCATCATCTTCTCACGAAGAAGCGCCGGATCCATGGGAAGCGCTCGACTCGATCCCGTTGGTATTGCTCACTTATTGCCGGGCTTCGCTCGGTGTCCCGATACCAAACATGCCGCGCCATGTTCCCGAAGCCGGGCGACCAGTCGGTGGACCTGTCGGGTCGTCAATATCGATCCGGCTCGCGCATCGTCATGGTGATCGTCCCAGTCGCGTTCATCGCCGGCGCTCCCAAGGGTGCAGGCGATCAACCTTTAGCGGAAACGCGGCATCTGAACTTGGGACCTACACACATGTCGTAGCCATTTCAAGATGTCGTGGCGCCAGCTAAATAGAAATGTCCGGTTTTGAGGTTGGTTTTGCTGCGTTTCTTTCTTCGCTTTAACCGTTACGCAGAGTCGAAGGTCGGCGCCTGAACGGGCAGGGCGCTTACCTTCGCTTCCTCAGCTTTTGCAGACCGACGGCCTGGTTTGTCTGCTGGCTTTGCGGTTTGCCGACGTTGCGCCAGATCGACGATCACATGCTCGACGTCGGCCTGCGTGATCTTGCGTTGCTTCTTCTTACCCGGTTCGGCTTCGTTTCGGTTGGTTCGCGTCGAGTCGCCACGATGCGTTCGAGATGGGGCCTTGCCGATTCGACTGTTATCGCGTTGCGCCTGAAGCGCTTGCGCGATCTGCAGCACGTGACTCAAGCGCTTGTGTTCGACGACGGCACCTTGATCGATTTCAGACAGTCGGTCGTACTGTCTGCAGTCCAACACACGGTCGTCAGCCCGGAGTTCGATCCGTCCATCCGGGTACTCCCACACCTCGATCTGCCGGTCGATCAGCTTCCGGTTGGCCGGCGTGTCCTCCAGCAAGTACATCACTCGGTCGTACTGCACCGTCAGCGACTTCGTT